>JBARYG010000065.1:0-16145 GCA_049647745.1 Mesorhizobium sp.
ATGCTGGTTTGCTCCATGAGGACAAAACCAAACCCTCCTGCCGCCAACCAGTTGTTTCCACTAAACATCTTAGAAAAATCCCAGCCCTTTTATCCACACCCTCCACCCCTCCTCCATAATCGCCTCACCGTTCTCACGGGAAGCCTGGTGCGCACCGGGTATCAGGCGAGGACGGCGGCGCCGGGTCGGCGGCACTAACGGTGGTGCTGCTGGGTGATGAGCCCTCAGATCCGGGCCTCGACCGAGGCTTGCGGCTAAGTCGCCGCTCCCTGCGGGGAGGCAAGAACGCCGGCGGACGCATGGAACCGCGCCGCATAATAACAACAACAAGGCGCGGTCCATGCGTCGGTTTCCCAACCCGTCGGCCCGATTTTTCGGGCGCGCGGACGAACCGTTGCGCCCTCTTTCCAGGAAAGGATTCTTCGGCATGAACTTCAAGCACGGTACCGCGCATCGCATGCTGCCTCATGCGGCGCGCGAGGCGATCCTGCTTTCGGTGCGGCTTTCCGCCGAGGTCGACGGCGCGCCAAAGCGCTGCCGCCGCGGCGCCTGCCGCAAGGGGCATTGCCACCTCACCCTCGACAGCGAAGGCACCGGCCATTGTCCGGGCGGCATTTCCGCAACCGCGCTCAAACACGCCGCGATGATGCTGGTGTTTCTCGGACGCCTGTCGGACGGCAGGCTGGGATAGGGCGCGCCCAAAAACGGGAACGGGTTTCGGGCGCAGGGCCGTGCTACGGCAGCTTGTGCCGTGAAACGAAAGAACGCGTCGCCGGATTGATATTGGCGCGTATGCGGTTCTGCTTATTTGCGCCGGAAAAATCGTCGTCCCGTCGCAGGCAGGCACCCATGAAACGTTCCCTTTCCATCGACCCGGCGAAGGCCGGGCTTTTGTGCATCGACCTGCAGGAAGAGCATCGCGGCGACCCGCGCCTGCTCGCGGTCGGCTACGACGCGGTGCTGGCCAATGTCGTGCGCCTGCAAGGGGCTGCCCGCGCGGCCGGCATGCTGGTGGCGCACGCCGCTTATTCGGTCGAGGCTACGGCGATGCGGCCGTTCCATCCGGTGCTGGCTGACGGGCGCTCCTATTTCAGCGACAAGGACAACCCGTTCACCGCGCTCTGCCCCGAGGTGGCGCCGCTCGCCGACGAGCCGCTGCTGGTCAAGGCGGAGGCGTCGATGTTCGGCGACGGAAGGCTGGCGGCGCTGCTGCGGCTACAAGGCATCGAATGGGTTTTCGTCTGCGGCGTATGGAGCGAGGCCTGCGTCGACGCCACCGTCAAGCACGCGGTCGCCTCCGGCTTCCGCGTCGCGCTGGTCAAGGATGCGTGCGGTTCCGGCAGCGAAGCCATGCACCAGACGGCCATGCTCAACCTGGCCAACCGGCTCTATGGCGGCGCGATGGTGGATACCGGCAAGGCGCTGGCGCTGATCGGCGCCGAAACGGTGGAAGCCTGGCAGGTCGAGGGCGCGGTGCCGCTGCGCTTCAGCTTCGAAAACGCAAGCGAACTTTATCGCGGCCTATAGCAGCCCGGCTTTCTTGGCCTCGTCGCGAAGGTCCTGGCGCGGGCGCGGGCCGATCTGCTGGATCACCAGGCCGGCGGCCAGCGAGCCGAGATCGCCGCAATGCCTGAGGTCGAGGCCCTGTGTGTAGCCGTGGAGGAAGCCGGCGGCGTAAAGGTCGCCGGCGCCGGTGGTGTCGATCAGTTCGCGGATCGCGGCTGCCTCGATCGTCACCGTCTCCGCGCCGCGCACGATGACCGAGCCATGCTCGGAGCGGGTGACGGCGGCGAGCTTGCAGTCCTTGCGGATCAGCGCCACCGCATCGTCGAACGATTCCGTCTGGTAGAGCGATTTGATCTCGCTGGCGTTGGCGAAGACGATGTCGACGGTGCCGGAGCGCATCAGATCCAGGAATTCGTCGCGGTAGCGGTCGACGCAAAACGAGTCCGACAAGGTCATCGCCACTTCGCGGCCGGCTTCGTGCGCCAGCCCGGCGGTCCGGCGGATCGCCTCCTTGGCCATCGGCGGGTCCCACAGATAGCCCTCGAAATAGGTGACCCTGGCGCCGCTCGCCTTGGCGGCTTCGACATCGTCGGGGCCAAGCTCGACGCAGGCGCCGAGATAGGTGTTCATCGAGCGCTCGCCGTCGGGGGTGACGAAGATCATCGAGCGCGCCGTCGGCGGCTCGCGCTCCAGCGGTGCGGTGTCGAAGGCGACGCCCTGAGCGCGGATATCGTGGGTGAAGATGCCGCCGAGATGATCGCGCGCGACCTTGCCGAAATAGGCGGCGCGGCCGCCGAACGAAGCGATGCCGGCGGCGGTGTTGCCCGCACTTCCGCCCGAGGCCTCGATCGCCGGACCCATACGCGAATAGAGCAGTTCGGCGCGGCGCGCGTCGATCAGGTTCATCGCGCCCTTGACGATGCCGTTCGTCTCGAGAAAGGCATCGTCGCACTGTGCGATGATGTCCACAATCGCATTGCCGATGCAAAGCACGTCATAGTCCAGCATCAAATTCTCCGAAAGAAACCCCAAAACAGCGGGCGACTTGCCATGCGAAGGGCAGGCCTGTCCAGCCGATTGTTTCCTGTGAGACGTTCAGCGCAGCAGGAAGCCGCGGCCGAGTTCGTCGTCCGGCTCGATGCCGAACTCGGCCTTGCCGCTATAAAAGGCGCGGCCGCCGACGCACGCGACGATGGCACTATGGTTGCCCTCCGTCGTCGTGCGCGCGACCTCGCCGGTAAAGCGCGAGCCGACGATACTTTCGAAGGTCCGCGACTGGCCGATGCCGATCTGGCCCCTGGCGTGCATCGCGGCAAGGCGCGCGGTGACGCCGGAACCGGTCGGCGAACGGTCGACTTCGGCTTCGGCGAAGACGCAGACATTCTTTGTCGGCTCGCTGGAAAAGGCGTCCTTCCCGTCGGTCAGGATGGTGCCGTAGAGAAAGCTGAGATCGGCATGGGCGGGGTGCGCAAGCGGGAATTCCGCTTTCAGCTTTTCCGTCAGCGCGGTGGCGGCATCGACGAAATCACGGGCGCGGTCCCTGCCGAACTCCAGCCCGAACTGGCGGCAGTCGGCGAGCGCATAGAAGGCGCCGCCATAGGCGACGTCGAAGCGGATTTTTCCGGCGCCCGGCAGCTCTATTTCCCGGTCGCGGGCAAACAGAAAGGCGGGCACGCTCTCGAACGACACGGCACCTGCCTTGCCGTCGGCGACTTCGACCGAGGCGACGATCATGCCGCACGGCGCTTCGATGCGAACCGTGGTCACTGGTTCCGTTTTCGCGACGATACCCTGGTCGACCGCATAGCGCCCCAGCGCGATGGTGGCGTGGCCGCACATGGTCGAATAGCCTTCATTGTGCATGAACAGCACGGCGAGGTCGGCACCGGGCAGATCGGGCTCGACCGGCAGCACGCCATACATGTCGTAATGGCCGCGCGGCTCGAACATCAGCATCTTGCGCAGATGGTCGAGATTGTCGCGGACATAGGCGCGCTTTTCTAGGATGGTGCCCGCGGGGATCGCCGGATAGCCGCCGGTGACGATGCGCACCGGCTCGCCGCCGGTGTGCATGTCGGTGACCGTCAGCGCCGGGCTCATGCGCCCTCCGTGGAAAACATCGCCTGCAACCGAGCGAACGCCATGGCGTCGCGGCTGAACTCGAACGTTCCCCTGTCCAGCATTTCGTGCGAGGCGCGCTCCAGCATGCCGAAGGCGAAATTGGTGAGCTTGGAGCCGAGCGAGATGCGCTTCGCCCCGGCCTGCGTCAGCTCGGCCATGGTGAAGCCCGGCACGGCAAGCACGTTCACCGGCTTCGACACGGAAGAGCAGATGGTGCGCACAGTGGCGATGTCGGCGATGCCCGGTGCGTACAGGACGTCGGCGCCGGCCTTCTCGAAAGCCTGCAGGCGCCTGATCGTGTCGTCGAGGTCTGGGCGGTGATGAAGGAAATTTTCCGCCCGCGCCGTGAACACGAAATCGCGCTTCAGGGCGCGCGCGGCCTCGGCGGCGGCGGCCACACGTTCGACCGCATGCGAGAATTCATAGATCGGCCGGGCGTCGTCGCCGGAAAAATCCTCGACCGAGCAGCCGGCCAGCCCGGCGGCTTCGGCGGCGAAAATGGTTTCGGCCGCACTTTCGGCACTGTCGCCCTTGCCGCGTTCGAGGTCCGCCGAAACCGGCAGGTGGGTCGCGCCCGCCAGTTCCTTGCAATGCGCGATCATCGCCTCGAAGCCGACACCGCCATCGCCAAGGCCGCGCGAGAAGGCAAAGCCGGCGCTGGTGGTCGCCAGCGCCTTGAAGCCGAAGGAAGCCAGAAGCTTTGCCGTGCCGATATCCCAGGGATTGGGAATGATGAAGGTGGAGGTGTGGAGGTCGCGGAAAATCTTGCCCTTGTCCATGGAGGTTCCATCCTTGTCCGAGCGGAAACTGGGCCTGAATCTATCCCCTCGCCCCGTGCCGGGCAAACAGATGTGATTGGCTCAGGCGCGACTTTTCGCCCGGCGTCTCACCCTCCTGACAGCGGGGTGTCAGCTGGCGTGCGGGATCGGCACGAGACCGGCCAGCTCGCGCATGTCGTCGAACAGGATGCCGCCGGCTTGCGCCAGCCCGTCCCGGTCCGAATGCGGGTCGCCATGATAGGAAAACACGCGCATGCCGGCGGCGACGCCAGCCCGAGTGCCCGCCACGCTGTCCTCGACGACGATGCAGTCGGAGGGTTCGAAGCCCATTTGGCTTGCCGCGTGCAGAAAAAGATCGGGCGCCGGCTTGCCATGCGAAACCATGGTGGCGCTGAACAGAACATCGCGAAAATGTGGCAGCAGCCCGGTCTGGCCGAGCGTCATCAGCATCTTGTCGGTGCGGGCCGACGAGGCCACGCAACGGGCGATGCCCGCCGCCTTCACCGCCTCGATGAAGGTTTCCACATGAGGGATCTTTTCTACGCCGCTGCCGAAGATGCCGGGCAGTTCGCGATACCAACGCTCGACGAAATCGTCGCCGATATCCGTCCCCGCCGCTTTCAGTTCGGCATGAACCGACGACAGGCTGCGCCCGCAAAACCGCTTGCGGCATTGCTCATAGGTGATCGGATAACCGGCGTCGCCGATCCATTGCGCCAGCCTGCGGTTGGCGAGCGTTTCGGTGTCGACGAGCACCCCATCGCAATCGAAGATGACCAGTTTCGGTGCGGCCATTCAGGCGGTGCCGGTCGAGCCGAAGCCGCCCGCACCGCGCGTCGTGCCGCCGGCGGCGCTGCGTTCCTCGACGCTCGCCTGCGTCACCTGGGCAAAGACGATCTGGGCGATGCGCATGCCGCGCGTCACCGAAAAGTCCTCGTCGCCGAGGTTGACGAGCAGCACCTTGACCTCGCCGCGATAGTCGCTGTCGATGGTGCCGGGCGTGTTCAGGCAGGTGATGCCGTGCTTGAAGGCAAGGCCGGAACGCGGCCTGATCTGACCTTCCATGCCCTGCGGGATTTCCATGACGAGGCCGGTCGGCACCAGCGCGCGCTTGCCCGGCAAAAGCAGCAATGGCCGGTCCTCCCCGACGGCGGCGCGCAAATCCATGCCGGCAGCGCCGGCGCTTTCATAGGCCGGAAGCGGCAGGCCGGCACCATGGGCGAGGCGCACGAAACCCACGACAGGACCGATGACAAGTGATTTCGGCGGCGATTTCAGGGGCGTTGCGGACATGGCGGAACCTATCGGACGCGGAGGCGGAACGGTCAATTGCCGGGCGGTGCTATCAACGGCTTTCTTTGGCCCAAGCAGACGGGAAAATCTCTCGTTTACGCTTTGTTACCCATAATGGGGTTACCCATGATCGGCCATTGTGGCGGCAGTGCAGCCTGCCAGAAAGATCACGATAATGTGCCGATGGGCGGCCTATCTCGGCGAAGCGGTTTTCCTGGAAGACATCGTATCGGCACCGTGCCATTCGCTGATCGCGCAGAGCCATTGCGCCGAGCAGGCCAGGACCGCCACCAACGCCGACGGCTTCGGGCTCGCCTGGTATGGCGAGCGCCCGCAGCCGGGACTCTATCGCGATATCCTGCCGGCCTGGGCCGACGCCAATTTGAAAAGCCTGTGCCGACAGATCAGGTCGGGCCTGTTCCTCGCCCATGTCCGCGCCTCGACCGGCGGCGCCACCAGCCGGGCCAATTGCCACCCGTTCGCCAGCGGCCGCTGGTCGTTCATGCACAACGGCCAGATCGGCGGCTTCGACAGGCTGCGGCGGGCGCTGGAAGCGGGCTTGCCGCAAACGCTCTACGACCAGATCGAGGGCACCACCGATTCCGAGCTTTTCTTTCTCCTGATGATCGACGAGGGACTGGCCGGCAACGCGCAAGCGGCGGTGGCCCGCGCGACACTGCGCGTCTTCGAGGCGGCGCGGGACGCCGGCGTCGAACCCGCCCTGAAGTTGACGGCCGCTTTTTCCGACGGCGAAACGCTCTATGCCGTGCGCTATGCCAGCGACGGTCTTGCCCCGACGCTCTATACTGCTCCGTTTCGCAACGGCACCGGGCGCTCGCTGGTTTCCGAACCGTTCGACCGCGAGGGCGCGCAGTGGCAGGAGATTCCGCCGTCGAGCTTCGTCACCATTACCCGCTCGGGCATCACGGTTCGCCCGTTCGCGCCGGCCGCTGCCGACGAACCGGCGCTGGCCGGTTGAGCGCTTTCCGGCCGCTTCGTTTCCGTTCGACATGGCGGCGGCGGGCTGGTAAAAGCCGGCGCATCAACGGATTCCCGAAATGACCGAGACGATTAAAGACGCAGTGCCGCGCCGCCGCACCTTCGCGATCATCGCCCACCCCGACGCCGGCAAGACGACGCTGACCGAAAAGCTGCTTCTGTTCGGCGGCGCCATCCAGCTCGCCGGCGAGGTGAAGGCGAAAAAGGACCGCATCCAGACGCGCTCCGACTGGATGAAGATCGAGCGCGAGCGCGGCATTTCGGTGGTCACCTCGGTGATGACTTTCGAATATGGCGACAACGTCTTCAATCTGCTCGACACGCCAGGCCACGAGGATTTCGCCGACGATACCTACCGCACGCTTTCGGCGGTCGACAGCGCCGTCATGGTCATCGACGCCGCCCGAGGCATCGAGCCGCGTACGCTGAAACTGTTCGAAGTGTGCCGGCTGCGCAATATTCCCATCGTCACCTTCGTCAACAAGATGGATCGCGAAGCCCGCGACACGTTCGAAATCCTCGACGAGATCGAGCAGAAACTGGCGCTGGATACGGCTCCCATCACCTGGCCGATCGGACAGGGCAAGACTTTTTCAGGCACCTACCATCTCGCCGACAACGCCGTACGCCGCGGCGACGCCGAAAAGGAACGCACGCCGGTCAACGGGCCGGACTCCAACCGCGTCGCCGGGCTTCTGCCCGAAAACCAGCGCGAAGCCTTTATCGAGGAACTGGAACTGGCGCGCGAAGCCTGCCGGCCCTTCGACCTCGACGCTTTTCGCGAGGGGCACCTGACGCCGGTCTATTTCGGCTCGGCACTCAGGAATTTCGGTGTGCGCGACCTGATCGAGGCGCTGGGCGCCTATGGGCCGCCGCCGCGCGCCCAGGAAGCCGACACCCGCACCGTCGAGGCGACGGAAGACAAGATGACCTCCTTCGTCTTCAAGATCCAGGCCAACATGGACCCCAACCACCGCGACCGCATCGCCTTCGTGCGCGTCTGCTCGGGCCGGCTGGAGCGCGGCATGAAGGCGAAGCTGGTGCGTACCGGCAAGCCGATGAGCCTGTCGGCGCCGCAATTTTTCTTCGCCCGTACCCGCGTAACCGCCGATGAGGCCTATGCAGGCGACGTGGTGGGCATTCCCAATCACGGCACGCTCCGGATCGGCGATACGCTGACCGAGGGCGAGGAACTGCTGTTTCGCGGCGTGCCCAACTTCGCGCCGGAAATCCTGCGCCGCGTACGGCTCGGCGACGCCATGAAGGCCAAGAAGCTGAAGGAAGCCCTGCACCAGATGGCCGAGGAGGGCGTGGTCCAGCTTTTCTCGCCGGAAGACGGTTCGCCGGCCATTGTCGGCGTCGTCGGAGCGCTGCAACTCGACGTGCTCAAGGAACGGCTCAACATCGAATATTCGCTGCCGGTGGATTTCGAGATATCGCGCTTTTCGGTGTGCCGCTGGATCGACGCCGACGACGATGCGGACGTGCATCGTTTCATCGAGGCGCATCGCGGCGACATCGCCCGCGACCTCGACGACGACCCGGTTTTCCTGGCGCAGCACGCCTTCTCGCTCAATTACGAGGCCGAGCGCTGGAAGGCGATCCGCTTCACCGACGTGAAAGACTATCAGGTGCGCGAGGCGGCGTAGCCATTGGCCTCCGGGTCAGCCACGGCTGACGCAGCATCCTCGACATGGTCGCCGCCGAGCCACGACGTCACTGCGGCGACGATGTAGAGGATGGCCGAAAAGGTGAAGGCAAAGACGAGGCCGTGCTTGAACGGCCCCGACATCAGGCCAGGAAAGAAGGTGTTGCCGGTGAGCGTCGCAGCACTTTGTGCCGGCAGCGCGGCCAGCACGTCGGCCGGGATCAGCTCACCCATCGGGTTATAGCCGAGGAAGGCCGCGAACAGGCTGGAAACCGGCGGCAGGTTGGCGACCTGATGGGCAATGGCCGCCGGTACGTGTTGCGCCAGCAGACCCGTCTCCATTGCCTGCGGCAGGCTTTCGGCAAGGCCGAGCAGCATGAGGCTGAAGAACAAGCCGATGGACAGCACCTGCCCGACATTGGTGGTGGTGGCGCGCATGCCGGACGCCTGGCCGCGCTCGCCCGCCGGCACCGAATTCATGATCTGCGTGGAGTTGGGCGCCACGAACAGGCCGGAGCCGAGACCGTTCAGGAACAGCAGTGCGGCAAAACCGCCATAGGAGAAATCCGCCGGCAGCGCCATCAGCGCGATGAAGGAGGCAGCCCCGGCCAGCATGCCACCGACGGCGAACGGCACGCCGCCGAAGCGGTCGGACAGATAGCCGGAGACCGGCCCGGCGATGAGGAAGCCGACCGTCAGCGGGAGCATGAAGATGGCCGACCACAGCGGCGTCTGCTCGAACGAATAGCCGTGCAGCGGCAGCCAGATGCCCTGCAACCAGACGATCAGCATGAATTGCAGGCCGCCGCGCGCGATGCCGGAAACGAGGTTGGCGACGTTGCCGTAGGCGAAGGCCGGGATGCGGAACAGCCGCAGGTCGAGCATCGGTTTGGCGACGCGCTGTTCCACCACCACGAAGGCGATGAGCGACAGGATGCCGACCGCAAACAGGATCAGCACTCTCGGGCTCGCCCAGGCCATGGTCTGGTCGCCATAGGGCTGCAGGCCGTAGGTTATCGCGGTAAGGATGAGGACGAGGCCAAGCCCGAAGCTGATGTTGCCGATCCAGTCTATCGTGTGCTTCTTGCGGTCCGGCGCGTCGCGCAGCTTCCAATAGGCCCAGACGGTGCCGGCAAGGCCGAAGGGCACGTTGATCCAGAACACCAGCCGCCAGTTGGTGTCGGCCAGAAGCCCGCCGATGAGTAGGCCGAGGAACTGGCCGCCGATGGCGGCGACCACGTTGATGCCGAGCGCGAAGCCGCGCTCCTCGACCGGGAAGGCGTCGGTGAGCAGTGCCGTGGAATTCGCCATCAAAAGCGCCCCGCCGACGCCCTGGACGATGCGCACGCCGACGAGATACATCGCCGCGAAGTCGCCTTGTCCGGGCAGCAGACCGAGCGCGATCGACGCTATCGTGAAGATGGCGAAGCCGAGATTGTACATGCGGGCCCGGCCGAACTGGTCGCCCAGCCGCCCGAACGCGACGACCAGAACCGCCGTCGCGATCATGTAGCCGATGATCGCCCAGAGCAGGTAATTGATGTTTCCGGGGTCCAGCGCCTTCAGGCCGATGCCGCGAAACACGGCGGGCAGGCTGATGAGCAGGATCGAGGAATTGATCGCCGCCGCCAGCATGCCAAGCGTGGTGTTGCTCAGAACCATCCATTTATGATTCCGATGGCGGGTGGGTTGAGCGGTTTGCATTCAGGTTGGCTTTCGAGCAGGCTGGCATCGGCCGTGCCGGTGTCATATATGAGGATAGTCTCAGGTTTTGGTATATGAGGATGCCTTCAGGAAAAGCAAGCGCCGTTTCATCACAAGCCCGTGCACCGCAGCGGAAACGAGGGCGCGAGCGCGTCGCCGCGCTGATGGCGGGGGCAACCGCCCTTTTCATGGAAAAGGGTTTCGAGGCGACGACGATGACCGAGATCGCGGCGCGCTCGGGCGCGGCCATCGGCACGCTTTACCTGTTCTTCCCGACCAAGCAGGCGCTGGCACAGGCGATTCTCGCCGAGCACGGGGAGGATCTGTCGGCGCGGCTCGACGCTTTGCGGCAACGCAGCGAGGGCTTTTCCGCCGACGCCATCGCCGATGCGCTGTTTTCACTGTTGGGCAGCTTTCTGGCCGAGCGTCCGGTCTATTCCGCGCTTCTCGACCTGCCCGGCGACGAGGGCTGGCGGCGGCAGATGCGGGCACGGCGCCGGCAGCAGATCGCCGCACTGTTTTCGCAGGCAAAGCCTGACCTGCCGCCCGGCCAGGCCGAGCGGCTGGCGGTGATCGTACCGCAACTGATGCGCATTCCGCTCACCCTCACCGGCGAAGCCAGGCTGCGCGACGGCATTCTGGATGAACTGCGCCTGATGCTGTGCCGGCATTTGCAGGCCGATACCGGAAGCTGATTTCAGACAGGCAGGCCGAAGGCCTCTCGCGCCATGCGGCAATCGTCGCCACCCGGCATGCAGGCGCGGCAGACATCCGGGCGGATTTCGTAGATCGTGCAGGCGGTGGCTTTGCCTACCTTGCCGGCAAGCGCCGAGCAGCGCGTGCCATCGCAGCGCATGCCGCCCTGATTGGCCGCGACGAGCTTGGCCGGGATGCGATCAAGCTGCGCGTCGTCCTCGGTGGAAAAGCGCGGCCAGTCGGACGAGTAGGAACAGCAGGCACCGCAGTGCTGGCAGTCGAAATCCGGGCGAACGCCGGGCGAAGCCGCCGGACCTGACATTATTTTTTCTTCCGCGCCCTGACCGGGGGTCTGATCACCCCCACGGCTCAGTCCTCGTCCGGGGAACGCGACGCGGCGTTGGGATGGCGCAGCCGGCCGATCAGCGCCGCAACGGCGGTGATGTTCATTTCCTCGGGCGACCAGTTCTTTTCGTCCTCTATATGGCGAGGGGCAAGTTCGCGATGCGTGCTGCCGCTATAGGCGGCGTCCGAGTGTACGACCGTCTTGCGGGTCTTCTTGTCTTCTTGCGCGTATTCGATCAGGTAATTCGGACATTCGGCGCGGCTGCGCACCCCCACCCGGACCTGGGCGTCGCCGTGGACGCGTCGGCAATGTTCGAGTTTTTCCAGCACGCGCCGAACATATTCGACCGGCTTGTCGAGTCGATCTACGATATCGGCGATGGTCGAATCGTCGGCGATGGCGTCGAGGCTTGCGCGCCGGGCCATCAGCGCCGGCCTGTCGTCTTGGGCACAGCCGCCAGCTCTGCAGCTTCCTTTTCCAGGCGCAACTCGCGCAGCCTGGCAGTTTTCGCATCCCGCGCGCTGCTTACCGCATCCTGTTCCGAAAGGATTCGGCCAAGCGACATGGCCTGGGTTTGCGCCTTGGTGAAAATGGCCTCGGCCTGACCCCAGGATCGTTTGGACGTATCGTTCACTGCCTTACTCCTGACTTTTACCCATCCTGATAGAGCAAAAAGCGCCGCCCCGCCAGAAATCATGTTCTTTGGACCGGCAGCGGCGGCGGGCAGCGCGCCAAATCCAATCGCCAAAGGACCGTGGGCCTCACCGCCGTTTCGAGGCCATCTCGCGGATCGACGCCATGAGCAGCCGCAAATCGGCCTCGTCCAGCCGGCCGATATTTTCCGCCAGAAGGTTGGCAAGCTCGGTCGCGGCTGGCGTCAAGCCCGACGTGTCGAGCGCCACGCGCGGGTGCGAAACCTCCGCCAGCCGCTGCAATTCTTCGGCATCGTCCCAGATGATGTTGAAGTAGCCGATGATCTTCTGGATCAGCGTCCAGGTAGGCGCGCCACGGCGTCCGTGCTCGAGCGCCGACAGATAGGCGGCACTGACGCCAACCGCCGCCGCCATCTCTTTCTGGCTGACGCCGCGCTCGCGACGCAGCGCCCGGATTCTCTCGCCAAGCGGCGTCACGTTCTGGTCCGGCGCAGACGCACGTAAAGCGCGCCGGAACCGCCATGGTGGCGCGATGCATGGTCGTGGCTGGAAACCAGCGGCCGAAAGGCCGGCGTCGACAGCCAAGCAGGTACGGAACGGCGCAAGACACCGTCGCCGCCGGAGGACGAGCCTTTGCCGGTGATGATCAGCACATAGCGGATGCCGCCGGCATGAGCGCGATGCAGGAAGGAAAACAGCAGCGAATAGGCCTCATCCTGCGTCAGCCCGTGCAGATCGACCCGGCCTTCGATCGGCAACCGCCCCTTGGACAGTTTTTCGAGCGTCGGTTCGTCCAGCGTATGCGACACGCGAGGAACTTTCGGCTTACCGGCAGCAGGGGGCGGGTCGACAAACCTGGCCGGTTCGACGGGAGCCTGCTTCGGTTCGACGACCGGATCGGGCAAGGGAACCGCCAGCGTTCCCTTGAGCGGCCTGGCCGTGCGCGCCACCAGATTCCACAGGACCCGGTCTTCCTCCTTCAGCCCGCCGTAGTCGTGGCGTTTCATCGATTCGCCCCCGAAACGAGGCTGCGCGGAAGCAGAACGTAAAAGTCTGCGGCGTTGCGAACGACGCCGGCAATTTCGCCCGCCACATCGCCGCTGCCGGCGAACAGGTCGCCGCGCGCCGGGCCGGTAATGGCGGAGCCGGTGTCCTGCGCGATCATCAGCCGCCGAAATTTTTCGCCCCCGAAAGCCGTCAGGGACGGAGCGTCGACATAAAAAGGCGTGCCGAATGTGTGGAGCAGCCGGTCGACGGCCATCGAGCGGCCCGGGGTCAGCGGCACCTTCGCCGCCGCGATAGGCCCCAGTTCCGGGTCGTCCACGGCAGCCTCCCGGAAAAAGATGTAGGATCGGTTTTGCCAGAGAATCTCGTCAACCCGGTGCGGATGCGCCTTGAACCAGGCGCGGATCGACTGCATCGTAACCTTTTCCAGCGGGATTTCGCCGATTTTGGCCAGGATTCCACCGGGGCCGGTAAAACGCTGGCCGGACTTGGCGGCGTAGGTGACGCGGATCAGCCGGCCATCGGTCATGGCAAGCCGCGCCGCGCCCTGCACATGGACAAAGAAAGCATCGACCTTGTCGGCCAGCCAGGCGATTTCCAGCCCCCGGCCGGCCAGCGCACCGCGCTCGATCGATTCGCGTCCGAAATATTCCACCGGCCCTTCCGGTGTGGCGCGGGCGAAAGCGAGATAAGGGTCCATCCCTTGCGGGCGGTTGCCGTCGTCGATGTCGACCAGATCGGCGGGGCGGGAAAGCAGCGGCACCTGGAAAATGTCGGTACGCACGGGAGAAGCTTCCACCTGCGGTTCGTAGAAGCCGGTAACGAGGCCCTGCTCCACTTCGATAGAAGCAGGCTCGAAAAACCGCTCGAAAAAGGCCTTGGCCTCGGCTCGATTCGTTGGCGAAACGGTCCGCGCGGCTGCATAGCTTTCGGCAAAGGCCGCGAAATCCACGCCCAGCGCGCCGGAGCGATAGGGCTTCGTCAGGACATGGAAGGCCGAGCGCCGAAACGCCTCGAACGCGGCCAGATGGTCGTCTTCCAGCCAGCCGGGCAAGGCTTCGAACGAACTTTCACGAAAGAGCGGAGAGAGCGACACGGAAACCTCGCCGCCGCCGGTAAAGTCAGTCTTCCTCTTCGGTGGCGACAAGCTTCCAGTTCGGATCGCGGGAGCGGGTGTCGCGGGCGAAGGTCCAGACGTCCTTGACCTCGGCCACGGTTTCCGGATCGCCGTCGACAACCGTGCCGGCCTTGTCGCGGGTCGCCGAAATAAGCTCGCTGACGATGCGCAGCGTGACATGGGCCTCGCCGCCCTTCATCTCGGCCGAAACGATATCGGCCTTGTCGATGCCCACGAAAGAGGACTGGATCTTTTCCGATTTCGCCTCACGCTCGCCGATGGCGGTGACGAAGCCGTCATAGACCTCTTTCGACAGCAGGTTTTTCAGCGTCTTACGGTCGCCGTCGGCATAGGCCATGACGATCATCTCGTAGGCCATCTTGGCGCCGTCGACAAAATTCTTGGGTTCGAAGGACGCGTCATTGTCCTTGATGCTGCGCAAGCCCTTATTGAGATCGGTGCCGGGCTTGGCGAAGGCGTCGATCGCGGCGTAGGCATCGACGACCGGCTCGCCCGGCGCACGCTTGCGCGGCAGCGAAATGACGTTCTCCGGGGGCTTGGTGGCGTCCTTGGCCGTGCTTCCGGAAGCCGCATAGGGGTCGAAGGGCGGCCGCTCGCTGCCCGTGCGCCGCCCGAGCACGTTGCGCAGCTGGAAAAAGATCACCACCGCCGCGACCAGAAAGAAAATCGTGCCGAAGTCGAAGAATCCCATGTCTTGCGCCATCAATCCCTGTTGCGGCCATACCGGCCATCCATGCCGCAGCATAGCGTTCCACTATCAAAGCATATAGAACGCACGGCGCAATCATTCAAATCAAAGGCAGCCATACCTATCTAGCAGGCTGAGCACCAGCGGCGATTACCAGCCAGATGCCGCCTGCTTTGAGCAAAACACCAACCGATCGGGCAGAATTTGCGCATCTCGACCCTCCCCTTTTTCTTCCTGGCGCTCCCGTTTCTGGAAATCGCCGGCTTCGTCGTCGTCGGCAAGCAGATCGGCGCGCTGGCGACGGTCGGGCTGGTGCTGGCATCGACCATCGCCGGCTCGCTGCTGCTGCGCCATCAGGGGTTCGGCGTCATGCGCCGGGTGCGGGCCGAGATGGACGCCGGCCGCGACCCGAGCCGGCAGCTCGCCCATGGCGCGATGATCGTTTTAGCGGCGGTCCTGCTTATCGTTCCGGGTTTCATTACCGATATCGTCGCCTTGCTGCTCTTGCTGCCGCCGGTGCGCGATTTCGCCTGGCTGAAATTGAAAAACCGCATCGTCGTTGCGGGAAATTTCGGCATGGGCGGTTTCGGCGGTGGATTTCGTGGCCGCGAGCGCGGCAAGACGATCGATCTCGACGACAAAAACTATTCCCGCACCGGCGGCAAGCCGGATCCCTCATCGCCGTGGCGTCGCCTGGACGACAAATAGGCGCGGCCGGTACCTGCCGGACTCAACGAGACGGAAATCCCTGCCTTGTCGAAATCCCCGTCTTCTCGAAATCCCCATCTTCTCGAAATCCTTGTCTTGTCATGCCTGCCATGGTAGCCAACGCCCGATTTCAATCCGGGCCTGAACGGTCCAGGTAAGGGGAAAAGGCTCATGGCCGAAGAAAACGGAGCGCCGACCGGCGCCGCGACCAACGGAAACGGCGCGCAGCCGTCGCTCAACGTGCTGGCCCAGTACGTCAAGGACCTGTCGTTCGAGAGCCCAGGCGCGCCGAATTCGCTGCGTGGCCGCGACAAGGCCCCGGGCATCGCCATCAACGTCAACGTCAACGCCAATCCGCTCTCGGAAAACCAGTTCGACGTCAATCTGACGCTGAACGCCAAGGCCTCCTTCGACAAGGAAGTGCTGTTCAACGTGGAACTGGTCTATGGCGGCGTGTTCGCCATCAGCGGCTTCCCCCAGGAACACATGCTGCCGATCCTGTTCATCGAGTGCCCGCGCCTTCTGTTCCCGTTCGCGCGCCAGATCATCGCCGAGGCGACGCGCAACGGCGGCTTCCCGCCGCTGATGCTCGACCCGATCGATTTCGCGCAGATGTTCCAGCAGAAGATGGCCGAGGATCAGGCCGCTGCCAAGGTTCAGGTCAGCTAAGACCGCCTGCAAAAGTGATAATCCGTTTGAAAAACCCGGCCGCGCGCCGGGTTTTTCATTCTGCCGCCAGCTTCAGCCAGATCGCTTTTTCGCCCAGCGTCTCGACCATGCCGGCATGGGCGGCGCGTTCGGCTTCGCTCAGGCGCGACGGCAGCGGCGCGGGGCGGGCGCGGACCGTCACGGCTATTTGCC
>JBARYG010000066.1:0-16772 GCA_049647745.1 Mesorhizobium sp.
GCGGGCGCTGGCCGACGAGACGGGCGCGGAACTGCTGGCCGGCCATGCGGTTGTCGCCACGAAAGGCACCAAGGCGCTTTCCGCGATCAAGGTGCGGCGCTTCGATGCTGCGGGCGGGCAGCTTTCCGGCGAGGTGCGCTCCATCCCCGCCGATTGCCTTTTGATGTCGGGCGGCTGGTCGCCGGCCATCCATCTGGCAAGCCAAGCTGGCGCCAGGGCAGAATGGAGCGCGAAACGGCAGGCTTTCCTGCCGCCGCACCCGACGCAAGACTGGATCGGTGCCGGCGCCTTCGCCGGCAACTTTTCCACCGCCGAAGCGATTGCGGAAGGTCATGCCGCCGGCGTTTCGGCGGCCGGCGCAAAAAGTTCGCCAACCGATCTACCCGTGGTCGAGGCAACGCCCTGCGACCCTGATCCCGCGCCGGTTTTCGAAATCAGGGCCGGCGGCAAGAGCTTCGTCGACTTCCAGCATGACGTTACAGCGGAAGACGTGCGCCTTGCTCATCGCGAAGGCTTCATCTCGGTCGAACACCTGAAGCGCTACACCACGCTCGGCATGGCCACCGATCAGGGGAAGACCTCGAACGTGCCCGGCCTCGCCATCATGGCAGAGACGCTGGGCAAGCCGATCCCCGAGGTCGGCACCACCCGGTTTCGCCCACCATTCACGGCGGTTTCCATCGGCTCGCTGGCTGCGGAGCGGTTCGGCGACATCAAGCCCGAACGGCTGACGCCGATGCACGACTGGCATACCGGGCACGGCGCGACGATGTACTCGGCCGGCCTCTGGTATCGGCCGATGATCTACGGCCATGCCGGCGAGACGGTCGAGCAGGCCTATGTCCGCGAAGTCAAGGCTACCCGCAACGCTGCCGGCATCGTCGACGTTTCGACGCTCGGCAAGATCGCCGTCCAGGGTCCGGACGCCGCCGAACTGCTCGACCGTGTCTACACCAACATGTTCTCCACGCTCGCGGTAGGCAAGGCGCGCTATGGGCTGATGCTGCGCGAAGATGGCGTCGCCTTCGACGACGGCACCACCTGGCGACTCGGCGAACAGGATTTCCTGATGACCACCACCACGGCCAACGCCGGCAAGGTGATGCAGCATCTTGAATATTTCCTCGACGTCATCTGGCCGGACCTGAAAGTTACCCTCACCTCGGTCACCGACCAATGGGCGGGCGCTGCGATCGGCGGGCCGAAAGCACGCGAAATCCTGGCCGCCTGCGTGACAGGTACAGCGGTGGACAACGCCACCCTGCCCTTCATGGGGCTGGTCCACGGTTCCATTGCCGGCGTGCCGGTGATGATCTGCCGGCTTTCCTTCTCCGGCGAAATGGCCTTCGAGGTCTATTGCGGCGCGAGCCACGGCACTCATGTCTGGCAGGCGCTGATCGAGGCCGGCAAGCCGTTCGGGCTGGTCCCCTACGGAATGGAAGCGCTGGGCACCATGCGCATCGAGAAAGGCCACGTCACTGGCGCCGAGATCGACGGCCGCACCACAGCGCGCGACCTGCATCTGGACTGGATGCTGTCGAAGAAAAAGCCGTTCATCGGCTCGGCGATGATGGACCGCGAGGGTCTGGTCGCCTCCGAGCGCCTGCAACTCGTCGGCGTCGTCTCGCTGGACAACCGGCCGCTCAACGGCGGTGCGCATATCGTCGAGGAACTGGACGAAGAAAACCCGCACGGCTCCATGGGCCATATCACCGCCTGCTGCTACTCTCCGATGCTCGGCAAGTATATCGCGCTGGCGCTGGTCAAGGGCGGCACCGCGCGGCATGGCACGCGCGCCTTCGTCTCCGACCCGCTGCGCAAACGGTTCGGGCCGGTCGAGATCGTCAGCAACCACTTCTTCGATCCTGAAGGGAGCCGCATGCATGGCTAATGCTATAGGGGTTGAACGCCAGTCACCACTCGGTCAGGCTTTCCAGCCAGGCTCGCACGGCAATTTCGCAGACGGCGCCGGCGTCACGCTTTCCGAAACGCAGCCCGGCTCCATCGTCCAGTTGGCCGCATGGCCCGGCGCGGAAAAGCAAATGATCGCCGCCGTCCGCTCCGTCACCGGTCTGGCCCTGCCCGACGGCGCTGGTGGCGGCGTCATGGGCGACACCAAAGCAGCCTTCGGCTTCGCGCCGGGAAAATTCATGGCGGTCGACGAGGCCGAAAACCTGGCGGATTCCTTCGCCAGGACAGTGACGCCGCAGATCGGTACGGTCACCGACCTGTCGCATGGCCGCACCGCGATCCGCATTGGCGGACCGAAGGCCAAATGGGTGCTGGCAAAATTCTTCGCCATCAATTTTTCGATTGCCGCCTTCCCCCTCGGCGCCGGCCGCTCGACGATGCATCACGATATCTTCGCCCATATCCAGCATACCGGGGCTGACCAGTTCGACGTCTACGTCTTCCGCTCCTTCGCCCGCAGTTTCTGGAAAGCGCTGTGCCATGCTTCGGAAGAGGTCGGCTACGAGGTGCAATAGCCGCACGGTCGCCTTTTCTGGCACCAAGGTCGATCGGTTCTGCCGCTAGAGAGATTTCGCATCGGCAATCATGCTGGGCGAATCCTGAGGGTGGCTCGGCAGGCACGACAATGCTTGATATGCGGCCGATCATTGGCTCGAAAATTCCATGACCGCAGAAGCGCCCACCGTCGACAGCGCGAACATGGCGGCAAAGATCACGCTTCTGGTGCCGGTGACGGTCGCCTGCGGAAATTTCATGACCAGCCTCGACCAGAACGTGGTGATCACCGCGCTACCGGACATGGGGTTGAGTCTTGGCGAGTCGCCAAGCCACCTCGGCCTGGTCATCACCGCCTATGTCGCCAGCCTGATCGTCTCGATGCCGGTCGGCGGCTGGGCGGCCGATCGCTTCGGCGTGCGCAATTCCTATTGCGCCGCGATCCTCATCTTCGGCCTCGCGTCCGTCCTGTGCGGCCTCGCCAACGACATGTGGACGATGGTCGGCGCGCGCACGCTTCAGGGTTTCGGCGGCGCCTTGATGGGCACGCTGGGACAGGTCGTCATCCTCAGCAGTTTTCCGCGCGACCGCACGCTGAAAATCAACACCTATATGTCGCTGGCCGGCCAGACCGGCCCGCTTGTCGGCCCACTCCTCGGCGGCGCCCTGGCGACCTATTTGTCGTGGCGCTGGATTTTCTTCATCAACGTGCCGCTGGCGCTGATCGTGGTGATTTCAGCCGCGGCGCTTTTTCCATCAGTGCAAAAAACCAGCCGCGTTCCCTTCGATCTGCCCGGTTTCGTTCTCGTCGGCGTCGGGATGGTGCTTCTGGTTCTGGGCATGGATTCGCTTGCCGCCAACGATCTGGGCGGCTGGATGATCGGGGGGCAACTGGCTCTTGCCCTCGTCGTCCTGACGATTGCGGTGCTCTATTGCCTGCGTGCCCGAAATCCGGTGCTCGACCTGAGATTGCTCGGCATCCGCACGTTCCGCATCGCTTTTCTTACCGGCGGCGGGCTGGATACGATCGGCCTCGCCTCGGTGCTGTTCCTGCTGCCGCTGATGTTCCAGATCGGGTTCGGCATGACCGCCGTGCAATCCGGTTCGCTGACCTTTTTGGCCGCGGTCGGCTCCATCGCCGTGCGGTTCTTCATGCCTTTCATCCTGAAGCGGTTCGGCTTTCGCCGCGTTCTCGTCGTCAATACACCGATCGCCGCCTGTCTCGTCGGCGGCTTTGCGCTCATGCAGGTGTCGACGCCGCTATGGATCGTCATGGCCTACATCTTCATTTTCGGCGCATTCCGCTCCGCCCAATGGTCGGCGACCGGCAATCTTTCCTATGCCGACGTTGCCGTGGACCAGCTGGCGCGCTTCAGCGCGCTTTACTACATCCTATGGCAGCTATCCGTCGCGATCAGCGTCGGCACAGCCTCGGCAATGCTGGCACTGCTGGGCGGCAGCGGGGAAAACGCCACCGTCTATGATTTTCGCATCGTCTTTATCGTCGAGGCGGTGATTACAGGATGTGCCTTTTTCGCCTACAGGCGGCTGACGCCGCAGGACGGCATCCACGTCAGCGGTCACCGGCCGATGGTGAGCGGCGAATAGCTGTTGTAACCGTCGGCGAAAACGAATCCGCTCATTACTTCACGAACGTCACCCAGGCGTCCAGAGGCTCGCGGTCAGTGCGAAAGCCATTCTCGGGCTTCGACGTATCCTCGTAGCCGAGCGCCATGCCGCAGACGACGATCTCTTCGTCCGTAATGTCGAGGATCGGCCGGATCTGGCGATGATAAGGCGCGAACGCCGCCTGCGGGCAGGTATGCAACCCCCTCGCCCGCGCCGCGATCATGATGTTTTGCAAAAACATGCCGTAGTCGATCCACGACCCTTTGTTCAGCCGGCGGTCGATGGTGAAGATCATGCCGACAGGCGCGTCGAAGAACACGAAATTGCGGTCGTGCTGCGCACGCATCTTGTCCACTTCGCGCCGTCCGATGCCGAGCGCGCCGTAAAGCCCGAAACCGTTGGCCCGACGCCGTGATTGGTAGGGGTCGAAGAAGTGATCGGGATAATATTTATACTCGTCCCATTCGGCCTTTTCGGCGCGAATGCCCGAATTCAGGATTGCATCCGTAATGCGCTGCTTGACCGCGCCTCTGGTTACGTAAGCCCGCCATGGCTGCATATTGGTGCCAGAGGGCGCGCGTGCGGCAACCTCCAAGATGGCGCGGATCACCTCGTCATCGACCGGATCCGGCAGGAAGGCGCGCACCGAATGACGCGAGACGATCGCCTCGTCGACGATTTCGGTTTCATCGAGAATGGGGGAGACATTTTCCGGTGCCAGCATGGCGGTACCTATAGCAAGGATCTGACCGGGCGTCCCCCGCCGCCGCTCACGGCAGTGCCTTTGCACCAACCGCCAACCGCCCGCAAGCAAATCTTGTCGCGCCGGTGAAATTCTTCTTGATTTTTTCACGCATCCGGCATCTGATGAAATTTACAGGACTTTTTTCACGGAACCGATAGTCGTGCCCCTGGCCACTCACCCTTTCAGGCTGGACAATGGCGAACGCCTGCTGGCCAGCGACATTCGCACGCTGCGCAAGGCGCGCGGGCTGAAGCTGGCCGAAATCGCCCTGAAGCTGGGACGGTCCGTCGGTTGGGTCAGCCAGATCGAGCGCGGTCTTTCAATGCCTTCGCTCGAAGACCTCAGGGCGCTGGCGAGCCTGTTCGGCGTACCCGTCAGCCTGTTTTTCGGCAACGACGTGCCGGAGGAACGGGAACGAGGCGTCATCGTACGCGGTGGGCGGCGGCGCTCGCTCGGAACGAGCGAATCGGGGCTGGTGGAGGAACTCCTCTCACCCGACCTCAGCGGCAGCTTCGAGATGCTGCGCTGCGTATTCGCGCCGGGTGCCGAGCTCAAGGTCGCAGCTACCCGTCAGACCGAGGAAGCCGGCTATGTCGTCTCCGGCATTTTCGAAATCGAGATCAACGGTGTCTGGCATCGACTGTGCGCCGGTGACAGTTTCCGTTTCGAGGCAAAGCCGTTCCGCTGGCGTAATCCAGGCGGTGAGCCGGCCATCGTTATCTGGGTGGTCTCACCGCCCGTCTATTGAGCCGTTTGGGAGATTTTGACATGGCCGAACTACCTTCGAGAGCACGCGTCGTCATCATCGGCGGCGGCGCTGTCGGCACATCCTCGCTCTACCATCTGGCCAAAGCCGGCTGGAGCGATTGCGTTCTCCTGGAAAAGAACGAACTGACGTCCGGATCGACCTGGCACGCCGCCGGCAATGTGCCGACCTTTTCCACCTCATGGTCGCTGATGAACATGCAGCGCTATTCGACCGAGCTTTATCGCGGGCTGGCCGATGAAGTGGATTACCCGATGAACTACCACGTCACCGGCTCGCTGCGGCTCGGCCACAGCAAGGAGCGAATGCGCGAATTCGAGCGCGCAAAGGGCATGGGCCGCTATCAGGGCATGGATATCGAGGTCGTTGCCGCCGACGAGATCAAGCGCCGCTATCCATTCGTGGAAACGCATGACCTTCAGGGCGCGCTCTACGATCCGAACGACGGCGACATCGATCCAGCACAGTTGACGCAGGCACTGGCCAAAGGCGCGCGCGACATGGGCGCCAAGATCGTGCGCTTCTGCCCCGTCACCGGCGTACGTCGCGAAAACGACGAATGGGTGGTGGAAACCGCGCAAGGCGAAATCCGCTGCGAGATCGTCGTCAACGCCACAGGCTACCGCGCCGCGGAAGTCGGCAAGATGTTCGGCCGCCAGGTGCCGATGATGGTGATGAGCCATCAGTACATCCTGTTCGAGGAAATTCCCGAGCTTGCCGCATGGTCCAAGGAACAGGGCAAGAAGCTGCCGTTGCTGCGCGACGTCGACACCTCGTGGTATCTGCGGCAGGAAAAGAACGGCATGAACCTCGGCCCCTACGAAAAGGGCTGCCGGGCGCACTGGGCAACGGCTGACGACCCGATGCCGGAAGACTTTTCCTTCCAGCTTTTCCCCGACGATCTCGACCGGCTGGAATGGTATCTCAACGACGCGACCGAACGCGTGCCGATCCTCGGCACCGCAGGCCTGTCCAAGATGATCAACGGGCCGATCCCCTATGCGCCCGACGGCAACCCGCTGATCGGGCCGATGCCCGGCGTGCCCAATGCCTTCGAGGCCTGCGTGTTCACCTTCGGCATTTCGCAGGCCGGCGGCGCCGGCAAGGTTCTGGCCGAATGGATCACCGAGGGTCAGACCGAATGGGACATGTGGTCGTGCGACCCGCGCCGCTTCACCGCCTTCGCTTCCGATCCGGCCTATTGCGTCGCCAAAGGCAAGGAAGTCTACGGCAACGAATATGTGATCCAGTTTCCGCGCCGCACATGGCCGGAAGGACGCGGGAAAAAGCTGTCGGCCATCCACGATCGGATAGCGGCGCTCGGCGCACAATTCGGCGTCGCCAATGGCTGGGAACGCGCCAACTGGTACGCTCAGCCCGGCGACAACACATCGGACGAGGCAACCCAGACCTTCGCGCGCTCCGGCCCATGGGAAAAACGGATCCGGGAAGAATGCCTTGCGGTGCGCGATGCCGCCGGCATTCTCGACCTGCCCGGCTTCTCGCGCTACCGGCTTGAAGGCGAAGGCGCGCGCGACTGGCTGTCGCGGCAGATCACCGGCGTGGTGCCGAAGCCCGGCCGCATCGGCCTCGGCTATTTCGCCGACGACAAGGGCCGCATCGTCACCGAAATGTCGATCATGGCGCTGGAGGAAAATCTCTTCTTCCTGATCACGGCGGCATCGGCAGAACTGCACGACTTCGAGTGGTTGCAGAAACACCTGCCACAAGGCACTGGGATTACGCTGGAAAACAGGACGGAAGCATTCTCCTGCCAGATCCTGTCCGGCCCCAGTTCCCGGAAAATCCTGTCGGAAATCACCGACGCCGACCTTTCGCTGCCGTGGCTGTCGCACCAGTCGGCGCAGATCGCCGGGCGCTGGTGCCAGTTGGTGCGCGTGTCCTTCGCCGGCGAACTCGGCTGGGAAATCCACAGCAAGGTCGAAGATACCGCCACGATTTTCGATGCCGTCTGGCAGGCCGGCCAGAAGCATGGGCTGAAGCCGTTCGGTATGTTCGCGCTGGATTCGCTACGGCTCGAAAAAGGCTACCGCGCCTGGAAGCAGGACCTTTCCACCGATTACACCCTTTTGCAGGGCGGCATGGACCGCTTCATCAAATGGGAAAAGCCGGATTTCCGCGGCAAGGCGGCGCTTGCCGGCGAGAAGCAGCAAGGCGTGAAAAAGCGCTTTGTTACGCTGGTGGTCGAAAACCCCGGCGACTGCGACGCACCCTACATGGCGACCCTTTGGCACGGAGGCAAGATTGTCGGCGAAACGCTGTCAGGAGGTTTCGGCCACCGGGTGGACAAGTCGATCGCGCTGGGCATGCTGCGGGCCGACCTGAGCGAAGCCGGCACCGAAATTGAGGTCGAGATTTTCGGCGACCGCTTCAAGGCCGTCGTCCAGAAGGACGAGCCGCTCTGGGACCCGAAAAACGAAAGACTGAGAGCCTGACATGCCCAAACCATCATCGCGCATTTCCGGTATCGTGCCTTCCGGCAAGGACGGCTGGGAGGTGCATTTCAGCGCCATGACGCGCAAGGAGGCCGGCGAACCCATCATCATGCTGTCGGTCGGCGACCATGATTTCGACACGCCGGCCGAGACTGTGGAAGCCTGCGTAACGGCCGTGCGCGCCGGCTATCACCACTATACCCAGCTTCCCGGCATTCCGGCGCTGCGCGAAGCGATGGCGAAAGCCTCGACCCAATGCACCGGCGTTTCGACCACGGCCGATCAGGTGATCGCGACGCCCGGCGGCCAGGCAGCGCTCTACGCCGCCGTGCAAAGCGTCCTCGACGAGGGCGACCACGCTATTGTCGTAGCACCCTATTACGCAACCTATCCCGGCACGTTCCGCGCCGCCGGGGCCACCTTCACGGTCGTCGAGACGCGCGCCGAGAACGGCTTCCAGCCGGACGCCAAGGCGATCGAGGCAGCGGTGAGGCCAAACACGCGCGCCATCCTCATCAACACGCCCAACAACCCGACCGGCGCGGTCTATACGCGAAGCGCGCTGGAAGGCATCGCCGATATCTGCCGCCGGCACGATTTATGGCTGCTTTCCGACGAAGTCTACTGGACGCTGGGCGGCGGCGAGCACATTTCGCCGCGCTCACTGCCCGGCATGGCCGAACGGACGCTAGTCATCAACTCCATGTCGAAAAGCCACGGCATGACCGGCTGGCGGCTCGGCTGGCTGACCGGACCGGACCGGATGGTCGCCCTTTTGACCGACCTGAACCTCGTCAGCACCTACGGGCTGATCGATTTCGTCTCACATGTCGCGGTAGAAGCGCTGGAAAACGGCTACGGCGTGAAGGAAATCGCCGAGCGCTACGCCAGCCGCCGCACGGTGTTCCTCGATGCCATCCGCGGCATGAACAACGTCACGGTGCGCGGTTCGGAAGGCGGCATGTACGTCATGCTCGATATCTCCTCCATTGAGCCCGACGACGAGAAATTCGCGTGGGCGCTGCTCGACAAGGAACTGGTCGGTGTCATGCCGGGGTCGAGCTTCGGTGACGCCGCAGCCGGCCATATCCGCATCAGCCTTTGCCAGCCTGAACCCATTCTGAAGGAAGCGGCATCCCGTTTGCGCCGCTTTACATCCACCTATCGGAGCAATGCAGCATGAACGCCCCCTCCCCGAAACCCGTTCCCGCCAAGGCGCGCGCCGTCATCATCGGCGGCGGCGTTTCCGGCTGCTCGGTCGCCTATCACCTGGCCAAACTCGGCTGGACCGACATCGTGCTTCTGGAGCGCAAGCAACTGACCTGCGGCACGACATGGCACGCCGCAGGCCTGGTCGGCCAGTTGCGCGGGTCGAAGAACATGACCCGTCTAGCCAAATACTCAGCCGATCTCTACGTCAAGCTGGAGGAAGAAACCGGCGTCGGCACCGGCATGCGGCAGGTCGGCTCGATCAGCGTCGCGCTGACCGAGGAGCGCAAGCACGAGATCTACCGGCAAGCCTCGCTGGCGCGCGCCTTTGACGTCGATGTGCGCGAGATCTCACCGCAGGAAGTCAAGGAGATGTACCCGCATCTTAACATTTCAGATGTGGTCGGCGCTGTGCATCTGCCGCTGGACGGCCAGTGCGATCCGGCCAACATCGCCATGGCGCTGGCAAAGGGCGCGCGCCAGCGCGGCGCGAAGATCATCGAAGGCGTCAAGGTCACCGACGTCCACGCCAAAGACGGCCGCGTCACCGGCGTTTCATGGCAGCAAGGCGAGGAAAAGGGCAGCATCGAAAGCGATATCGTCATCAACTGCGCCGGCATGTGGGCACGGCAGGTGGGCCAGCAGACCGGCGTTAACGTACCGCTGCACGCCTGCGAGCATTTTTACCTCATCACCGAGCCGATCCCCGGCCTGACCCGCCTGCCGGTGCTGCGCGTGCCGGACGAGTGCGCCTACTACAAGGAAGATGCCGGCAAGATGATGCTCGGCGCTTTCGAACCGGTAGCCAAGCCCTGGGGCATGGACGGGATCAGCGAGGATTTCTGCTTCGACCAATTGCCCGAAGACATGGATCATTTCGAACCGATCCTCGAAATGGGCATCAACCGCCTGCCGATGCTGGGCACGGCCGGCATCCATACCTTCTTCAACGGCCCGGAAAGCTTTACGCCGGACGACCGTTACTATCTCGGCGAAGCGCCGGAACTCTCCGGCTATTGGGTCGCGGCGGGTTACAATTCGGTCGGCATCGTCTCTTCGGGCGGGGCGGGCATGGCGCTGGCGCAATGGATCAACGACGGCGAGCCGCCCTTCGACTTGTGGGAGGTCGATATCCGCCGAGCGCAGCCGTTCCAGAAAAACCGTCGTTACCTCAAGGATCGCGTTTCCGAAACGCTGGGCCTGCTCTACGCCGACCACTTTCCTTATCGGCAGGTGACGACCGCGCGCGGCGTGCGCCGCTCGCCGATCCATGAACACCTCAAGGCGCGCGGCGCGGTATTCGGTGAAGTGGCCGGCTGGGAACGCGCCAACTGGTTTGCCCGGCCGGATCAGGAGCGCGAATACAAATATTCGTGGAAGCGGCAGAACTGGTTCGACAACAACCGCGACGAGCACCTCGCCGTCCGCAATAATGTCGGCCTGTTCGACATGACCTCGTTCGGCAAAATTCGCGTGGAAGGCCGTGATGCGCTCGCCTTCCTGCAAAAGATGTGCGCCAACGACCTCGACGTCGCACCGGGCAAGATCGTCTACACGCAGATGCTGAATGAGCGCGGCGGCATCGAAAGCGACCTGACCATATCGCGGCTCTCGGAAACGGCCTTCTTCCTCGTCGTTCCCGGCGCGACGTTGCAGCGCGACCTTGCCTGGCTGAGAAAACATCTCGGCGACGAGTTCGTCGTCGTTACCGACGTGACGGCGGCCGAAAGCGTGTTGTGCCTGATGGGCCCGAACGCCCGCTCGGTAATCCAGAAAGCGAGCCCGAACGACTTTTCCAACGAGAACAACCCGTTCGGCACCTTCCAGGAAATCGAGATCGGCATGGGGCTCGCCCGCGCTCACCGCGTCACTTATGTCGGAGAACTCGGCTGGGAGCTTTACGTGCCGACGGACCAGGCGGCTCATGTGTTCGAGGCGATCGAAGAAGCAGGTGCCGATGCCGATCTCAAGCTGTGTGGCCTGCATACGCTGGACTCCTGCCGCATCGAAAAGGCGTTCCGCCATTTCGGCCACGACATCACCGACGAGGACAATGTGCTCGAAGCCGGCCTCGGCTTTGCGGTGAGGACAAAAAAGGGCGGGTTCATCGGCCGTGACGCGGTGCTGAAAACGAAGGATGCCGGCCTCTCGCGCCGGCTCGTCCAGTTCCGCCTTCGCGATCCCGAACCGCTGCTGTTTCATAACGAAGCGATTTTACGCGACGGCAAGATCGTCGGCACCGTCACCAGCGGCAATTACGGCCATCATCTCGGCGGCGCCATCGGGCTGGGCTATGTGCCATGCGAAAGCGAAAGCGAAGCGGACGTGCTGGGTTCGGCCTATGAAATCGAGATCGCCGGCGAACGCTTTGGCGCCGATGCCTCGCTGAAACCGATGTACGATCCCAAGAGCGAGAGGGTGCGCCTGTAGGCGGTTTCTTCCCGTAATCTTGCGGGAGGAAATCTTATGGAAAGCGATGCTCGGAGAACGCCCCGTCCGAGCTTAAGGCGTGTGGCGATCCTTCAGATTCGCCTCACGCTTTAGTCCTTGATTTTACGTGTATCTTCGAAGCCGGTTTCCAATTTCGGGGACATGCATAGGAATCGGACCGAAAACTGGAATCCGGCTTTCGAAACAATCCGGTACTCAAACAAAGAGTCAGATCGCCACTTTGCATCCGTCAGGATGCTCGACGATCCTGAGGCGAATGCGTCGCCTCAAACTCTCATGACAAAATCAACCCGTCAGTGAAACGGGAGGCAAGACCGCTTCGCCGATCAGAACGGAATTTCGTCGTCCAAGTCCCGCGAGCCACCGCCGCCGCTCCTGCCGCCACCGCGATTGAAACTTTCGTTAGGGCCGGACTGGCCGAAATCGGAACCGCGCCCGGAACCGCCACCGCCCGAATAGCTGCCCACCTGGCCGCCTTCGCCGCCCTGCCCTCGGGCATCGAGCATCTGCAACTCACCGCGGAATTTTTGCAGGACGACTTCCGTCGAATACCGCTCCACGCCGTCCTTCTCCCACTTGCGCGTCTGCAAGGCGCCCTCGAGGTATACTTTCATGCCCTTCTTCAAATATTGCTCGGCGACCTTGGCCAGATTGTCGTTGAAAATGACCACCTGATGCCACTCGGTCTTTTCCCTGCGCTCGCCGGAATTCTTGTCGCGCCAGGTTTCCGAGGTGGCGATGCGCAGGTTGACGACCATGTCGCCCGAGTTCAGGCGGCGGACTTCGGGGTCCGCGCCAAGATTGCCCACCAAAATGACCTTGTTGACGCTACCCGCCATGAACCTTCTCCACGCTCATCCTAAACAGACTTTCACGGCACCTTACAGGCCGGGCACCAATTACGCCGCCCCCCGAGTTTATTTCCCACACGATTTTTGTTCTCTTTATGTTCTATAACCGAAACCATCTTCTGTCAAGACCGGCACCCCCTCAAGGAAAGCCGAGGGGAGTCCGGCCTGGTCACGACTGGCCGTCTCGACGCAAAACCTCTATACTCAACGACATGATCCGCGCCGCTTCGCCCCTCTACATAGCTATCATGGCTTGCGCGGCCATTTTCACAACGGCCGCCGCAGCAGGAGGCTCTGCGACGCAACAGAACAAGGCGGCGCTTCCAGGCGTCGACGGCAATTATCGGATCGTCAGGCCGTTAGCTCCCGAGCCGGACGATCAGCCGGGCAACGTACCCGGCAGCCAGTTCAAGATCGGCAACATGGATGTTCGCATCGGCGGCAGCGTCACGGTCGACGTCGGCGCCGGCGCGGTTCCGCTCCCGCGCCACAAATAAGTTCCTCTTTTGCCCCGTGTTCGTTCGGGCTCTGCAAAAGCGCTAAAGACAGCTGCCCCTAATTATTGTCCTCAGGTACGATTAAGAGCCGGTGATCCCGATTGCGTGACCGGGCGACAAGCGGAAAACGCCAACAAAATCAGCCGCGAGTCACCACTGCCGGCGACAAACAGTCCAGAACGAAGAGGGACTTGCAGGCGACGAAATAATTTCAACCCCCTTAACACATTCATTAAACTTTAAATGGTTGCGGAACACAAATGGAACAGATAGTGTTTGTTCTGGTTTTGTTTTTCCGATTCCCGATCGGATTTTCCGGGGGCCGCCATGCTGACGCGCAAGCAACATGAATTGCTTCTTTTCATCAACGAACGGTTGAAGGAGAGTGGCATTCCACCGTCCTTCGACGAGATGAAGGAAGCGCTCGACCTTGCCTCCAAGTCGGGTATTCACCGGCTGATCACGGCGTTGGAGGAACGCGGATTCATCCGGCGCCTGCCCAACCGGGCGCGCGCGCTCGAAGTGCTGCGCCTGCCGGATTCTCTGACCCCCGGCTTCAACGCGGCGCGCAAGTTCTCGCCCAGCGTCATTCAGGGCAGCCTCGGGCAAAACGGCTCGGGACAGGGCAGCCAGCGGCAGGCCGGGCCCGGCCGGCAGGGCAAGGAGCCTTCGCGCCTGCAGGCGGCGGGCAATGACGACGAAGCGGCGGCCAACATATCGATCCCGGTCATGGGCCGCATCGCCGCCGGCGTGCCGATCGACGCCATACAGCACAGGACCCATTCGATCTCGGTGCCTCCGGACATGATCATGGGCGGCGAGCATTACGCGCTCGAGGTCAAAGGCGATTCGATGATCGAGGCCGGCATCTTCGACGGCGACACGGTCATTATCCGAAACGCCAGCACGGCCAATCCCGGCGAAATCATCGTGGCGCTGGTGGACGAAGAAGAAGCGACGTTGAAGCGGTTTCGCCGCAAGGGCGCCTCCATTGCGCTGGAAGCCGCCAACCCCGCCTACGAGACGCGGATATTCGGGCCGGACCGGGTCAAGGTGCAGGGCAAGCTGGTAGGGTTGATCCGGCGGTACTGAACCCGGCTGGGGCATCGGAGCGAAAGGCTGAATCCGGTTTTTGGATCACTGCGGGTATTCGTCCTTGGAGCATCGGACCGAAAAGTGGATTTCGGAACACGAACAAGGAGATAGATCGCCATTGTGCATCCGTTTGGGTGCACCGCGACCCGAGTCAGGAACGGACGCGCGGCGGTCTGGAGGGGGCCATCAGCGCGGTTTGACGTCGGTGCTGGCGCCGGGACGGTTCTTTTTTGCCCGATGATTTTTTTCGTGAGGCGGCAGGCCGCGGGCTTCGCGTGAGAATTTTCGTTGCACGTGCCAGGGACGGTATTTCTCCTCGACGGCGAAGCGGATTTCGGGCGGGTGCGCCGCCGATTGCCTGTCGAAAAAGACTTCGGCGCTGCCGGCGCGGGCAAGCTGCCTGCTGGTGACGACGGCAACCAAACTGTCGCCGCAAGGATCGGTAGCGGTGGCGTCGTCGATGACGATGAGGGCGGCGAAAGCGCAAGCCCGCCTCGCGGCCTCGGCGGTCTGCGCGTGGGCGACGAGGGCGCCGGTAGAGTGCCGGGCGACGCAGAGGCCATCCGCGCACAGGAACGGTGTTCCGGGAGGCAGTTCGACGCTGTCGGCAAGGTCGAAGCGAACGTCCCTGTCCGTTGCTTTTTCTGGGTTCACCACCGTTTCGGCATCAAGCGCGCGCCGCCAGTTGTCGAGGGTGAATTCGTTGGGACGAGGTCGATTGACCGCCAGTTCGCCGCCGCCGATAGGTAGTGCCATCAGGCGTGCATCTTCCGAAACCAGTACGTCGGGTGTTCGCACCGCCGGGATGGCCAACAGGCCGGCAAGCGCGAAGGGAAGCGCCGCCCATCTAAGCCAGGTCGTGGCCATGGTGGCGATGACGAGTGCCACGGTGACGAAGAGCACCGCCTCTCCCGAAACGAGGCCGACCGCGTCGATCGGCGAACGCGTCGCGATCCATTCGGAGACGACGATCATCGCCGTCAGCCCCTTGCCCATCACGTAAAGGAACAGGCCGTCGATCCCGAAGGGCATCGCTAGGGCGCTGAGCACGGCGAACGGCATGACGATGACTGAAACGATAGGCATCACCGCCAGATTGGCGAACAGGCTTAGCGGCGCCACCCGCTGGAAATGCCACATGGCAAACAACGTCGTGGCGCTTCCGGCGACGATCGAGGTGATGGCGAGCCCACCCATGCCGCCGACGAACTTTCGCGTCAGGAACACGGGCAGCGATCGGCGCGGCGGCGGCGTACCTGCCGCCCTGCCCACACGGTAATCCGACCAGCCGGCATAGGCGCCGACAAGGGCGGCCGTTGCCGCAAACGACATCTGGAAACTCGGGCCTACCACTTCGTGCGGCGACACGACGATGACGGCAATGGCCGAAATCGCCAGGTTGCGCATGGTGAGTGCTGCCCGGTCGAACAAGACCGCAACCAGCATGACGGCCAGCATGATGAAGCTGCGTTCGGCCGCGACCACGACGCCCGAAATGAGAAGGTAGGCGGCAATGGAGAAAAGCGCTGCAAAGGCCGCGTATTTCTTGACCGGGCGGCGCGAGGAAAAATCGGGAAACAGGGCGAACAGGCCGCGCATCATCGCCATCACGGTGCCGGCGACCAGCGCCATGTGCAGCCCGGATATCGAGATGATGTGGTAGATGCCGGTCTTGCGCATCGCCTCGTTGATGGCATCGGGGATGCCGGCGCGCACTCCGACGATGAGGGCTGCTGCGATCTCGCCCTCCGCCCCGCCGACGCTCTCGCGGATATGGCCGGCGATCGCTTCGCGCGCGTTCTCGATCGCCGACGATATCCGGGCGGAGACCGGCATTGGCGAACCCTGCATCACTTGCGGATTGCTCAGGAAAAAGCCGCTGGCACCGATGCCGTCGAAATAGCTCTGGAAGGAAAAATCGTAGCTGCCTGGCCGCACCGGCCCGGTCGGCGGCAGCAGGCGCACATAGCCGTTCACGATGGAACCCGCGACCACGCCCGCCGGTATGGCGCGCGCCGAGAGACGAACCCGCTCCGGCACATAGCGCAGAGCCGGCCTCGCAGTCTTGAGCACGTCGAGCGTCAGCCTTACGCGGCCGCTTTCCATCAAGTCGATGGAAACGACGCGCGCCGTCAAACGTGTCGCGATCTCGGAGCCGAGCATATGCGTGCCCGCCCGCCACGTTTCGGCCTTGGCAGCGAAAAAGCCGAGCACGCACAACAGCACGACCAGCAGGCATAGATGCGTCACCGGTCGCGACCGCGCGAGAAACGCAAGGCCGCCGGCCAGGCAGACCAGTGCCACCGGCTGAAAGAACCCCGGCTCCGCATCGAGCGAAAAATAGAAGACGACACCGACCGCCAAGAAAACAGGCACCAGCAGGAAGGCCGCGCCGCGATCAAGCTCGATCGAAACCGCCGCCAGCGTGTGGCGATACAGGCCTGCAAAGGAAAGCCCGCGAATCTTCCTGCCGATGCGGGCGGCCTTGCCGGGTGCGGAAGTTTCAGGCCGGAGAGAGCCGCCCGGCATCGTCGGCGGCCCGGCCGGAAAACGCACGGGCGAAGGCGCGGCGGGGCTTCGCCCGGCTCCCGGCGCGAGGCCAAAAAG
>JBARYG010000067.1:0-3438 GCA_049647745.1 Mesorhizobium sp.
GCAACTACGCCATGGGCATCAAGGAGCACATCGTGTTCCCGGAGATCAACTACGACAAGGTCGATCAGGTCTGGGGCATGGACGTCATCGTATGTACGACGGCGAAGACGGACGACGAAGCCAGGGCGTTGCTCAAGGCGTTCAACTTCCCCTTCCGCCAGTAACGGCAGCGAGCAAAGGAAAAATCTGAAATGGCAAAGACCAGCTCAGTCGAGAAGAACAAGCACCGCCGCAAGCTCGTGGATCAGTATGCCGCGCGCCGCGCCGCCCTCAAGGCGATCATCATGGATCAGTCCAAGCCGATGGAGGAGCGCTTCCGCGCTCAGCTCAAGCTTGCTGCCCTGCCGCGCAACTCGGCGAAAATCCGCATCCGCAACCGCTGCGAAGTAACCGGGCGCCCGCGCTCCTACTATCGCAAGCTCAAGGTTTCGCGTATCGCGCTGCGCGATCTCGGCAATAACGGCCAGATCCCCGGCCTGGTCAAGTCGAGCTGGTAAGGAGGACATAAGATGTCATTGAGCGATCCTCTCGGCGATATGCTGACCCGTATCCGCAATGCCTACGGCCGCAAGAAGTCCAGCGTTTCGACGCCGGCCTCGCGGCTGCGCGCCCGCGTCCTCGACGTGCTGAAGTCGGAAGGCTATATCCGCGACTACAGCCAGACCGATTTCGACAACGGCAAGTCGGAGATAAACATTGAGCTGAAATATTTCGACGGCGCGCCGGTGGTGCGTGAAATCGCCCGCGTCTCCAAGCCGGGCCGCCGCGTCTATGTTTCGGCCAAGTCCATTCCGCAGGTCGCCAACGGCCTCGGTATCGCCATTCTTTCGACGCCGAAGGGTGTCATGGCCGATCACGACGCCCGCGAACAGAACGTCGGCGGCGAAATTCTCTGCCAGATATTCTGATCCGGCAGAGCCAAGACAAGAACAGGAACGAGGACAACAAATGTCTCGTATTGGTAAGAAACCCGTTTCGGTGCCGCAGGGCGTGACCGCCAGTGTCGACGGCCAGACCGTCACGGCGAAAGGTCCGAAGGGCGAACTGCGCTTTCTCGTCAATGACGAAGTGCTGGTGAAGATGGAGGGCAGCGAGATCGCTGTCCAGCCGCGCGACGAATCGAAGGCGGCGCGCTCCAAATGGGGCATGTCGCGCACGCAGATCGTCAACATTCTGACCGGCGTGAAGGACGGCTTCGAAAAGAAGCTGGAAATCAGCGGCGTCGGCTACCGTGCGGCCATGCAGGGCAAGAACCTGCAGCTTTCGCTTGGCTTCAGCCACGAGGTCGTCTACCAGACGCCGGAAGGCATCACCATTGCAACGCCGAAGCCCACTGAAATCACCGTTTCGGGCATCGACAAGCAGCAGGTGGGCCAGGTTGCCGCCGAGATCCGCGAGTATCGCGAACCCGAGCCCTATAAGGGCAAGGGCGTGCGCTACGCCGGCGAGAAGATCGTCCGCAAGGAAGGTAAGAAGAAGTAACCGTCGTAATTGCAACGCCACGGGGAGGGGTCGCGGGAGGCGCGTTTGGCCTACCGCCCATGACAACCCCCGTTTTACAAGGCAGGAACTAACAATATGGCTTCCAAGGAAACCACCCAGCGCCGCGCTTCGCGCGTCCGCCGTCAGCTCAAGAAGGTTGCGAACGGTCGTCCGCGCCTTTCGGTGCATCGCACCTCCAAGCACATCTACGTGCAGGTGATCGACGATTCCAACGGTCACACGATCGCCGCGGCGTCGACGCTGGAGAAGGACCTCAAGGGTTCGCTCAAGACCGGTGCCGATGCGGGCGCCGCTGCCGCCGTCGGCAAGCTGGTTGCCGAACGTGCCGTCAAGGCCGGCGTCAAGGAAGTCGTGTTCGACCGCGGCGCCTACATCTATCACGGCCGCGTCAAGGCGCTGGCCGAAGCCGCCCGCGAAGGCGGCCTGAGCTTCTAAAACGCTTTACGGGCGCAGGGTTGGCAGAAAGTTGCTGACTTTTGCGCTCGGATCGTTCAGGAGACTTCTGATTTCGCCGCCGGCGACCTCGAATGGGGCGCCGGCATTTCAGCAACCCGTGCTTCCGGAAAAGAACAAGGAATTAGGATATGGCACAGGAACGTAGGGATGGCGGCCGTGGCCGCGATCGCGAAGAGCGCGACGACGGCATCGTCGACAAGCTCGTACACATCAACCGCGTCGCCAAGGTCGTCAAGGGCGGCCGGCGCTTCGGCTTTGCGGCGCTCGTCGTCGTCGGCGACCAGAAGGGCCGTGTCGGCTTCGGTCACGGCAAGGCGCGCGAAGTGCCGGAAGCGATCCGCAAGGCGACCGAATCGGCCAAGCGCGACATGATCTTCGTGCCGCTGCGCTCCGGCCGCACGCTGCACCACGACGTGGAAGGGCGCTGGGGCGCCGGACGCGTGCTGCTGCGCTCGGCCAAGGTCGGTACCGGCATCATCGCCGGCGGTCCGATGCGCGCCGTGTTCGAAACGCTCGGCATGCACGACGTGGTCGCCAAGTCGATGGGCTCGTCGAACCCCTACAACATGGTTCGCGCCACGTTCGACGCGCTGAAGAACCAGATGCATCCGAAGGATGTGGCTGCCGCGCGCGGCATCAAGTATTCGACGCTCCAGGCTCGTCGCGGCGCTGCCGTGGCGGCCGAAGAATAGTCGACGCTGGAAAGGACCAGGAACATGGCCAAGAAGGCAACAAAGACCATCACCGTTGAGCAGATCGGCTCGCCGATCCGCCGTCCGAAGGAGCAGCGCGCGACGCTGGTCGGCCTCGGCCTCAACAAGATGCACAAGCAGCGCACGCTGGAAGATACGCCTTCCGTGCGCGGCATGATCGCAGCCGTCCAGCACCTCGTCCGCGTCGTGGACGAGGCTTGAGCCGGCGCGCAGGAGAACGACGATGAAACTCAACGATCTGCGTGACAACGCCGGCGCGACGCATTCGAAGAAGCGTGTCGGCCGCGGTATCGGTTCCGGCTCCGGCAAGACCGGCGGGCGCGGCGTCAAGGGCCAGAGCTCGCGCTCGGGTGTCGCCATCAACGGCTTCGAGGGCGGCCAGATGCCGCTCTACCGTCGCCTGCCCAAGCGCGGCTTCAACAACATCTTCGCCAAGAGCTTCGCGACCGTATCGCTCGGCCGCGTCCAGGCGGCGATCGATGCCAAGAAGCTTGACGCCAAGGAGACGGTGACCGTCGAGACGCTGGTCAAGGCCGGTGTGCTTCGCCGCGCCAAGGACGGCGTGCGCGTGCTTTCCGACGGCGACCTCAAGGCCAAGCTTTCCTTTGACGTGGCCGGCGCTTCCAAGGCGGCGATCGAGAAGATCGAGAAGGCCGGCGGGTCGGTCAAGCTGCCGGAAAAGGCAGCCGCCGAGTAACGGCTTTTGTGTGCGGCCGCGTCGTTGCGGCCGCTTGCATCTTTGGCACGCGGAGCCTATCTCGTGGCT
>JBARYG010000068.1:0-6705 GCA_049647745.1 Mesorhizobium sp.
ACGATATCCTGGTTGCCAAGGATGGTCAGGCGCAGTCGCTGGTCATCGGCGTGGGCGGTTTCCTCGGCATGGGCGAGAAGAGCGTCGCCTTCAATTACGACAAGGCGCAATGGGCCACCAAGGGCAATGAACGCTGGCTGGTCGTCGAGGGCACGAAGGAGCAATTGCAGGCGCTGCCCGCCTTCGACCGCAAGGCTTACGATCCGGGTGGCCCCGCTCCGGCCGCGTCCAACGACGTGGCGGCGCCTGCCTCGACGGCTGCGGCCCCGGCCGACACCACTACGGCCGCGGCTCCCGCCGATACAACCGCTCCGGCGCCAGCTCCGGCTACCGATACGGCAGCCAATGCGCCCGCAGCGGATACGACCACAGATACGACGCAGACTTCGGCTATCGACAAATCGGCTCTTACCGAAATGCCCGTTGGTGACATCCGCAGCGAGGATCTGGTCGGCACCACCGTCTATGGCGCTGACGACGTGAAGGTCGGCGAGATCGGCGATATCGCGTTGGCTGCCGACAAGAAGGTCGATGCGGTCATCGTGGACGTCGGCGGCTTTCTCGGCATCGGTGAAAAAGAGGTGGCCGTGGGTATGGACAACCTGAAGTTCATGACCGACAAGGATGGCAAGAAATACCTCTACACGTCCTTCACCAAGGACCAGCTTGAGAAGCAAGCCGCCTATGACAAGGGCAGCTACGCCCAGAAGCGCGACGAACAGCGCATGATGGTTCAGTAAGATCGTCGTTTTGCTTCAAATCTAGAGCCTGTCGAGCCCGCGCCCCCTTGGCGCGGGCTTCTTCATTGGGGTAATTAGTGAACGATATATGATTTATCGTTCATTTTTAGAAAACAGTCCTTGCTGCGTTTGGTGCCTTTGCGGCTTTCGTCTGAGTGCTCATATTGCCTCCAACAGCGGCGATGCCGCGCAAGCAGGAAGGAGCCGAAAACATGCTCGACCAGATCAAGGGACTGCATCACGTCACTTCGATGGCGAAGGACGCACGCCAGAACAATGCCTTCTTCACGCACAAGCTCGGCCTGCGCCGGGTGAAGCAGACGGTCAATTTCGATGCACCGGACGTTTATCATCTCTACTATGCCGACGAGCTTGGCACGCCGGGCTCGGTGATGACCTATTTTCCGTTCCCGAACATCGGTAAGGGCCGCCCCGGCGTCGGCGAGGTGGGAACCACGGTCTTTTCCGTTCCGCAGGGCACGCTCGGTTATTGGGAAAAGCGTTTTGCCGACGAAGGGATCGAGGGCGTTTCGCGCGAGGAAAAATTCGGCGAAAAGCGTCTTACCTTTTCGGGGCCGGATGGCGACGGCTTCGCCTTGCTCGAAGACAAGGCCGACGGCCGCGCGCCGTGGTCAAAAGGCGGCGTGCCGGGCGACGAGGCGATCCGTGGCTTCCATTCGGTGTCGCTTCGCCTGAGGGATGCCGGCGCCACCGAAGAACTGCTGAAGTTCATGGGCTATGAAGAGGTGGATCGTTCCGGCGAGACGCGGCGGCTGGCGATCAGGAACGGTAACGGCGCCGATATCGTCGACATCGAGACGCTGCCGGGAGCGCCTGTCGCCGGGCTTGGCGCCGGCTCGGTGCACCATGTGGCGTTCGCTGTCGAAAACAGAGCCAGGCAATTGGAAGTGCGCAAGGCGCTTGTCGATACGGGCTATCAGGTGACGCCGGTGATCGACCGCGACTATTTCTGGTCGGTCTATTTCCGCACGCCGGGCGGTGTCCTGTTCGAGATTGCCACCAACGAACCCGGTTTCGATCGTGACGAGGATACCGCGCATCTCGGCGAGGCGCTGCGGTTGCCGAAGCAGCATGAGCATCTGCGATCCTATCTCGAACAACATCTGCAACCGCTCGGCGAGTGACGGCAATGGCTATCGACGCATACATCCATAAGGCTTTGCCCGGTTCGCCGGGCGGGCCGCTGTTGTTCGTCTTTCACGGCACCGGCGCGGACGAGAGCCAGTTGCTGGGCCTGGGCCGCGACCTGGTGCAGGATGCCACGGTGATTTCACCGCGCGGTGACGTTTCCGAATATGGCGCGGCGCGGTTTTTCCGCCGCACCGGCGAGGGCGTCTACGATATGGCCGACCTTGCCCGCGCCACCGACAAGATGACAGGTTTCGTCAGTGCGCATATCGAAGCGCAAAAGCCGTCCGGCGTGCTGGGACTAGGTTATTCGAACGGCGCCAATGTCCTGGCTTCGGTGATTTTCGCCAAGCCGTCGCTGTTCGACGGGGCGGTGCTGATGCATCCGCTGATCCCGTTCAGCCCGAAGATAGCGGGCAGCCTTGCCGGTAAGCGTATCCTGATCACCGCCGGCCGGCACGATCCGATCTGCCCACCCGATTCGACGGAGCGGCTTGCCGGCGATTTGCGTGCCGCTCAGGCCGATGTCACATTGGAATGGCATGAGGGCGGCCACGAAGTGCGCCCCAACGAGATCGATGCGGCGAGGCTGTTTCTCGCAGCCGAAACAGTGAAGGGAATAAAGCGATGACGGAGCAATTGCCGGAGATCGAACTTGAGGATCACGGTTCGAAAGGACGCTATGTGCTGCGCGGGCCGGATGGCGCCGAAGCTGAAATGACCTTCACCAAGATCGGCGACCAGAAGATCATCATCGATCACACGCTGGTGCCCGACGCTTTCCGGGGGCAGGGCGCCGGCCTGCGGCTGGTCACCCGCGCGGTCGAAGATGCGCGGGCGGCCGGCAAGAAGATCATTCCGCTGTGCCCGTTCGCCGCCGCGCAGTTCCAGCGCCACCACGAATGGGCGGACGTGCTGACCCGATAAGCCAGTCCTCAGCGTGTCGGAACGGGGTGCTCGCCGCGATAGTCGTAGAAGCCCCGGCCGGTCTTGCGGCCCAGCCAACCCGCTTCGACATATTTTACCAGAAGCGGGCAGGGGCGGTATTTGGAGTCCGACAGGCCGTCGTGCAGCACCTGCATGATCGACAGGCAGGTGTCGAGGCCGATGAAGTCGGCCAGTTGCAACGGTCCCATCGGATGATTGGCGCCGAGCTTCATGGCGGTATCGATGGCTTCGACCGAGCCGACCCCTTCGTAGAGCGTATAGATCGCCTCGTTTATCATCGGCAGCAGGATGCGGTTGACGATGAAGGCCGGAAAATCCTCCGAAACCGTGATGGCCTTGTCGAGCTGGGTCACATAGGCTTTTGCAGCTTCGAAAGTCTGGTCCTCAGTGGCGATGCCACGCACCAGCTCGACCAGTTTCATCACCGGGACCGGGTTCATAAAATGGATGCCGATGAAGCGTTCGGGCCGGTCGGTCTGCGAAGCGAGGCGGGTGATAGAGATGGACGAGGTGTTGGTCGCGAGGATCGCCTCGGGGTTGAGCTGCGGACAAAGCTGCGCATAGATCTTGCGTTTGACGGTCTCGTCCTCTGTCGCGGCTTCGATGACGAGATCGGCACCGGCGAGATCGGCCATCGAGGCCGCCGTCGAAATCCGGTCCATCGCATTCTTGCGGGATTTTTCGTCCAGCTTGCCGGCGCCGACCTGCCGGGCCATGTTGCCGTTGATGGTGGCGATGCCCTTTTCGATACGGTCGACGGAAATGTCGTAGATCAGGACGTTGTAGCCGGACAGCGCCGACACATGGGCGATGCCGCCGCCCATCTGGCCTGCCCCGATGATGCCGATCGTTTCAATCTTGCTCATGACTCCGATCCTGTTCAACGCCGTTCAATCTACATTTTGTGCAGTGCAAACTAGCCTATTTTTTGTGCAGCGCAAATCAGAAAGGCGGGAGGACGTCGGTCCTCCCGCCTTTCTGATTTAGTTTAGTACGGTTGGCAGGAAGGCGTCAAAGCGCCTTTTCGAGTTCCGGCAGGGCGACGAACAGATCGGCGACGAGGCCGTAGTCGGCGACCTGGAAGATCGGGGCTTCCTCGTCCTTGTTGATGGCGACGATGACCTTGGAATCCTTCATGCCGGCGAGGTGCTGGATTGCACCGGAGATGCCGCAGGCGATGTAGAGATCGGGTGCCACCACCTTGCCGGTCTGGCCTACCTGCCAGTCGTTGGGCGCATAGCCGGCATCGACAGCGGCGCGCGAAGCGCCGACGGCGGCGCCCAGCTTGTCGGCCACCGGCAGGATGACTTCCTGGAATTTTTCCGAAGAGCCGAGCGCGCGGCCGCCGGAAATGATGATCCTGGCCGAGGTCAGTTCCGGCCGGTCGCTTTCCGACAGGCGGTTCTCGACGAAGCGCGACAGGCCGGGGTTCGCGGCCGCCTTGATCGTTTCGACCGGAGCCGAGCCGCCTTCGGGCGCTGCCTGGAAGGAAGCCGTGCGCACGGTGATCACCTTCTTGGCTTCGGCCGATTGCACCGTCTGGATGGCGTTGCCGGCGTAGATCGGCCGCTTGAAGGTGTCGGCCGACACCACTTCGATGATCTCGGATACCTGCGCCACGTCGAGCAGGGCGGCGACGCGTGGCGAGACGCTCTTGCCTACCGAAGTCGCTGCCGCAACGATGGTGTCGTAGGAACCGGCCAGCGACACGACCAGAGCCGCCAGGGGCTCGGCCAATTGCTCGCCAAGTTCGTCGGCTTCGGCCAGAAGCACCTTGGTGACGCCCTTGAGCTTGGCGGCAGCGTCGGCAGCGCCCTTGGCGCCTTTGCCGGCGACCAGCACATGCACGTCTGATCCGATCTGGAGCGCTGCCGAGAGCGCCTTGGCGGTCTGGTCGGAAAGCGTTGCATTGTCGTGTTCGGCAATCAGAAGAATAGCCATTTTCTTAATCTCCTATTCCGCCGATCAAAGCACGCCGGCTTCGTTCTTGAGCTTGTCGACCAGTTCGGCGACGCTCTTGACCTTGACGCCCGCCTTGCGGCCGCTCGGCTCCTCGGTTTTCAGCACCTTGAGGCGCGGGGTCACGTCGACGCCGAAGTCGGCCGGGCTCTTCTCGTCGAGCGGCTTCTTCTTGGCCTTCATGATGTTGGGCAACGAGGCATAGCGCGGCTGGTTGAGGCGGAGGTCGGCGGTCACGATCACCGGCATCTTCAGTTCGACCACCTGCAGGCCGCCATCGACTTCGCGCGTCACCGTCGCCTTGTCGCCGTCAATGGCGATCTTGGAGGCGAAGGTGCCCTGCGCCCAGCCGAGCAGCGCCGCCAGCATCTGGCCGGTCTGGTTCGAATCGTCGTCGATCGCCTGCTTGCCGAGGATCACCAAGCCGGGCTTTTCCGCCTCGACCACGCCTTTCAGCACTTTGGCGACGCCGAGCGGCTCGGTCTGCTCGTCGGTCTTGACCAGGATGGCGCGGTCGGCGCCCATGGCGAGCGCGGTGCGCAGTGTTTCCTGCGCCTGCTGCGGGCCGATGGAAACGACGACGATCTCTTCGACCTTGCCCGCTTCCTTCAGCCGGATCGCCTCTTCGACGGCGATTTCGTCGAACGGGTTCATCGCCATCTTCACATTGGCCAATTCGACCGCCGATCCGTCGGCCTTGACGCGTACCTTCACATTCGCATCGACAACCCGCTTCACGGGCACCAGAACTTTCATCTGCTTGTCACCTCTATACGATGGTTTGGAGCGAGCCGTAGCAGTGCGCACTCCCTCGAAGTTGTCGAAAGCCGACATTTTTCATGGAAATTCCGTTGTTCAGCCGTCTCAGTGGTGGCGGAGGGGGCTTCCACAAGCGCGCGGACCGTAATTGTGGCTCATCTATACGTCAATATGCGGAACGAGCCAAAATCGGTTGAATTATTGGCGCTCCCAAGGAGATGGCGGTTGACCCTCGGCGGGCTCCGCGGCCAATCCCTGTTGCGGCTCGACGGGTAGCGGCATCACGACGGCCTCGTCGGTCAAGGGCACGTTGCGTCGGCGCAGCAGGAGCACGAGTATGCCGCCTGAAACAATTCCACCGATATGGCAGGCCCACGATATCTGGTCTTCGCCGCCCATTGCGAACATGGTGAACTGCAACACGATCCACAGCAGCAGCGGAATGTAGGCGGGAATGCGCAAGGGGATGCGGCCGAACGCCAGTATCCAGATTTTCACGCGCGGATAGAGAATAAGATAGGCGGTGACGACGCCGGCGACCGCGCCCGATGCGCCGATCAGCGGCGCCTGCGAATTCGGCGCCACCAGGCCGTGAAAGAAGGCGCCGCCGATCGCGCAGGCCACATAGAAAAGCAGATAGCGATAGTGGCCGAGCGCGTCCTCGACATTGTCGCCGAACACCCACAGAAACAGCATGTTGCCGCCCAGGTGGAAGATGTCGGCGTGCAGGAATGCATAGGTCAGGTAGCTGAGGTTTTCGGGGATGATGACGAATTGCGGGGCCAATTCCACCGTGTGGTGAACCACGGAGGGAATAAAGCTGAGGCCAAGCACGGCCGCGTTGGTGAAGTCCTCGCCGCCAACGGTGGTCGCAAGATAAAATGCCACATTAAGCGCGATCAGGCCGATCGTCACATATTGCAGCCTGATGGTCCGCAAATGGTTGGAATCATAGAGCGGGATGAACATCGGGGACTCTCCGCTCGCCGGTGGAAATGTCAGCGATTCTCGCCGGGCACCCATAGCACATCGGCGTTTCCGTTGTCATTGACGGCGCGCGCCGCAACAAACAGCAGGTCGGAAACGCGGTTGATGTATTTGATGCCCTCGCGGTTGACATGTTCGGCCGGGTTCTGGGCCAGCGCCACGA
>JBARYG010000069.1:0-8565 GCA_049647745.1 Mesorhizobium sp.
GCGCCCAACCCTCGATCCCGGCCAGCGCCTCGTCGATAGCCTTCCTGTCGAGCTTTTCCCGTGCCATTTAACTCCCCGACACCTCTATTTTCCGATGCCCCTACCTCTAACGCAGGGCATCGGTGCCCATCGCACCGGAAGCGACGCCGAGGCCCGCTTCCGAACGCTGGCGCATATCCTTGCCCAGCAAAGGCCACGCCTCCTCGATGACATAGGGCCCGCCGCCGACCGAATCGCGCGACGACATCAGGACGAAGCGCCCGACCCGGAACGGCAAAGTGGAAAAATTGCCCCGCGCCGACAGATAGCGCGCCACTTCGGCCGGGCTGGAGTTACGCAACCGGGCAAGCGTCACATGCGGCATGAACTTGCGCGGATCGGCCGGGATGCCCAGCCGATGGCAGATGCGGTCTATCTCACCCTGCAGCGCGGTAAGGTCGGGCGAAGCGGTCGCACCGGCCCAGATCGCGTGCGGTTTCTTCTGGCCGAAGGCGCCGACACCCGACAGGGCGAGCGTAAAGGAGGGACGATGAACTCGGTCGAGCGCATCGGCGATGTCGTCGGCGACATGCCCCTCGACGTCGCCGATGAAACGCAGGGTCATGTGGTAGTTTTCGACGTCGACCCAGCGGGCGCCCGGCAGACCTCCCCTGAGCAGGGAGAGCGAAAGGGCTGCGTCTCGCGGAATTTCGAGGGCGGTGAAAAGACGCGGCATGCGGGCCTCCCTTCATCGAATCGAACTCTTGCCTGATAACGAATCACCGATGGACGGGCGGGGCAAGGGCTTTATTGGTCACAATTGTCCATGAACCCTTCGTGACGGAAAGCTTTCAGGGGCCGTTTGGTTGCGTTTCATGACTGGCCCGGCAGTGCGGCGATCGCCTTTTCGACCGTCGGCAGGATGGCTTTGACGATCTTTTCCACCCCCTTGGCATTGGGGTGCATGACGTCTTCGAGTTCGAGGGACGGGTCGCCGGCAACGCCGTCCAGGAAGAACGGATAAAGCAACGCCCCGTATTTTGCGGCAAGTCTCGGGTAGATCGAATTGAACGCCTCCTCATAGGCAGGGCCGAGATTGGGGGCGGCCCGCATGCCTGCCAGCAACACCGGAATGTTGCGCGCCTTCAGCCGTGCCATCATGGCGTCCAGGTTTTTCTCGACGAGATCCGGCGCGATGCCGCGCAGCATGTCGTTGCCGCCAAGTTCCAGGATGACCAGCTGCGTTCCGTCGGGAACGGACCAGTCGAGCCGCGCCAGGCCGCCGCTGGTGGTGTCGCCGGAGACGCCGGCATCCTCCACGGTCACGTCATGACCGTCGGCCCGAAGCGCCGCCTGCAACCTGTCGGTAAAGCCCTCGCCCGGACCGAGGCCGTGGCCGGCCATCAGACTGTCACCGAAGCCGACGATTTTCAGCGGCTCCGCAAAAGCAGGGAACGCCAGGGCACTCAGCACAACCAGCAGGGCAAAAGAGACGGCGCAGAGATGTTTGAAAGCCATGCGGCAAGCCCCATATGACCAAGGCATCCTTCGCCTCTCTTCCCATATAGGACGATTTATCCTTGGCAGAAGCCGTCATAGACCTGAAAGACGTATCGTTGACGCTTGGCGAAGGGGCCTCGCGCGTGCATATCCTGAGGGGCGTGGACCTTGCCGTCGAAAGCGGCGAGATCGTTGGCATCGTTGGTCCGTCCGGGTCCGGCAAATCGACCCTGCTGATGGTGCTGGCAGGGCTCGAAAAGGTCGATTCCGGCGTCGTCCGCATCGCCGGCGAAGTCCTCAACGACAAAAGCGAGGATCAGGTCGCATCGTTTCGGGGCCGAAACATCGGCATCGTCTTCCAGTCGTTTCACCTGATTCCGAACATGACCGCGCTGGAAAACGTCGCTGTGCCGCTGGAACTGGCCGGCCATGCCGATCCCTTCGGTGTCGCGGCGCGGGAACTGACAGCGGTCGGCCTCAGCGATCGTGTCACCCATTATCCCGGCGAACTCTCCGGCGGCGAGCAGCAGCGCGTGGCGATCGCGCGTGCGCTGGCGCCCGGCTCGCGCATCCTGATCGCCGACGAACCGACCGGCAATCTCGACCAGGCGACCGGCAGGCAGGTCGCCGACCTCTTGTTTTCGAAAGCCGCCGAGCGCGCCATGACGCTGGTGCTGGTCACCCACGATGCAGCACTTGCCGCCCGCTGCTCGCGGCAGGTCGCGATGCGGTCGGGGCGGATCGAGGGCGCGCCGGAACTGGTCAGGGCGACGGCGTGATGCCGTTGCCTCGCACACTCTCCCTCGCCCTTCGCTTTTCGTTGCGCGAAATGCGCGGCGGGCTGTCCGGCTTTTTTATTTTCCTGGCCTGTATCGCCCTCGGGGTCGCTGCGATCGGCGGTGTCAATTCGGTGGCGCGCTCCATCTCGGCCGGCGTCGCCGACCAGGGCCAGGTGCTGCTTGGCGGCGACATGCGCTTTCAACTGATCCAGCGCGCGGCGACCGCGCCTGAACTTGCCTTCCTCGAAAGCCTCGGCACGGTTTCGCAAAGCGCCAATATGCGTTCCATGGCACGGCTCGAAAACGGCTCCGATCAGGCGCTGGTCGAGGCCAAGGCCGTCGATGCCGCCTATCCGCTCTATGGCGCACTAGAGACGGAACCGGCGCTGCCGCACGAACAACTGTTCGGCGAGCGTGGCGGCCTGTTCGGTGCCGCGGCCCCCGATCTCCTGTTCGAGCGCCTCGGCCTGAAACTCGGCGACAAGCTGAAGCTCGGCAGCGCTACCTTCGAATTGCGCGCGAAACTCATCACCGAGCCGGATCTCATTTCCGACGGCTTCGGCTTCGCGCCCCGGCTGATGATTTCGACGCAAGGGCTGGCCGCCTCCGACCTGATCCAGCCGGGCAGCCTTGTCCAGCACATCTACAAACTTCGCCTGTCGCCTGGCACCAGCGACGCGCGGATCAAGGAAATCGAGAACCAGGCCAACGAACAACTCCCGCAGGCCGGGTGGTCGGTGCGCACGCGCGCCAATGCCGCGCCCGCTCTGTCGTCCAACATCGAACGGTTCTCGCAATTCCTGACGCTGGTCGGCCTGACCGCTCTCGTGGTCGGCGGCGTCGGCGTCGCCAATGCCGTGCGCGCCTATCTGGACCAGAAGCGCGGCGTCATCGCCACCTTCAAGAGCCTCGGCGCATCGGGCCGCTTCGTTTTCACCGTCTATCTCGTCCAGATCCTGATGATCGCCGGCATGGGTATCGCTATTGGCCTTGTCCTCGGCGCCCTGATGCCGTTTGCGGCGAGCGCGGCACTCGCCTCGATCATCCCGGTGCCGGCCGAGGGCGGCTTCTATCCGGCCGCGCTGGCCCTTGCCGCGCTGTTCGGCGTGCTGACGACGCTGGCCTTCGCGCTGCTGCCGCTTGGCCGCGCCCGCGACGTGCCGGCGACCGCCCTGTTTCGCGAGATGGGACTGCAGGGCAAGGGTCTGCCGCGCCCGGTCTACATAGCTTCAGCGCTCGGTATCGCGCTGCTCCTTGCGGGGCTTGCCGTTTTATCCGCCAGCGACCGCCGCATCGCGGCGATTTTCGTCGGGGCGACGCTCGCCTCCTTCCTGGTGCTGCGCGGCGTGGCCTATCTGGTCGAGTGGCTGGCGAGGAAGAGCCCGCGCGCACGATCGGTCGCGCTGCGGCTCGCCATCGGCAACATCCATCGCCCCGGCGCGCTGACGCCATCGGTCGTGCTGTCGCTTGGCCTTGGCCTGACGCTGCTGGTAACGCTGGCGCTGATCGACGGGAATCTCCGCCGCCAGATCGGCGGCAATCTGCCGAAGGAAGCGCCCAATTTCTTCTTCGTCGATATACAGGGCAGCGATGTCGACGCCTTTTCCGCACTGATCGGAAAGGAGGCGCCGGCCGGTAAGCTGGCCAAGGTGCCTATGCTGCGCGGGCGCATTATGGCGCTGAACGGCGTCGACGTCGCCAAAATTCCGGTGCCGGCCGAAGGCGCGTGGGTGCTGAAGGGCGACCGCGGCCTGACCTACGATGCCGAAAAGCCGGAAAATGCGACGCTGACCGAAGGATCGTGGTGGCCTGCCGACTATGCCGGCGAGCCGCTGGTTTCCTTTTCCGCCGAAGAGGCGGGGCAACTCGGACTGCATCTCGGCGATACCGTTACCGTCAACGTGCTCGGCCGCAACGTGACCGCCAAAATAGCCAATTTGCGACAGGTGGAATGGGAGACCATGGGCATCAACTTCGTCATGGTGTTCTCGCCTAACACCTTCGCCGGCGCGCCGCATGCCTGGATAGCGACGCTGACCGACAGGCAGGCCTCGAGCGCCGACGACGCGCGGGTGCTGAACGCCGTTACCCGCGCCTTCCCGACCGTGACGACGGTGCGGGTGAAGGACGCGCTCGACATCGTCAACCGGCTGGTCGGCAAACTGGGTACCGCGATCCGCGCGGCGGCAAGCGTGGCGCTGATAGCCTCGGTGCTGGTGCTGGCAGGCGCGCTGGCCGCAGGAAACCGAGCACGTATCCATGACGCGGTCGTGCTGAAAACGCTCGGCGCGACAAGGCGGACCCTGATCGCGGCCTATTCCCTGGAATATGCGCTGATCGGACTGGCCACCGCGCTTTTCGCGCTCGTCGCCGGCGGTATTTCGGCATGGTTTGTCGTTGCCCGGATCATGAAACTGCCCTCGCATTTCTCGCCCGAGGTCGCGCTCGCCACCGTCGTTCTCGCTCTTGCCGTCACGGTCGGACTCGGCCTTCTGGGCACCTGGCGGGTGTTGGGACAGAAAGCCGCGCCTGTGCTGCGCGACCTTTGACAAGGACGGCAATCCGGGGCCAAATTTGGTTAATTCGAGGTAATCTTCGCCCTAATAGCCGAATAAACGCGATTTCTCGCCGTTTCACGAAGCGTTGCAGCCGGTTACGGTCTTGTTCTCGGCGAAAAGAACCATCATATTCACGAACAGGCATGCTGGAGTCTCGCCAGCGGCGCCTGGGTTCAATCGAAGCCCGACACCGGACGAGGCAGAAGCAACAGAGGAAACCCATGGCTGATATCCGTAATTATCAGACGCGCGCCGTACCCGCCGGCAGCCGCGCCGATACCGACATTGATCAGGGCCTGCGCGCCTACATGATCAAGGTCTATAATTTGATGGGGCTTGGCCTGCTCATCACCGGCCTTGCCGCCGTCGCCACCGTCATGATGGCAACCACCACCGATCCGTCCGCCGCAGTGGCAACCCTGCCGAGCGGCCAGATGCTGACCTCCTTCGGCTATGCGATCTTCGCCTCGCCGCTTAAGTGGGTCGTCATCCTGGCGCCCTTGGCCGCCGTCATGTTCCTGTCGTTCCGCGTCCAGTCGATGAGCGTGTCGGCCGCGCAGACGACGTTCTGGGTCTATGCCGGCCTCGTCGGCCTGTCGCTGTCGTCGATCTTCCTCGTCTACACGACGGCCAGCATCACGCAGACCTTCTTCGCCACCGCCGCCGCCTTCGGCGCGCTGTCGCTCTACGGCTACACCACCAAGCGCGACCTGACTGCGATGGGCTCGTTCCTGATCATGGGCGTGTTCGGCATCATTATCGCCATGGTCATCAACATTTTCCTGCAGTCCTCGGCGCTATCCTTCGCCGTCTCGGTGATCGGCGTGCTGGTTTTCGCCGGCCTCACCGCCTACGACACGCAGAAGATCAAGGAAATGTACTTCGAGGGCGATGACCAGATGGTCGCCGGCCGCAAGTCGATCATGGGCGCGCTGCGTCTCTATCTCGACTTCATCAACCTGTTCATGTTCCTGCTGCAGTTCATGGGCGATCGCCGCTGACGGCAGCGCTGGAACAAAGCATAGCGAAGGGCGGCCCAACGGCCGCCCTTTTCTTTTGCGCCCGGATTGCTTTATTATCGGGCATCCAGACTGAGTGCCTAAATCATGAGCAACATTTCGATACGGCCCGCGATGGCGACAGATCTCGGGCGGATCACCGCGATTTATGCCGACGCAGTCGTCAACGGCACCGCAAGCTACGAGCTTGAACCACCGACGCTGGCCGTCATGACCGAACGGTTCGAGGGTTTGAGGCTCAACGGCTACCCCTACATCGTCGCGGAAAGTGGCGACGGGACCGTTCTCGGCTATGCCTATGCCAGTGCTTTCCGCCCCCGCCCGGCCTACCGCTTCATCGTCGAGGATTCGATCTACGTCGCGCCGGAGGCGAAGGGCCGGGGCGTCGGCCGAATCCTGCTGGAAGCGCTGATCGAGGCGACAGAATCGCTGGGCTTCCGGCAGATGGTCGCGGTCATCGGCGACGGACGCGCCGACAGCGCGTCGGTCAGGCTGCACGAAAAACTCGGCTTTCGCCACAGTGGCCGGCTGGAAGGTTCGGGCTACAAGCACGAACGCTGGCTGGACACCGTATTCATGCAGTTGACGATGAATGGAGGGGCAGGAACGCCGCCCGACCCGCAGTCATGGCCGGAACGGAAATTCAGGCAGCGGCAATAAAACGAAAAGCGCTAACCGCGAAAACCGGAGGTCGAAAACCTCAGGCCTCGACCAGTTTCAGGCTGCGGTCGAACACGCCGAGCACGCGGGTCAACTCATGGCCGCGCTTGAGGACGCGCCCGCCCGCCGCGATGACGCTGAAAGCGCCCTGCTTGCGCGCCAGCCTGGGGTCCTTGACGATCTGAAACAGCGGCACTTCGCTGGCCCGGCGAAACACCGAGAACACGGCCCGGTCAGCCAGATGGTCGATGGCATAGTCGCGCCATTCGTTGGCGGCTACCATACGCCCATAGAGCCTCAGTATCTGTTCGAGTTCGCGGCGTTCGAAGGCCACGGGCAGGTCGAGCCGCTCGCGGCGCGCTTCATGAAACGGAATCAATATTCCCGATGCGTCCCCACCCTCCGAACCACCATCGGTCATCGCCAAGCCTCGCAAAGTTGGTGTCCTGCCCGAAGGTTGCGCTTTCCCCCGGCAATTGCAAGCCCATGCCGGGATTCGCGCCGGTGCCGGCGCTTTCCGCGCCGTCCAGTCACTTTTTCAAACCAAACTGTTGGAATTGGTGATTCTGCGCCTCATTTTCGCCATTTTTTATCCGCGCTGCCGCCCCAATGTGCAACGAACTTACCCGTGTTGCCTGAGACGGTTCGGTCCGGCGCCTGCTCGTAAACCCCAAGCCCCCCGCCCACGGGCCTGAGTCGGATCGAACCAACCTCAGTCTTTCGTCAAGAAGACGGGGTGCGACAAATCCCAGAAGTTTGCGACCGGCGCCAACAACGAGTTGACGTCGGTTTTTTCATATTCCGGCGCCTTTCATGTCTCCGCGTAAAAATCAAAAGCCTAAGGCGGATGGAGCGAACCCGGAAGATCGCGACACGCTTTACGGCCGCTTTGTTGCCGAATGCCTCGCCTTTGCCGTGTTTGCTGTTATTCTGACGCAAGCAGATAAACTTGATGCGCGTCGCATAATCCGTTGGATGCAGCGCACTTGAAGGAGGCCGAGCCATCCCGGCCGGCCGCGAACGACCCGACAGAGGGCCATGGGGCCGATGACCGAGCGACCCGAGATCAGCTATGGACACGGCCTTTCGGCAAGACTGGCCGCAAGCCGGTTCGCTACCCGTTGCTCGATGATTGCCGAGCGCGGCTGGCCGCTGGTCCTGCCTGTTCTCGTCGTGGTTTCCCTGTTTTTCAGCCTTTCCTGGCTCGGTCTATTCCCGAGGATGCCCGACACGCTGCGGCTGGGCGTCGTTGCCGTTTTCGGCATCGCGGCCTTGGCGGCACTTTATCCGCTCCGCTATTTCCGCCTGCCGATGGCAGTGGAGGTTGATCGGCGCATCGAAGCGGCCAACGCCTTGCTGCATAGCCCGGTCCAGGTGCAGGCCGACCGGCCGAGCGGCACGGAAACCGGCTTTTCAAAAGCACTGTGGCGCGAGCATCAAAAACGCATGGCGGCGACGCTAGATCGGGTGGGAGCCGATCTGCCCCGCACGAAAATGCCCGAACGCGACCCCTGGGGCCTGCGGGCAGTGCCTGCCCTGCTTCTGGTCGTCGCCTTCGCCTTCTCGTTCGGTTCGCTCGGCGGCAGGCTCGGTGACGGCTTCCGGGCGGGCGCCGCCCGCGACGTGGTGCCGCCGCGCATAGATGCCTGGGTGACGCCGCCGACCTATACCGGCAAGCCGCCGATCTTCCTGACCGCTGCCATGGACCACGGCGCTGCCGTCTCCGTTCCGGTCGGCAGCGACTTTTCGCTGCGCGTCACCGGCGGAACAGCCGAGGAAACGCTTGCCTATGTCGACGCCGCCGGCAACAGCCGCGACATCGGCGCTTCCGCCGATCCTGCCGCGACCACTGCTACGCCGACTGGCGCTGCCGCACCGTCGAAGGTTCGCCAGTTTGCCGGCAAGCTGAATGTCGACGGCACTCTTGTGCTGAAATCCGCCGACAGCCAGATCGGCCAATGGGCCTTTGCGGTTATTCCGGACAAGCCGCCGCAAATCCGTTTCGTCGGCGAGCCGAAGCGCGCCGCCAACGGCACGACGGAACTCAGCTACCAGATCGACGACGATTAT
>JBARYG010000070.1:0-26745 GCA_049647745.1 Mesorhizobium sp.
ACAAGGCCATTGGCGGCCTGCTTGCCCTGACCGCCGACGTTCTCGGCCATGTGCGGCGCCATGTCGGGCCGGATGCGCCGCTCATCGTCACTGCCGGCGGCTCGGCCTATTTCGACAAGGTCGTGGATGCGCTGGCGCCGGTGGCCAGGGCGGACGGCAACGCGACGCTGGTGCTGCGCAGCGGCGCGATCTTCTTCCACGACCACGGCGTTTACGATCGGGGCTTCGAGGCGCTCGACCGTCGCCACGGCTTTTCGCTCGGCGGAGAGACGGTTACGGCGCGAACGAGCTTCAGGCCGGCGCTGCGCCTGTGGGCCGAGGTGTTGTCGCGTCCCGAGCCGGGCCTCGCCGTCTGCGGCATGGGCATGCGCGACGTGTCCTTCGACCAGGATCTGCCGATCGTCGTCGGCATCTATCGCAACGGCGGCGCGCTGCCGCTGCCGGCCAGCCTGCCCACCGTCACGCGGCTCAACGACCAGCACGCCTTCCTGTCGGTTCCGGAGGGCAGCGACCTTGCCGTCGGCGACGTGATCGAATTCGGCATTTCGCACCCCTGCACCTGCCTTGACCGCTACAGGGTGATCTTCGGCGTCGACGGCGACGGCCGGGTGCGGCATGCCTTCGCGACCTTCTTCGGCTGATACTGCCGTGCCGGCCGCTTGGGTCTTTGTTTTTACGCGTGCGGGATCGACAGGCTTTCGCAAGGCTGCAAATTGGACCTGAATCATGACGACAGGTGAAATCCTCATCCGCAACGCGCGCATCGTCGACGGCACTGGCGCGCCGTGGTTTCGCTCCGACATACGCATCGCGGCCGGCCGCATCGCCTCTGTCGGCACTGGCCTTGCGGCCGTCGGCGCAACGGTGATCGATGCGCGGGATCGCTATCTGGCGCCCGGCTTCATCGACGCCCATTGCCACGATGACCTGATCACGCTGCGCGATCCGCAGCGGCTGGAGAAGATCGTGCAGGGCGTGACCACGGTGGTGGTCGGCAATTGCAGCTTCTCGCTTTATCCCGCGCCTTCCGGCTCGCGCGGCCCGCTTGCTGAGCACTTCGGCGCGCTGCTCGGCAAGACCGAGGACCGAGAGATTTTCAGCGATTTCTCTGCCTATCGCACCGCGCTGGAAGACAAGGGCGCTGCGCTCAACGTCGTTTCGCTGGTCGGTCATGCCGCCCTGCGGCTGGCCGTCATGGGTTACGAGGAGCGGCCCGCCACACCGGCGGAACGGCAGGACATGCAGGCGCTTCTCGCCCGCCAGCTTGAGCAAGGCGCGGCCGGCCTGTCGCTCGGCCTCGTCTATCCGCCAAGCGCCTATGCCGACGAGGCGGAACTGGTGGCGCTGGCCGAAACGGTGCGCGACCACGGCAAGCTCCTGACCGCCCACATCAGGAGCTACGAGGGCGGTTTGCTGACCTCGACCGACGAATTCCTTTCGATCGTCAGGGCCTCCGGTTCGGCTGGGCTGCTATCGCATCTGCAATCCGCTGGCCGGCCCAACTGGGGCAATATCCCCAAGGCGATCGACAAGATCGAGAACGCCCGCGCCGAAGGGCTCGACGTCTGGTTCGACATGTACCCCTATCCCGCGGGCAGCACCTACCTGCTGCAACTCCTGCCTCCCTCCGCGCTTGCGGGCGGCCATGCCGCGCTTGTCGAAAGGCTGTCCGAACCCACAAGCCGGGAAGCGCTACGCCGATGGGTGGAGGAGGGGAGCGACGATCCGCACCTGCAATCGAAGGTTTCCCTCATCGGCTGGGAAAACGTACGGCTGTCGGCGATCGGCGTGCCGGCGCTGAAGCATCTGGAGGGCCGCTCGATCGCCGAAGCAGCGAAGGCCGAGGCGGTCTCGGCTTTCGATCTCATGGTGCGCCTTGTGGTCGAGGACGGCGGGCAGACCGGCATCGTGCTGTTCCAGCTCGACGAGGCGGATCTCAGGGCCGCCTGCACGCATCGCCTGCATCTTGCCTGTTCCGACGGCCTGCCGCGTATCGGCACGCGGCCGCACCCGCGTGGCTTCGGCACGTTTCCTCGCTTCGCCGGCAGGCTGGTGCGGGAGGGATGGTTTCCGCTGGAGGATGCGGTGCGGCGCATGACATCGGCACCGGCGGGGCGCTTCGGGCTTGGCGACCGCGGCGTCATTCGTGAGGGGCTCGCTGCCGATCTCGTGCTCTTTACCGACGATATCGAGGATCACGCCACTTTCGACGATCCGACAAGACTGGCCGCCGGCGTCAGCCATGTTCTCGTCGCCGGCGAGCCGGTGCTTTTAGAGGGGCAGCCGACCGGGCGCTTTCCGGGGCGGATGCTGCCACGACAGGAGTAGAAGCCATGCAGCGTGCCATGTGGACCTATCCCTGGGACATCCAGGATATCGGCATCGAGACTGTCGAGCACGACCTCAGGGAACGCGCCGGGCTGGACATGATCAGCCTTGCGACCTCCTACCATGCGGGCCGTTTCCTCCAGGCCCGCAGCCCGCGCCGCAAGGCCTTTTTCCCCGAGGACGGCACCCTCTATTTCCAGCCGACCCCGTCACGCTGGCAGGGCTGTGCCATCCAGCCCAAGCTGGCCGACGTGATCGCCGAGGGCGGCGACGTGCTGCGCGAGGTGGTGGCGCGACGTGACAAGGGCGGGCCGGGCGTTTCCTGCTGGACGGTGTGCCTGCACAATACGCGGCTAGGCATGCTCTATCCCCATGCGGTGACCCGCAACGCTTTCGGCGACGCGAATTACTACAACCTGTGTCCGTCGCATCCGGACGCGCGCGCCTATGTCCGCGCCCTCGTGGCCGACGTCACCCATGCCTACAGGCCAGACAGGATCGAGTTGGAAAGCCCGTGCTTCATGGGCTTTGCCCACGAGTATCACCACGAGAAGGACGGCGTCGGCCTTCAGCGGGAGGACGATTTCCTGCTTTCGCTCTGCTTTTGCCCCGCCTGTCTCGAGCGTGCCGCGCAAGCCGGAGTGGACGGCGAAGCGGCACGCCGGCTTGTGCGCGGCTGGATCGCCGAGGCGTGCGAGCGCACCGTGCCGGTGCCGCGCTTTCCCGACTTCCCGGCAGGTGGCGTCGAGACCTTCGCGCGCTGGCCGGAGCTGCACGCCTATGTCGCGTGGCGCTTCGAGCCGGTGACGAGCCTCGTTGCCGAGCTGCGCGAGGTGGCAGACCCGCGCACCCTCGTCGTGGTGATCGACCTCAAGGAAGGCTGGCTCGGCGGCTCCGATCTCGCCTCGGTCGGCAAGGCCTGCGACGGCGTTATCCTGTGCGCCTACGACATGGGGGCGGAGGCGGTCGCGGGCCTCGTGCGCCACGGCCGTGCAGCACTTGGCCCTGATAGGTTCATGGCAATCGGCTACCGGCTCTTCTATCCCGAGATGGCGGATGCCGGGGTGCTGGCGGCGAAGGTCGCGCCGGCGCTGGCGGCGTCGGTGGATGGCCTGAATTTCTACAATTACGGCCTGGTTCCCGCAGGCCGCCTGGATTGGGTGGGCGCGGCGCTCGGATCAGCCACAAAGCCCTAGCCGCTGTGGCGGCGAGCCCGGGCAGGATGCGCTACCCGGCGGTTTTCGAGAGCTCGTCCGCGATCTTCTCGGCCATCATGATGGTCGGCAGGTTGGTATTTGCGCAGGGAATAGTGGGCATGATCGAGGCGTCGCTGACATAGAGCCCTTCCAGCCCGCGCACCTTTCCGTGGGCGTCCGTCACCGCCATCCTGTCGCCGTCGGGTCCCATGCGGCATGTGCAGGAAGGATGCCACACGCCGCCGACCGTCTCGGAGATATAGGCTTCCAGTTCGCCCCTGTTGGCCGCCAGCCGGCGAGGGTCGTTGAAATTCGCCAGCATGTAGGGGAAGGCTTTTTCCCGCAGCCTGCCGATCATGTCGAGCCCAAGCGCGCCGACACCGGTGATGAGCGCCCCCATGCGCGTCTGCTTCGAGAAAAGCTTGCCGAACTCCGACATGCCGCCGGCGTAAAGGCCGGACACCACCGATCTCAGGCTGGGGTCAGTTGCGAGGCCAACGGCGCGTTCGAAGGCGTCTGCCAGCCGCACTAGGTCGCGCCTGTCGGAGAGCATGCGGAAGTCGATGCGCGGCGGGCCATCCGGCGACGACGGGTCGAGCAGCAACTGGCCGCGCGAATAGGACTTGTTTACCCAGAAGAACACCGAGCCGAGTTGCCCGCCGACCGAATGCCACGCGGCGCGGGTGACAAAGTTCATGTGCATGTCGCCCGCCGGGCAGCCTTCCAGCCCGGACGAGAAGCGATAGCCGATCGGAATATGGTAATCGAGCGGCCCGTTCTGCCGCGCGGAGGGCTTCAGGAAGGGCACGAGGCCGGAGGAGGGATGCTCCATCAGGTTCTGGCCGACGCCCGGCAGGTGGTGCACCGTCTCGATGCCGCAGTCGGCCAGGTGCGGCGACGGACCGATGCCGGAACGCATCAGGATCGCCGGGCTTGCCAGCGCGCCAGCGCAGACGATGATCCGGCTGGCCCTCAGTTCCTCCTGTCTGCCGTCGCGCCGGGCAAGCACGCCCATGGTGCGGCCCGCCTCGACGAGCAGGCGCGAAACCGTGGTCATGGTGCGGATTTCGAGGTTCGGTCGGCGCCGCACCTGCGGCGTCAGGTAGGCCCAGGCGGTGCTGACGCGCCGCTTCTGCTCGTCCATGTTGACGGCCATCTCGAAGGTTCCGTCCTCCCATTTGCCGTTCTGATCGGGAAGAAAGGGGATGCCGCGCTCGGCGCAGACGGCCAGCATGGCCCGCGTGAACGGCGTCCAGATTTCGGCGCCGCGGCGGCGGATCGGGAACGGCCCGGTCTTGCCGTGCAACTCGTTGTCGATATCGAGGTCGCGTTCGAGCTTTTTGAAGTACGGCAGGCATTCGTCCCAAGACCAGCCCTCGACGCCCAGCGCGCCCCATTCGTCATAATCGGAGGGGGCGCCGCGGTTGGCGCCGATGCCGTTGATCGCCGAGCCGCCGCCGAGCAGGCGGGCCTGCTCATAGCGGGTGGCTTTGCCTTCCGGCCGGTTCGAGCCTCGGTAGGGCAGCGATGCGCTGAGCCCGTCCCAGGTGTAGCGCGGATTGGAATAGGCGATGCCGGGATAGGGGCTGGCGAGGTCCGGAAAATCCTCCGGCCGCCCGGCATCCAGACCAGCCTCCAGCAGGACGACCCGGACGGCGGGATCCTCGGTCAGGCGGGACGCGAGCACGCAGCCCGACGAGCCGCCGCCGACGATGATGTAGTCTGTCTCGTTCGTTCCCGTCTGGTTCATCCGCCGATCCCTCAGACCCTGTTATTCCCGATCCCGCATATCCGGCCGTGCCGGTGCGCCAAGGTCAGGGCGCTCTGTATGCGATGCAGTCGATCTCGACCTTGCAGTCGACCACCATGGATGATTGCACGCAGCAGCGTGCCGGCGGGTTGTCGCCGAAATAGCTCTCGAAAACGGAATTGAAGCTCCAGAAGTCGCGGGCGTCGTCGAGCCAGACGCCGATACGCACGATATCCGACGGCTGGTAGCCGGCGTCCCTGACGATCGCCAGCATGTTGTCGATGGCGATGCGGGCCTGCTCGACGATCCCCTGGCCGGCGACCTCGCCGTCACGCATGGGGGTCTGGCCGGAGACATGCAGCCAGCCGCCGGCCTCGACGGCCTTGGCGAAAGGCAGTTTGCGTCCTCCCGAGCCTTTTCCGTCGCCCACGCCGTGTCTGATGATGGTCATTGCGTCTTTCCTTTTCCTGTCCTGGAGTATCCCCGCCAGCCAATCCGCTTTGATGCACCGGCGGGCCGCTGGACCTTACTCCACAGGATCGAGGGCTGCATCGTCGGAACCGCAAATCAGCGTACCGACGCGCTCATGCGGTTCGAGTTTGATCTTGCCGAGGCTGAGGGCGGCGATGGCCGCCGCCGCGGACAGGTCGGCGCGGATGGAGAATTCCGACAGAATCCAGCGCGCTGCCGCAAGCAATTGGTCGTCCTCCACCAGGACGATCTCTTCCACGTGTTTCGAAACGATGTCGTAAATCAGCGGGGCGGTCTTGCCGCACGACATGGTGGCCACCCGCGTCCATTGGCGTTCGAGCTGGACGGGCCCGCCGGCGGCCAGCGCGGCATGGAGCGTCGGGCTACCGGTCGGCTCGATGCCGATGATGCGGGCCTTCGGGTTGCGCGCGTGAACGGCTGTGGCAAGACCGGAAATCAGGCCGCCGCCGCCGATCGCGACAAGATAGACGTCGAGGTTAGGCACTTGGTCCAGCATTTCCAGCGCGACCGTTCCCTGGCCGATGACGACGTCGGGATCCTTGAACGGATGGAAATAGACAGCGCCTTCGCTTTCGGCCTGCGCGCGCGCGGCGGCGTCCGCGTCGTCCCATTTCTCGCCGACGATCCTGACGGTCGCGTTCCAGTCGGCCAGCGACTTGATCTTGGCGCGCGAGGCGTTGGGCGGCAGGTAAATGGTGGTCGGAACCTGTGCGAGGAAGCCGGCGCGCGCCACCGCCATGCCGTGATTGCCGCCCGAAGCGGTGACGATGCCTTTCTCAAGCGTGGCGCGCGGCGTGGTCAGCAGCCGGTTGATGGCGCCGCGCGCCTTGAACGCGCCCGTCACCTGAAGGCTTTCGAGCTTCAGGAACAGCGGATTGGGCACCGGACGGTTGCGCACCTGGGTGACCTCGACCATCGGCGTGCGGCGTATGTGGCCGGCGATGCGCGCGGCGGCGGCTTCGATGGCCTCGACGGTGATGGCGGATGACTGGTCGGCCGAAGTCATATCACGGCTCCACATGAAAGGTTATGGTTTTCAGGTCGGACATTTCCAGCAGCGTGTGGCGCCCGCCGGTCCGTCCCGTTCCCGATGCGCTGCCGGCCGCTCCACCGGCGGGAATGTGTGTTTCCCAGTAGTTGGAAGCCTCGTTGACGTTGACGATGCCGCAGCGGATGCGCTCCGCGTGGCGGAAAGCCCGGCTGACGTCGCGAGTGAAAAGCGCGGCGGAAAGGCCCATCGGGCTCTTTGCCGCCAGCGCATAGAGTTCCTCGTCCGAGCCGAAGCGCAGGATCGGGATCACCGGGCCGAAGGTTTCGTCGCAATGCAGCGCGCAGTCCGGGGGCACGTCCACGATTACGGTGGGTTCGTAATAGAGCTTCGTCGGCATTCCTTGCGCGCGACGGCCGCCGGTCAGGATCTTAGCGCCGAGCGAGACGGCCTCGGCAAGATGGGTGTCGACCTTCTGGGCATTCTCTTCGTTGTTGAGCGCGCCCAGCCGGGAGGCCGGGTCGGTGGACGTTTGCGGCCTGACTTTCTCGACGGCGGCGACGATGCGCTCGACCAGCGCGTCATGGACGCTAGCGGCCACCAGCACGCGCTCGGTCGCGGTGCAGATCTGGCCTGCATTGGCGAGCGCGCCCTTGACGATGCAGGCGGCGGCGCGGTCGAGGTCTGCGTCGTCCAGCACGATGGTCGGGCCGTTGCCGCCCAGTTCGAGCAACTGGGCCTTGCCGGTCGAACGCGCCGCGATCACCTTGCCGGTTTGGGACGAGCCGGTGAAGGCAATCCCCTGCGTGTCCGGCGAGGTGACGAGCACGTCGCCGACGACCGGCCCCTCGCCGGTGACGAGGTGGAGGGTGCCTTCGGGCACGCCCGCCGCGCTCATGCATTCCACCAGCAGCGTGGCGCTGAGCGAAGTTGTCGGGGCCGGTGTCCAGACCATCGCGTTGCCGGTGGCGATGCCGGGGCCGAGATAGTAGATCGACGGCAGCGCGACGGGGAAATTCCAAGGCGTGATGACGCCGAAAACCCCCTTGGGCTGCAGAATGGAGATGGCCCGCTTCGCCGGGTCCTCGACCGGGAAGCTCGCGCTTTCGAGCCATTTGATCTGCTCGCCCGCATTGCGGAAGGCAACTGCCGCGCCGGCGACCTCGCCTTGCGCCTCCGTTATCGGCTTGCCCTGTTCGAGGCAGAGCAGTTCGGCGATTTCTCCGGCGCGCCGTTCAATCTCGGCTGCGATCGCCTGACAGAGAGCGGCGCGCTGCCAGACCGACATCGAGGAGAGCTTGCGGGCATTCGCCTTGGCCGAAGCGATGGCACGGCGTGCATCCGAGCGGGAACCGAGCGGCAGCCAGCCGATATCCTTGCCGGTGCTGGGGCTGACTACGCGCAGCCATTCCTTGCCCGTTCCTTCTTCCCAGGCGCCGTCGATGAACATACGGCCCTTCCTGGCGCCGGATGCCGGGCGGTCGTGAACTTCCAATCCCTTCAGGAGCCGCACGTCTCACCTTTCTGCTGTCTTCTCGTGGTAATCAGTCGATATGTTCGAGTTTGTTGCCGTCGCCGTTTATCGACCGGAGGTGGTAGATTTGAAAATCTGTCTTCCACTTTCGCGTGTAACAGAATGCCTTGGCAACGCATGCGGATACGCCTATGAAAGAAGGCGAACCGAAAAATGTTCGAAATCAAACATAATTTGGGGAGGGCCATCGAATTTGGCGCGAGGTGGATATGAGCGGGAATGAGCGGGAAGTGGCGGCGCCGATCGAGGGACGGCTGATCGGCCGTGTTCGAAAGGAGCGCATCGCCACGATGATCCGCTCGCAGGGCTTCATGTCCTCGGTAGCGCTGGCCGAACTGTTTCAGGTTTCGGAAATGACCATTCGCAGGGACCTTGCCGAACTGGAGATGCGCGGAGAAATCCAGCGCACGCATGGCGGTGCGGTGATGGAGGAGCCGGCCGACCGCGCCAGGACGCCGCGTGAACCGTTCTTCGACGAGCGGCATCTCGCCAACGCCGAAGCCAAGGCGCGGATCGCAAAGGCGGCGATGGCCTACATAAAGCCGGCGCAGGCGATTGCGCTCGATGTCGGCACCACGACCTTCGAGGTTGCGCGGCTGATCGACCCAGCACTGGGTGTCCGCATCTTCACCAACAACCTGCGCATCGCCACCGCAGGTACGGAACGGAGTTCCGAGATATACCTGCTCGGCGGCCGGCTGCGCGAGAAGGAAATGTCGCTCTGTGGGCCTGTTGCCGTCGACCAGGCGCGGCGTCTGTGGTTCGACGTCGTCTTCATCGGCGTATCGTCGGTCACTTCGCAGGGCATCTTCGACTATTCCATCGAGGAAACTGAACTCAAGCGCGTCTTTATCGAGCGGGCGACGCGGCGCATCGTCGTGGCCGACAGCTCGAAATTCGACGAAATGTCGCTGGTGCAGGTTGCCAACCTGCAGCAGTTCGACGTGCTTATCAGCGAGGCCGCGCCGCCGCCGGCGCTGGCCTCCAGCCTCGCCGCGGCGGGTGTGAAGGTGGTGGTCGCACCCTGACTGCCGCGCCGGCGGCGCGTATGGAAATGCCGATGTCATTTTTTCAGCGGTGCGGGCGTGTCATTTCACGACCGGCAGGAACGTATCGGGCGAAACCGGCCGCCCTGTCCTTGCCGCTTCTTCACACGCAAAAAGCACGCGGTGCATCTCCCACGCCTCGTCGAAGCCCGAATAGGGCATGGGCTCGTCCTGCAGGAGGTTTGCTAGGATGCGGTCGAACATTGGCCGGAACATGTCGGGCGTGATGTCGCCGGCATCGTTGATCGAGCGTGTGGCAAGCTGTTGCCAGCCACGCGGTTCGAGGCCCGGAAGCATAACGCGGCTCATGATCTTCGTGTCGATTAGGCTGCCTTCCGAGCCGATCAATGTATTGCGCCAGTAGTAGGGATGCAGACTGTCGAGACAGGACGTGACCTGGCCGATGCGGCCGTCCTCGAAGCGGATGAGGTTGACCTGCGTCGCCGGATATTCGAGCCCCGCGAAATCCGGAGCCGAGGACATGGTGGTGACGGCCTGCACCTCGGTGACCTTCAACCCCTTCATGATCAGCATCATCATCATCAGCGGGTGGCAGCCGCAGAACAGCATCGAGGATCCGCCGATCTTCTTCGTTCGCGCCCACCAGTGCTGACGGACCCATGGGCCTATGCCGTTGAAATACTCGATCTCGGCCAGATGGACGCGACCGAGCCAACCCTTGGCGACCGCCTCGACCGTCGCCTGGAGCTGGCCGTAGTGGAACTCCTGGAAGCCGACGAAGGCCCTGACGCCGGCCTTGTCGACGGCGCGGCGAACAGCGAACAATTCCTGGGGCGTCAGGCATATCGGCTTTTCGACGATGAAATGCTTGCCGCGTTCCGCCGCGGCGATCGCCTGCGCGGCATGCGTATCGTGAAGCGTGCAGATCGAAACGAAGTCGCAATCGCATTCGTCGAGCATGCGCTCGTAGTCGGAAAAGATAGGGACATCGGGGCCGCAGACGGCGGCGATGTCGGCGGCCTCTGCCTCCGGACGCAGGGAATAGACGCCGGCAACGACGACGTTGGGCGTCGTCGCCCAGGTTTCGGTGTGGCATCGGCCGGCCTGGCCGAAACCGGCGACGGCGACTCGAAGCGGGCGGCTGGCATCGATCGCAGGCATCAGATATTCTCCTCCACGGCGATGACGCGCTCCGTCGCCGGATCGAACAGATGTGCAGCCGCACCTTCGAACGTGGCGTGGAGTTGCGTGCCGATCGGTGCCGTAAAGCCGGGCGGCGCGATGACGCGGATCTTTTCACCGGCAGGGCCGTCACAGATCACGATGGCTTCGTTGCCGAGCTGTTCGATGGCGTAAACGGTCAGCGGCAGCGCGGAGGGTCCCGCCTCGCTGAGCCGCATCAAATGCGGCCTGATCCCGAGGACCACTTCCTTCATCGGCGCCGATCTCGAAAATTCACCGGTGATCTCCACCTTGAAGGACGGGTTGACCAGCCAGAGCTTCCCGTCGACCCTTTCGAGCGAGCCCGTGAGGAAATTCATCGGCGGCACTCCGACGAAGCCGGCGACGAACAGCGTCTCGGGCCGGTTGTAGATGTCGGTCGGCGTGCCGATCTGCTCCAGCCGGCCATTGCGCATCACGCCGATGCGGTCGCCCATCGTCATCGCCTCGATCTGGTCGTGGGTGACGAAGATCATGGTGGTGTGGATGCGCTTCTGGAGGTTGACGAGTTCGGCACGCAGCGAAAGCCTGAGCGCGGCGTCCAGCGCCGACAGCGGCTCGTCGAGCAGGAAGCCGGCGGGCTCGCGCACGATCGCCTTGGCGGTGGCGATGCGCTGGCGCTCGCCGCCGGAAAGCTGCGAGGGCAGCTTGTCGAGCAGGCGGGTCACATCGACCGTCTCGGCGGCGCGGGCGATACGCGCCTCGATCTCCTTTTTGGAGAGCCCGGATCGCTTGAGGCTCATATAAATGTTGTCGTGCGCCGACAGGTGCGGATAGAGCAGCGACGACTGGAACACCATCGCGATGTTGCGCTCGTGCGGCGAATGCTGGGTGACGTCGATGCCGTCGAACAGAATCTGGCCGGAGGTCGGGTTCGTCAGCCCGGCGATCATGTTCATCGTCGTGGACTTGCCGCAGCCGGACGGTCCAAGAAGAACCAGAAGTTCGCCGTCTTCGATCTTCATGTCGAGATTCTGGACGGCGTTGAAGCCGCCATAGGTCTTGACGATGTTACGCAGTTCAATGCGTGCCATGTTTCGGAGGTCTCCTTGACGATCTCAGGCGAAGTTCATTTCCGCAATATGCTTCTGCAGGAAGAACGCGATGAAGAAAGGCGGCAGCAGGCTGAGCAACAGGCTGGCGGCAAGCTGTGCCGGTTCCGGAACCTGGAAGAGGAAGCCCGACATCGCCGCCGGCAGTGTCACCGCTCGTGATCCCGTCACCAGAATCTGGGCATAGACATATTCGTTCCAGGAAAAGAGGAAGGCGATGACCGCCGCCACCATGATGCCGCTGCGCGCCATCGGCACGATGATGCGCGTCAGTACGTAGAGCCGGCTGAAGCCGTCGACCCTTGCCAGCAGTTCCACCGGTGGCAGATTGCGGAAGAAGCCGATCAGCATCCATGCGACGATCGGAATGGTGATTGTCAGCGTAACGATGATGAGGCCCGTCATCGTTCCCGTCAGGCCGAGCTGGACGTAGAGTGTATAGAAGGGGATGAGCGTCGATACCGGCGGCAGGGAAACCGACAGCAGGATCGCCGCCAGCAGCTTTCCCTTGAGGGGGAAATCGAGCCGCGCGAAGACATAGGCCAGCGGCACAACCACGACCGTGGTGATGGCGGTCACGATTACCGCCACCACGAGGCTGTTGCGCAGCCCCAAGATGATCTGCTTCGCCTGGCCGGAGGCTTTGTAGACCGTCCCGTCATAGGCGGTGTAGTCAAAGCCGAAGACGTTGAAGAATGCCGCCAGGTTCGGCTGATGCGGGTAGAGCATCGGCGGGAAGCGGGCGATCTCGGTCTTCGTCATGAAGGCGTACTTCACTGTCCAGTACATGGGCAGAAAGGTCCACAGCAGCGCGACCGCAACCGCGAGGGCGAGCCAGATAGACTTGGTGCGGGCGGTCATTTGCGCTCCTCCTTGCGGCCCCAGAGGAAATACAGGATGCCTGTCGAGATCAGGATGGCGGCAAGCAGGAAGAAGGACATCGCCGCCCCATAGCCGAGGTCGAGATTGATGAAGCTGATCTTGTACAGGGTGTAGGTGAGCACCGAGGACGCACCGCCTGGTCCGCCCTGTGTCTCGGTGAAGATGTAGTCGAAGGTCTTCATCGCCAGAACGGTGGTGATGCAGGTGAAGACGAAAAGGGTGAAGCGTAGCGGCGGCAGCGTGACGTGCCAGAACGTCTCAAGACGCGACATCTGGTCGATCTTGGCAAGGTCGTAGAGCCGCTCGGGTGTCGTCAGCATGTTGGCGAGCAGAAAGAAGGCGACCAGCGGCGCCATGTTCCATGCCGCACCGACGGCGAGATACTCGAGCACGAATCGGGACGAGATCAGGTTGATGGTGTCGCTTGAGCCGAACATGGCGGAGACGGCCGTGCCGACACCGGTCTGGCCGCGGCCGAGATAAGCGAAGAAAATGCCTGCGCCATAGGGCGAGACCGCCCATGGAAGAATGATCATGGCCCGCAGCCAGCGCCATTTGCCCGGCAGATGCTTGAGGATCAGCGCCAGGCCGAGACCGACCGCCAGGGTCAGGATTACGGTCTCGACGGTGAACTGGAAGGTCTGGCCGAGCGAACTCCAGAAGCTCTGGTCGGAAAGGACCTGGGCATAATTCTGAAGCCCGACCCATTCGGCCGAGTAGCCGCCGAAGAAACGGATTTCGTTGAAGCTCAGATAAAACGCATAAGCCAGGGGATATGCGACGACGACGAGAAGGAAGAGCAGGACCGGGATGGAGACGATCAGCGCGAAGCTGAAGGTGCTGATTTCCGTCGAGCGTTGGGCGCGAGCCGCAGGTTCTGAACTGACGGTATTTGCCATGGGTGGCGGCTTCCTTCGCGTCTTGGCTGCCGGCGATTGGGGAGAACGAGGGGCTTCTTGCCCCCTAGGTGTTCATGCCGGCGGGCCAGGAGAGCCCGCCGGCATGAATGGCGTTAGATCTTGTATTGCTTGTTGAGCGCTTCGATCTTGGCGTTGGCCTCGTTGATGACGCTTTCAGCGTCGAGATCCTGCTGCAGGAAGGCAAAGAGCTTGTCGCGGAGCCAGAAGTTGAATTCCTCCGACCAGACGACGTTCCATATGCCCTTCGGGTAGGGAGTCTTGGTGTAGACCTCCATCACCCGGTCATAGTCTTCCGGACGCATCAGCGAGGAGGACACGGCGGTGCGGGCTTCGTCGCTTTCCATCACGGCCTTGTAGGCGGAGAACAGCATGTTCTCCTTCAGCCAGCGGTTGGCGATCGCGAACTCGCCGTGTTCGTCCTTGTAGCCATACCAGCTCACGAATTTCTTCACGTCCTCGGTCAGCGCCTCGGAGCGGCCCTTGCGCGAAGTCATCATGTATAGGGCGGAATCGATCAGGCCCCAGCTCTGCTCTTTGGCGGATAGCAGGGTGACATGGCCGGCGACGTCGCCCGACTGGGACTTGTCGTTGAAAGTCTTCAGGTCGTAGATCTGCTGGGGTGAGAAGATATAGCGGCCCGAACGGAAGGCATCGATGTAGCCCGCTTCGTTGTAGGAGAAGACCTCTTCCGACACGAGGCCGGCTTTCCAGAGTTTCTTCCAGGCCGCCAGGGTCTTGCCGGCCGGGCCATCGAGCGTCAGCTTGGGCTGGTGCGTGGCGGGATCGGCGATCTGGCCGCCACGGTTCATGACCTCGAATACGAAGCCCCAGGAAATGCCGAAATATTCGCCGAACCAGTGCGGCAGATAGGGTGTCGCCACGCCCTTCTCATGCAGCGCATGGACCATGTCGTAGAGCGCGTCCCAGTTGGTGGGAAGCTGTTCTTCGGTGAAACCGGCGGCAAGATATGGCTTTGTGAAGACATGCAGGCAGCCGCGGGTCGAAACGAAGTAGGACAAGCCGAGCAGCTTGTCGCCGACCGACCAGGCATCGCGGATGTTGGGATACATGCCGTCGGCGATTTCCTGTGCGTCCGGCAGTTCCGACGCGGGCAAGACCCAGCCGCCGCCGTTATAGCGCACGGCGCTGGACGGATTCGCATAGAGAACGTCGAGGGCCTCGTTGGCGATCAGCGCCTTTTCCATGATGGCCGGATAGTCGCCCGTCACGGTGGCGTAGTCGACCTTGCCGCCGAAGGTCTTGTTATAGTTGTCGACATTGCCCTGGACGACGTCGGTGCGGAACTGCCAGCCGCGGAAGTAGACCGTCTCGCCGGATGTCGGCTTGAAATCCGCCGCCTGAGCGAAAGGCAGGGAGACAAGGCTGGACGTGAGCGCCGTAGCGCCCAGCAATGCCGTGTTCCGCAGGAAGCTGCGCCGATCCATATTCAGAAAATCGTTATTCATCATTCTTCCCCATGGTTGAGCCTGAAGCATCGTTACCCTGAAAGCCCCAGATCCAGATTGATCTGGAATGTTTCAATTTTGTTGTTTGTGTTCGAATAGTGACAAAACAAGTGTTCGGGTCAAGCAGATTCTGCGCCTCGGGTAGGCAGAAATTCCCCTGATTGCCCCACCATGCGTTGCCGAGGTGTCGTCTTCCCGGCAAGGTAGCTAGTAAAAACAATTGGAATCAAAGAGTTGGAAAACATGGCGTTAGACGCCGGCTGGTTCGGCGGGTTTCTGGAAAAAGTGTGTGCACGCGTGATGACGTCGGCAAACAGCGCGCTGTTCGATCACAATCAAATTTACGATTGTTATTGTTTGTTATGAAAGGCGAGCCCATCCTGCCACGTATGGCCAATTCCGCTGCGGGCGCGTCGCGTCAGGTGAATCTGGCGACGCTCTTAATGCGCCGAGCCGGCCCGATCGTTGGAGTTGGACGCGGCGCGCAGTTCCAGGCGCCGCAGGAACAGCGCGCGCTCAGCGTCGTCCTCGCTGTCGAAGGGGCGGTCACGCTCGATCTGGACTCTGAGGCTCCTGTCTTCGGGCAGGGTGGCGAGCGCCCAGAGCCGGAACGGAACGAGATTGACGATGATGACGTTGCGGCTCGCACGCGCTCCCAGCAGCGTCTTGAGGAAATCCTGCAACTCGGGCGAGTGAGGCCCCTTTGGCCGTTGCAGATATTCTTCGACCAGTTTTTCTTCCCCCGGCGGTTCGTAGAGCCGGCTCATCGCAGCCGTCGCGCCAGCGCGACGAGCATTTCGGCGGCGGCGACCACCTGGTCGATCTCGACATATTCGTCCAGCGAATGCGCCTGATCGATGCTTCCAGGACCGAAGACGATGGTCGGAATCGCGCCGTTGTTGACCATTTTCGTGGCGTCCGAACCATAGGGCACGCCAAGAACCGTGTCCGGCAGGCCGCGCTCGGCGCAGACCGCCCGCATCTCGGTTACAATCGCCGAATCCTCGGCCACGTCCATGGCCGAACTGTCGACGAAAGGCGGCTCGACGACCACGGAAAGGCCGGGAATCGCCGTCGCCAACCCTTCCGCAACCACCTTGAAACGCCGGTACACCGCCATGCCGTTCTCGCTCGGCAGATAGCGGTAGTCGAAACGCAACCGCGATTTGGAGGGCACCGTGTTCGGCCCTTCGCCGGCCTCGAAAGCGGTGCAGGTCAGCGTCGCCGGGCCGAGCAGCGGATGGGCCGTGGTCCGCTCCGCCATTTCCGCTTCGTAGGCGGCAATCAGCTTGCACCCCGCTGTCACAGCCGAAAGACCTTCGTGCGGCTTGGCCGTATGTGCCGGCCGGCCGCGCAACTCGACGAACCATCGCACCGTGCCCTTGCAGGCGCGCACGACCGCGAGGTCTGTCGGCTCTCCGGCGATGCCGAGCGTATAGCTTTCGCCGCGTGCGAGGTGATGCAGAACGCCGCGATAGCCGAATTCCTCGTCCATGGCCGCAACGAAATCGACGTCGCCCGCGGGCGGGTCGGCGGCAAGCGCGCGCATCGCCAACAGGAAAGCGACGACGCAGCCGCCGTCATCCACGGCGCCACGACCGTAGAGCCGCCCACCCTCGACGCGGGGCGTGAAGGGGGCTGCCATGTTGGTCACCTGCACGGTGTCGAGATGCCCTTCCCAGAGCATGCGCGAGCCGCCGGAAGTGCCTTTCACCCTGACGATCAGGTTCGGCCGTCCGGGCTCGACGGTGTCGATTTCACCGGCAAGTCCCTGCCGGTTAAGCCAATCCCTGAGCGCCAGCGCCAGCCGTTCTTCGCCGAACTGCGCCGGATCGTCGCCTTCACGCTGGAACGCGGGGTTCACGGAAGGAGTGGAGACGACGATGTTGAGCAGTTCGATCGCCGTCTCTTTGTCCATTCCGCTCATTCTCGTTCCTCATGTTGTATAGACGCCGCCGGTCACGTTGATACCCTGCCCGGTCATGAAGCGGGCGGCATCGCTTGCCAGGAAGCAGACGAGGCCGGCAATATCCTCGGGCGTTTCCAGGCGGCCGAGCGGCGTCTGGCGAACGTAATCTTCCGTCACCGCCGCCGGCGTGATGCCGCGCAGGCTCGCCTCCCACTCGACCTCGCGCTCCTGCATGCTGGTCCGCACGAAACCGGGGCACACGGCGTTGACGCGAATGCCGGCCGGCGCGAGTTCCCTCGCCAGCGCCTGCGTCCATCCCAGAACGGCGAATTTGGAAGCCGAATAATGGGCGAGAAGCGGCGCCCCGACCTTTGCGGCCAGCGACGCTGTGTTGACGATTACACCTTGCTTGCTGGCAAGGAAATAGCGCGCCGCGATCTGGTTGGTGAGGAAGACGCCACGGGCGTTGACGTCGAAATTGAAATCCCATTCTTCGTCGGTCAGGTCGACCGCGCGGTTCATGGTCGAGACGCCCGCATTGGCGCACAGGATATCGTAGCCGCCAAACTGGCGGACCACGTCTGCCAGGCTCGCTTCGACCGACTGGCGCTTGCGTACGTCGATGCCGATGCCGATATGGCCCTCGCCCAGTTCTGCGGCGGTCCGGGTGGCGTTTTTCTCATCGAGATCTGCGATGGCCACGCGCACGCCATGCGCCGCCAGCGCCGTTGCGATGGCCCTGCCGATGCCGACCGCACCGCCGGTGACGACCGCGCGCTTGCCCTGAAGATCGGAGCCGATGGTCTGGATGCTGCTCATCGCCGTCACCAGGCCGTGTAGCCGCCATCGGCGACAACGACGGAGCCGGTCATGAAGGCCGAGGCTTCCGAAGCGAGGAAAAGCATGATGTTGGCGATCTCCTCGGGCTTGCCCAGCCTGCCCATCGGCGTGTTGCCGGTCCAGATCGACAGCCACTCGGGGTTGGACATGCCGCGTTTGGTCATCTCGGTCACGATGAAGCCGGGAGCGACCGCGTTGACGCGCACGTTCTTCGGTCCGAGTTCGCAGGCCAGCGATTTCACCATCTGGTGCACGGCCGCCTTGGAGGCGTTGTAGTGGGCCTGCGGCTGCGGCCTGTCGACGATGAAGCCGGAGTTGGAGCCGATGCAGACGATCGATCCGCCGCCGGCTTCTGCCATGTGTTTGGCCGCCGCCTGCGCCACGAAGAACTGGGCGTTGACGTTGACGTTCATCACCCGCGCCCATTCCTCGGCGGGAATGTCGAGCACATCGGTGTTGGGCGCGATGCCGGTGCAGTTGAACAGCACGTCGACACGGCCGAATGCGCTGACCGCTTGGTCGACGGCCGCTTGCGCGGCCTTCGCGTCGGAAAGATCGGCGACGATGCCCTTCGTCTTGCGGCCGTAGGCGGAGGCGATATGGGCCGCCGTCTCCTTCGTCTCGGCTTCGAGGATATCGAGGATCGCGATATCCGCACCCGTCTGGGCGGCGAGTTCGGCGATCGCGCGTCCCATGCCGCGTGCGCCGCCCGCCACGATGGCGGTGCGGCCGTTGAGTCCGTAACGGTCAAGTACATTCATGGGTGGGCTCCATCTGTATCGGGGGATGTGGGGAACGGCGCCGGATCGAGGAACCGGCGCAGGACATTCTCGGTGATCCGCGAGACGTTGTTGGCGTAGCCGTTGTGCGAGAGCGAGCCGCACCAGGCGATGGACGAGGTGGCGAAGAGCGCGCCGCCCGCTGCCGTTTCGCCGAAGGCGAGGTCGGCACGGACGCGATCGTTCTGGTCGCCGCCGAGATTGGGCGGCACCGGGCCGAATTCCTCGTTGACCAGCAGCATCATGCCGGAATGGCCCTCCGAGCTAGCCAGCCGCAACATGTTGGTCGGCGAACCGAGATCGGTGGTGATGCAGTCGAGCTCGATGCCGGCGGCGCCACCGCCGACCAGACCGAAATCGCCGATGATCTCGTCCGGAACGCCTTCGAAGATAAAGCGCGCGCGCGGATTGTCGGCATCGGGCGCGCGGCGGTAGTAAGATGAAAAATCGAAGCCCTGCGCGATGAAGCCGACGCCCGCCATGACGTTCGGCGCGCGGCCGAGCCGGCGCCACAGGCCGCCATATTCACCGTTGAAGGAGTGGTAGTATTCGCCGGGCTCCGCAATCCATGGCCGGATGCCGTCTTCGGCGCGGCGCAGTTCCATCGCGCCCGGCCAATGCTCGGAGAAGGCGACGCGCCAGTACCAGCCGTTGCCGCCCATATACATCAGCCGGCCGCCGCGATCGATCCATGCCTTCATCGCATCCCACATGGCGGTGGAGTGGTATTCGGGATGCGTGCCGGTCATGATGACGTCATAGGGTTCGATCAGCGCGAACCCGCCCACATGCAGGTCCTCGTCGGTGATGACGTCGTAGTCGAAGCCTTTTTCCTCCAGCCAGTCGAACAGGTGGGTGTCGGCGTTGTACTGGTAGACGGCCGATCCATGGCCACCGAGCCAGGAATGGTATTGTGCCTTGAAGTTCAGCACCGGCCTCAGCCGCGAGGAATAGGCGACGCCGGAACCGTCGGCATGGGTGTCGTAGAGCGAGCCGCCGAGTTCGGGATGGTCGTACATCCACAGGTCCGAATGGCCGAAATGCACCATGCGGTTCATCAGGATCTCGACGCCGCGCGCGGTGATGTGCTCGGCATGGTTGGCATAGGCGATGTAGGAACAGGTCGGTGCCAGGAAGCAGAGCTTCGGCCGCTTGCCGCGCTTTGCCGGGTCCCTGGGCGGCGTGACGAAGAAGGAAATGTAGTCCTCGCGCGTGGCGTCGATATCGCTCTCGCCGCAGGAGACATGCAGGGCATAGGGGCCGGAAGGCAGGTCGTCGGGCAGGGTGATTTCGACCGAGGTGTCCCACCCGGCGTCATAAAGATCGTCGGAATGGAAGTGGATCGCGCCGTAGTGTTTGGGCTTTCGGGTCCACGAATGGTCCTCGCCGGTCCAGTTCCAGCCCTTCATGCCGCGCGTCGGCAGATTACCCAGCGTGCCATGGTGGCGATAGGGGCCGGTATCCACCGTCTCGCCGGTGTCGATCTTCTGGGAGAAATCCCAATGCGCCAGAAGGAGCCGCCCCAGCTCGATGTCGCGCGGCGTGCGCATAAGCTTGTCCTGAAGCCCGGCGGGATGGGTGCCCCTGATCAGGATCGGACTGTCGAGCTTGCCGTCGAAATGCCGGCCAACCGTCCCGTCCGCCATGGGTGTGCCGGCCAGCATCAGGCCGGATGCCGAGCCGGCGCGCGCGAGCGTGACTTGTTCCGAGACGCGGTCGTCGCTCATCGCATAGGCAATGAGCGGCGAATGATCGATATGGACTGCGCCCGAGGCGGGATCGATGGCGACGGCGAGCGCGTACCATTGCCGTTCGACCATGGCTTTCGGGGCTACGGCCTGCCGGACCCCGCCCGGACCGCCGAGCGTCACGGTCACATAGCCGCCGGCCTTGAGGCCGATGTGGATACCGCTTTGCGTCTTGTCGTCCCATTGGGAGAGGATCGTCTGGTCGTCGCGCCTGACCAGCGTCGGCCAGATCATCGTATAGAAGGTGAAGGCGGTATCGAGTGCCGGAAAGCCGGGGACGGTCATGTAGCTGCCGGCGTCCATCTTCTGCGTGAAGCCGGGATGGCGACCGTCGGCCTTGCTGGGAATGTGGCGGAACTTCAGGCCCGGCCCCTCGGGGTTGGCGTCGCCATGGACGACGCGCACGAGCCGTGCTTCGAAGCTGTCGTCTTCCTCAAGCGAAACCTTGAACGCGATCGTCTCGCCGGGCGCGGCGGAATAGCGGTCGGGATATCCGGTGATCTTGAGCATGCAAATCCCTCCCGGCCGGGCCTAGGCCGTCTTGTCTTCGTAGTGCTGGTTGATGATTTCGCCGGTGTGCTGGCGCCAGCGTCGGCAGAACAGTTCCCATTCCGCCGCTTCGCGGCTTGTGAACACCATGTCGTCCTCGATGACGATAGGGTCGTCGCGCAGTGGCGGCATGCGGCCGATCACATAGTCGTGGAATTCCTTGCGGGCGATCAGGATATACTGGTCGCCGCCGCGGTAGAGACGCATGATGTTGAGGACACGCTGGAGGCCGGGCGACCGATGAGCGGTGATCGGGGCCTCGCGGAATTCCTCGACGTACTTCCGGTCGTCCTCGGCGACAATCTTATAGACCATGTCTATCCTTTCACCTTGCTCGGACGGGTTGAGGGGGCAGAATGAGACCGGGCAGGTCGTGTAGCCGGTGGATCGTCACATGCGCCGGCTCGATATGCCCGCCCTCCATGGCCGCCAGGCCGAACACCCTGAGCCCGGCCGCACGGGCGGAGGTCGCCCCGGCGACACTGTCCTCCACCGCCGCGATCTCGGCCGTCGGGATGCCGAGGCGGCGCGCAGCGAGCAGATAAGGCTCCGGTTCGGGCTTGCCGGCGCTCACGTCGTCCAGACTGATGGAAAAATCGATCAGGTCAAGTATGGCGAGCGCGGCGAGATTGGCGTCGACCACGCGCCGCCCGGAATTCGAGACACAGACCTGCCGGATGCCGGCAGCCGAGAGCGCCCGCATCGTCTCGAGGGCGCCGGGCAGTGGTTGCAGTTCAACGGCGCGCTCTACGTAGCGGCCGATGATGGCATCGTACCACTCCTTTTCCTCGAGCCCTTTTGGGTGCCGGGGCTGCAAGGCCTTCCACACGTCCGGCATGTGCACGCCGCGGAAATGGTCTGGCGGGATATCGGCGAGGGTAGCGCCATAGGAGAAGCAGATCTCGTTCAGCACCGCATCATGCAGCGGTTCGCTGTCGATCAGCGTGCCGTCGATGTCCCAGGCGACTGCACGGAGCGATGTCATGACGACGTTCCCGTGAAGTTGTCGCTGTAGAGCCGGCGGAAACGGTGATAGCCGTCGCGGTAGAGGCGCGCATATTCGGCGCGCGGTTCAATCACTGCGGCGCGCTGGACGAAGGCAGCGACGCCGCCCCAGTCGTCGGTCGCACCAGTGCCGATAGCGGCTGTCCAGGCTGCGCCCAGACAGGAGCCGGGATGGCCGGTCAGGGTCTGGAGCGGCTCCTGCAGCACGTCGGCCACGATCTGCATCCACAGGCGGCTGTTGGAGCCGCCGTCCGACACCAGATAGCGCTGGGGCTTGTGGCCCATGTCGCGCATGACCTCCATGTGGTGGGCCACGGCATAGGCATAGCCCTCCAGCATGGCGCGCCAGAAATGCGGCAGTTCGTGCGAAAGGGAAATGCCGTGGAAAATGCCGCGCGCCTGGGGGTCGTGGATCGGGGTCTTCTCGCCGAGGAAATAGGGGAGCGCGAGGAGCCCGTCGGCGCCCGGTGCTGTCTTCTCCGCAAGTTCGTCGAGATAGGCGTGTGGGCTGATGCCTCTGGCGGCCGCGACCGCTGCCTCGGCGCCGGCAAAGGTCCGCACGAACCAGTTCAGCCCGGAGCCGCCGGTCGCCATGCAGCCGTTCGGCACCCACAGGCCGGGAACGAGGTGGTGATCGAGATACATGCGCTGGTCGGGCGCGGCCCGGTCGGTGGCGACCAGGACGTCGACGGAGCCGCCGAATTTCAACAGGACGTCGCCCTCGGTCGAGAGGCCGGCGGCGAGCGCCGATGCGATGAGGTCGGCCGCGCCGCCGACCACCGGCGTGCCCTCGGCGAGGCCGGTTTCGGCCGCCGCCTCTGCCGTCACCGTGCCGAGCACGGCGTGCGAAACCGAGCGCTGCGGCAGCGCTTCCTGCGGAATATGAGCAAGCGAAACGAGGTCCGGGCTGATTTCCAGCTTGCCGAGGTCGACGAAGCCGGCCTCCAGCGCCCAGTTCTGTTCGATGGCGCGGTGGCCGGTCAGCCGCCAGTTGATGTAGTCGTAGGAGCCGAAGACGGTCGCGATCCGGGCGAAATTCTCCGGTTCGTTGCGTTCGATCCAGCGCAGCTTTGCCGTCACCAACTGTTGGTTGATGCCGTTGCCCGCCTTCTGGAGAAACCGGTCCGGGTCTGTTTCGGTCCTGAGGATATCGACCTCGGCGCCGCAACGCCCGTCGCTCTGCTGGATCGACGGGCGGATCAGTTCGCCCGCCCTGTCAAGCAGCACCACGGCGGGCAGCATGCCGGTGACGCCGATCCCGCTGATGGCGTGCAGGTCGACGCCGCGCTCGGCGAAGGCGGTCAGAACGGCGCGCACATTCTCCCACCATTCCCGAGGGTCTTCCTCGGCCCAGCCGGCCTTCGGGGCCGAAAACGTGACCGGCTTCGAAATAAGGCCGACGACCTCATCCGGCAGGCGGATCAGGATGCCGATGGTCGAGGTCGTGCCGATATCGAGGCCGAGAAACATGCGTCGCGTGCTCCGCCTGTCAGCGCAGGCTGTTCACTTTGTCCATGAAGCGGACCACGCGTGCGGGATCGACCGCATTCCAGGTGTTTCCGCCGTGCTTGAAGTGCGTACCGATGACGCACCCGTCGGCGAACTGCATGATTTCGGTGACGTTGTCGATGTTGACGCCGGTGTTGGCGAAGATCGGGACGCTGAGCCCGACCTCGCGCACGGACTTCAGCGCGGAAGCCTCGGCCGGCTCGCCGGTCAGCGGGCCGGAGACGAGGATGGCGTCGGCCAGCGACGAGAAGACGGCGCTCTTGGCCCGCAGGGCGATCGAGCGCTGATCCAGCGCATGAGCGAACTCGGCGTTGATGTTGAAGAGGAGCTTCAGATCCGGCCGGCCGAGGTTACGGCGCAACTGCACGGCCTTGGCGCATTTCGGCTCCCAGATACCCATGTCGGATGCGAACACACCGGTGAAGATCTCGCGCACGAAGCGCGCGCCGGTAGCCGTGGCGATCGAAACCGAAGCCTCGGGGTCCCACAGATAGTTCACGCCGAAAGGCACCTTCAGCATTGGCCGGATGGCCGAAACGACGGCGGTCATGGCGGCGACGCCGGACTTGGGCGCGTCGAACATGTAGGGGCGGTCGTTTTCGTTGCCGAACATGATGGCGTCGACGCCGCCGGCCTGGAGCGCCTCGACGTCTTTGGCGACGTTGTCGATAAGTTTGTTCATGCCGCCGTCGGCATCGTAGAGCGGCATTCCCGGCAGCGCGCCGATGTGGGCCATGGCCACGACGGCCTTCTTCTTGTCACCGAAAAAATCGAAAATCATTGCAATCTCCACGTAGCGGCCAGACCATAGAATCAGGTTGGAACAATTTCAAACATTAAATGAACAAAAGACATCATTTTTTTCGTAGGCCGGCGATGTTCTCGGCATAGCTGCCGCTGCCTTGAAAGACCGAGGAGCCGGCAACCAGCATGTCCGCACCGGCTTCGGCCAACAATGAAGCGTTGCCGGGGTTGATGCCGCCGTCGATGCCGATGAGGTAGCCGAGGCTGCCGCGCCGCTCGCGCAAGGCCCGGACCCTGTCGAAGCTGGCTTCGATGAGGCGCTGGCCGCCGTAACCTGGATTGACGCTCATGACGAGGATCTGGTCCACCATCCCGGCAACGGCGTCGATTGCCGCGATCGGGGTGCCTGGGTTGATCGCCACGCCCGCCTTCAATCCCAGCCCCTGAATCTGCATGAGGGTGCGGTGGAGATGGATGTTCCCCTCGACGTGAACCGTTATGCGGTCTGCGCCGGCGGCGGCAATCTGGGGGACGGCCGAGGCCGGATCGGCAACCATCAGGTGAAGGTCGAACACGGCGCCGCTATGGGGGCGAAGCTTTCGCACGACGTCGGCGCCGAAGCTCATGTTGGGGACGAAGACTCCGTCCATGATGTCGAGATGGAGCCATTCGGCGCCGGCCGCATAGACGGCGCCGATCTCGTTGGCGAGGTTGGCGTAGTCCGCCGTCAGGATCGATGGGGCGATGATGGGAGGGGCGAGGGGTTTCTGGGGCATGGCTGTGCTCGGCATGAGACGGAACGCTTTACCCGCCCGCCTTTCGATTGGTCCGGCGCGCCGAAGATCGGACCGGCGCGTCCGTGAAATTTCGGGGCCAGCATGCCTTGGCGCGAAGGGTCTGCCAAGTAAAAATGTTGGTTTTTGAGTTATAATGTTTATTTACGTGTGGATCGAAGGGCGGCGCAGACATACGGAATCATCTGGCGTCGCACAGCGGCGGCCGGGAAATGGGGCTGGAGCGATACGATTGCGTTCATCAGGACGCCCGTTCGCTACAGCACGGCACTAGTGATCGGATTGACGCGCCGTGCTGCATGCTTTTGTTTTTGCGCCTGTCGTTATCCCGAAAACCGCTACACGCTTTTCGGGATCATGCTCTAGCCGAACGCGGTCGGCAGCACGCAGCGGACCTTGTGGTCCGCATCGAGGCCCCAGATCAAGCCATGCCTGTCGATGTTGGTGCAGGGGTGGGAGAGGCCGAATTCGATCACGTCGCCGATCGCCGGCAGCAGGCCGCGGGCCTTCGGGCGGACAAAGGCGTGCTGGTCGTTGAATTTCTCGATGACGAGGTGATCGGCGGTGCCTGCTTCCTTGCCGTCGCGCCAAATCTTTAGCGGCATGGGCACGCCCTGGTCGCTGGCCGCGTCGCGCATGCCGAGGCCGCAGATGAGAAGGTCGCTTTCAGGCGCGGAAAGCACCTCCGCCCACAGCCGGAGCGCTGGCATGATGCGCCCGGCAAAGCCGACGCCGCGCCTCTCCATCGCCGCGAGGCCGCGCTTGTAGACCCCGTGGTCGGAAAAAAACAGCGCGCCGCTGCGCAGGATGACACGCGTGCGTCCGTCTACGACGGCGGCGGGGCCGAGCATCGCGAGCACCCGGTCGAACCAGAGCGAGCCGCCGGCGGTGAGGATGAGCGGCGTTCCTGGGCCGACGCTGGCGCGCATGGCCGAATGGAGTTCGACCATCCTTTGCATCAGCGCATCGACGCGGCGCTCGCTTTCCTTTTCGTCAGCCACTGTGGCGGCGCCCTCGTATCCGGCGATGCCGGATAGGCGCAACCCGTGTTCGGCTGGCAAAGCAAGGATGTGTTCCATGAGGCGGATGGCCGCCTGACCGTCGCGAAGGCCGGCGCGGCCGGTGCCCAGTTCGATCATCAGGCCGAGGTCGGGCATACCCTTGCCCCGGCTGTTTTCTGCCTGCCAGGCGGCGGAGAGCGCATCGACGCCTTCGATGGAATCGACGAATGTATGGACCTCCGCCATCGGATGGTGCCACAGCAGGGCGGCCAGGCGCCGCGCTCCGCCGTGGCCGCCGACCTGGTTGGCGAGAATTAGCCGTGACAGCCCGCCTTCCAGCATCACCGAAGCCTGTCGCGCATCGGCGACCGTGACACCCCAAGCCCCGGCTTCCTGAAGGTGGCGGGCAATGGCTACCGACATCGGTGTCTTGGCGTGCGGCGCGATCAGCGCGCCTTCTGTCGCGAGGTGGCGTAGCGCCGCCTCGACATTGAGTTCGAACGTCGCCAGGTCGAGCGAAAGCAGGGGCAATGCCATGCGGCCGTCCTGGGGCCGCCAGCCTCGCCCGGCGATCTGGGCGATCGGCAACGGTGCGTAGCCGGTCGGAAAGCCGCGCCAGCGGTCGTCGATCCATCCCGTCCAGTCGTCGGTGAGCGCGGCAGTGGTGGCCATCGCCTTATCCTTCCAGCCTGTAGGTGCGCGCGGCGGTATCGCGGAAGAAGGCGCGCTGAGCTGCCTCGGGGCGATCCGCGAGGATGTTGCGATAGACGCCGAGCAGGCGGCCGAACGGTGCCTGGAGGCCGGAGACGGGTGTGTCGCTGCCGAACATCGAGCGCTCGGGGCCGAACGTGTCGAAGCAGTAAAGGATAACCGACGCGAGGCTTTCCTGCGTCCAGTCGTGATCGTAGGCGACGGGATTGGAGATCTTGATGAGGACATTGGGGCAGGCGGCAAGAAGCGCCAGCCCGGCGCGCCATGTCCGCATGCCTTCCTCGCTGCGGTCCGCCGGGCTGCCGCAATGGTTCAGCACG
>JBARYG010000071.1:0-10293 GCA_049647745.1 Mesorhizobium sp.
CTCAGTGCCTGTCTTCGCGTCCTCGACACCAAAATCGCCTCCTACGCGGAGGCCGAAGAAAGGACGAAAGATGACAAACAACATGCAAAAGCGGCGGCTCGGTCAGGAGCTTGAAGTCAGCGCCATCGGCCTTGGCTGCACGGGAATGAGCTGGGCTTACGGGGCAACGGAGGCCGACCGGGCTGAGGCGATCGCCACCATTCATCGCGCTCTCGATTTCGGCGTGACCCTGCTCGACACGGCCGACGTCTACGGACCGCACACGAATGAGGAACTTGTCGGCGAAGCGATCAAAGGTCGGCGCGACCAGGTGGTGCTGGCCACCAAATTCGGCATTGTGCGGGGCCTTTATGCGGTGCCCGGCGTCAGTAACCAGGCGGTCAACGGCCGCCCCGAATATGTGAAAAGTGCATGCGAAGGCTCGCTGCGAAGGCTCGGCGTTGATCACATCGACCTCTATTATCTTCACCGGGTCGATCCGGATACGCCCATCGAGGACACGGTCGGCGCGATGAAGGAACTGGTCGATGCCGGCAAGGTTCGCCATATCGGCCTGTCGGAAGCCGGGCCTGAGACCATACGACGTGCTTATGCCGTGCATCCGATTACTGCGGTGCAGAGCGAGTATTCGCTGTGGACGCGGGATCCGGAAGACGGTGTCCTGCCCGTGCTTCGTGAGCTCGGCATCGGGCTGGTCGCCTATTCTCCGCTTGGTCGCGGTTTTCTATCGGGAGCCATCCGCTCAATCGATGACCTCGCGCAGGATGACTATCGCCGTTCGTCGCCTCGGTTCACGGGCGATAACTTCACGCGTAACCTTGAACTGGTCGCGGTGATCGAGCGGATGGCCAGGCGCAAGGGCGTGACTCCCGCACAACTGGCCTTAGCGTGGGTTCTGGCGCAGGGCGACGATATCGTCCCCATCCCCGGCACCCGCCGCCGTTCACGGCTGGAAGAAAACGTCGGCGCGGCACAAATCGGACTGACGCCCGAAGAGCGGCAGGAAATCGCAACGGCGCTCCCCGTTGCTGCCGGCGAACGCTACAGCGAAATGGGCATGCGGGAGCTGCGCAGGTGAGGATTCCGGTCACATCTCCTGACGTTTACGCCTGAAGGAGAAGAGCCGCATCGACCGTGATAACCGGTCGGTTCATCAAAAGCGGAGAAAAGCGCCGGCGACGGCCCCTGTTATCGCTCATCCAGAATGGCAAGAGCGACAAGCATGAGGACGATTGCCGGCGCCGTCTTGATCAGAGCGCCCAGCGGTTCGAGCCAGAGCGACGGCGTGACTGCTGCGGCGGTGGCCATGTAGAACAATGACAGCCCAATGCCCGCTATCAGGCCCGTGCGGCATTGCTTTCGCCATAAGATCGCTGTGCCGACCAGAATATCGGCGATGCTGCTGATCACGGTTATGGCTTCGGCCAGAGGTCGCGCAAAGCCGTGCCCGGTCAGGATGGAAACTGCGGCATCGAACGAGGCCGTCAGTGCGATCAATCCGGAGGCGATCCAGAACAGCGCAAGCGAGCCGATTGCCAGCGGTTTGACCAGATAGAGCCGGGCAAACCATTTCTCCTGAATGGTCGCCGGCTGGCGCGCCAGAATACGAGCCAACGACGCGGGCTCGATGCCGGTCGCACCGATCCATTCATCGGGGTTTCCCGTGACGCCCCTGCGCATCTCGACAAGCGCTGTCGTACGCACAGGCGGGGACCAGCCGAAGCGAGAGGCCAGATCGCCAAGTCTGGCTCCCATCGTCATCATCCATGGCGCGAGCCGCAATTGCCGTGCCGGCCCGCCAAGCTTCATCCGGAATGCCGCGATGACGCTGCCTACGGACGGCGTCTCCCGATCCATGACATCCCATACGGCGGCCCACTGATGTTCGCCACCACCCCATCGCCGCCCGAGCTGGGCGATCGTGCCGGCGATATCGGCCACGTCCGTCGTTGCAAATGGACGGCGTAACTCCTGTGCCGACAATTCGATCGGCAGGGCCGCCAGTGCCCGGACCAGTGCGCTTCCGCCATAGGCAGCCGGTGCGATGACAAAACCGGGACGCAGGATGACATAGGGAACGTCGCTCGCCGTTATGGCCTGTTCGGCCCGGCGCTTGGTTGTACTGAATGCTGTCTGGTCGTCCCGATCGTCACCGGGAACGGACAGATGGACGAGCAGGCGCAGCTGACGCGACAATGTCAGGGCTTTGGTCAGGAGCGAAACAAAGCCGAGGTGGACGTCCTCGGCCTTGCCGCGCTGTGGGCTGTCCTGGAGCGTGCCGATGCAGTTGATGACGATCTCCACTGCATGCTGCGCAAACAGGGTTGAGAGGTCTTCGGCAGTCAGATCCAGAACGGGACATTCGACGGCCTTGTCCGCAAAGAACGCCTTTTGCGCGGGCGTAAAGCGGCGGGCGATCGCGACGACGGGAAAACCCTCCCGCACCAGTTCGGTCGCTATAGCCTGCCCGATCAGACCGGAGGCGCCGAGAACGGCTATGGTCGGAAGCGATGCTGCCATCTCAAAACCCCGGCTTGGCGACCATCAGCCAGACGATCAGCAGCACGGAGCCGAAGCCGGGAAAGCCGAAGATGAACCAGGTGCGGAACAGCCGGTGATAGCGGAGCGGCAATGGTGTTCCTTCACGCGCGGCCTCCAGAGCAAGGTCGCGCATCCTCGCCTGTATCCACACGACGGGAAGCCAGAACACTCCGGCAACGACATAGAGCACCACAGATACCGCCAGCCATCCCTCGGTGAACGGAATTCCCAGTTGCCGCATCAGGAAGTAGCCCGTGACCGGCTGAATGACGACGGCCGTGGCCGTAAAGATCATGTCCGCCTGGACAACGACGATGGCGGTCCTGCCGATGAACCGGGCGTCCCCTGTACGGTGTGCCATCAGCATGAAGAAGGCGATCCCGGTTCCGGTACCAAGGATGGCGATCGCGCCCAGCACATGCAGAAATTTGAGAATTTCGTATGACAACGGAACGGCCTGCTCGGGTTATGAAAGTCAGACCGTAGCGCTCCCGGGTGTCGATTGAGTAAAGCACACCGGGTTCCCGGAGATCGGGCCGGATTGCAGTGCCGCTGGCGACGACGGGCAGGCGGAGCGGGTCGTAGATCGACCCTTCGTCCTCCTTCGGGCAGACGATCGGGATTGCCAGCTGCAGGTGGTGATCTGCGAAGCGCGGGAGGATACCTCCCCCTCCTGGCAGGTTCAGCCAGAGCTTTGCTTATGATGGCCCACAATGCGGACACTTAAATACTGACTTGCGCAAGGCGCCGGGTCAGAGATCGGATATGGTCACGACCGACATCACAGCCGAGCACCTCGAGGCGTACCAGACCACGGCCAGGCAGGCAGGCACGGTCTTTACCGGAAACGCGATCGTGCGGGTTTCCCATCCCTCTCATTCTCCGGTTGTTCGCACGGACAGCTCCGTAAATTTCACGAGGATTGTAGGATATGCGACCATCCCTTTTCTACGCCAGAGCGGATGAAATATCCGCTTGCAACGTGCAAACGACGTCATTTCGGCCGGTTGGCGGTGATCCAGTCGATGACCGAGCGTGTCAGCAGCGCATTTTCTTCTGACAGGCCGGGCCGGACATGGGCGACGAATTCTACATCCGGCAATGCCGGCAGCCACTCATTGGCCTCCGCCGATTGCAGGCCCGGCGGGATCGAACTGGAATTCAGCGGCGTGACCGCGAGCCCGGCCGCGGCCATGGCCGTCAGGCTGCCGAGGCTGGGGCTGACGCTGGCGATGCGCCATTTGCAGTTCTGCGAGGCGAGCGCGGCAAGGGCGGCGTCCCGGTAGGGGCACGGTTCGGGGAAAACGGCGAGCGGGATGGGCGCGCCGGCATCGAGCGGAGCCTTCCCGAATGCCCATCTGAGCGGCTCGTTCCAGAGATGGATGCCGGACTGGTCGCCCCGGCACCGGCAACCGATAATCAGGTCGAGTTCGCCCCTGTCCATGGTTTCGAGCAGGGCGGGCGTATTCGAGATGTGAATCTCCAGTATTTTTTCCGTGCGGGAATCCTGAAACTTCCGCAGCACCGAAGGTAGCCATGTGCTGGTCAGGTCATCGGATGCGCCGATGCGCAGGTGAAATGCGTTGCTGCTGCCTTTCATCAGCGTGCGAGCCTCCTCGCTCAGGCGCAGGATCGCCTTTGCATAGCCAAGCAGCGCCTGTCCCTGCGGAGTCAGTGCAACCGTGCGGGTACTGCGCTCGAAAAGGACGGCTCCCGCTTGTTCTTCCAGCCGCCGGATATGGGCGCTGACGGCCGATTGCGTCAGGTTCAGTTGCTGCCCCGCCTTCGTGAAGCTGGACAGGCTGGCGACCGCCTCGAAGGTTCGCAACAGTACGATATCGAACATCGATCCACCTCAGATCGTCATTAATAGCATGATGATAAATCGTTTCTCATCATCAATGAAGGCTGCTTCACTCCACCCTGGCGGGAAACGGGAGGTCGGCAGCTATTGTCGCTCGAAACCTGGATACCGTTCGCCCTCGCGACGCTGGCCTTCGCCTTCATGCCGGGGCCAGCCATTCTGTACATGTCGGCGCAGACGCTGGCTTACGGGCATCGGGCCGGTTTGATGGCGGCGCTCGGCATCCATCTCGGCTGTTACGTCCATATCGCGGCGACGTCCGTCGGGCTGGCGGCGCTTCTGCACCACGCGCCCGCGCTCTATTCGCTCGTCCGGCTGGCGGGGGCGGTCTACATGCTGTGGCTGGGCGGAAGGATGATTTTTCACGCCGGTGCGGAGAAAGAAACCGAAGCACCTACACGGCACAGGCGCGTCCTGCGCGACAGCATCGTGGTCGAGATCCTCAATCCGAAGACCGCGCTGTTTTTCCTGACGTTCCTGCCGCAGTTCGTCGATCCGCAAGCGGCGATGCCGAACTGGCTTCAGTTCCTGCTGCTTGGCATCATCGTCAACGGCGCCTTCTCGCTCGGCGATCTCGCCTCGGTGGGCATCGCCTCCTTCGCCGCGCCGCGCATTTCTTCCTCGGGCTCCGGCGGCTGGGTCTCGAAGGTCAGCGGTGGCATCCTTGTCGGATTAGGCGCCGCGATCATGGTGCATTTCCTCTGATCGGAACCCTAGCCACCGATGCCGGTTATCGAATGGAGAGACGGATGAGTATTTTGAGACGATCCTTTGCCGCAGCCTTATCCATTTCGTTCCTGTGCGTGCCCGCCGTGGCGGCGGATCATCAATGGGATGTCTATGCCAACGCCCGCTTCGGCTATGAGATCTGCTATCCGGCCGACCTCCTGACCGCGCAGCCCGAAGCCGACAATGGCGACGGCCGCAAGTTCACCGGCACGTCGGGCGCCGAACTGGCGGTCTGGGGCGGATACAATGTTCTCGAGCAGGACATGGACGCCATCATCGACGACCTTGCCTATGAAGGCGCCGCCGTCACCTATCGCCGCGCGGCGAAGGACTGGGCTGTTGTCTCCGGTCGCGAAAACGGCAATGTTTTCTATGCCAAAGTCCTGCTGGAGCGGAACGCGGTGGATGACGTCGACACCGTCCGTGCCTTTCGTCTGACCTATCCCGCCGGCGAGGCAAAAACCTATGACGCGGTGGCTGCCCAGTTGGCCGAATGCTTCAGTCCGACCGGACACGGCATCGACGACGGTCCGCAACCGCTCCCATCGGGATCGCCCCAATGACAAGGAGAACGCAATGAACCGGCTGTTGCTCGCCCTTTCGCTGTTCGCCATCGGATTGCAGGTCGCAAGTCCAGCCATGGCTGCGGAAAAGCTGTTTGCAAAAGCCACCGAGACCGACGACCAACTCAGGAAGCTCTTCGACGAGGCGGGTGACAGCTGCCTGCATAGCCGCAGCCACGACGTTCGCATCGTCGCCGCCTGCGCATCGATGAGGATCTATGGCGCAGCGCTCAACGAAAGGAACTGGTGCTACGGCCACCGCGATGAAGCGAACGCTGAGATGGACTGGCATCGATGCGACGCCGATTCCGAACGGTTCTCGCTCGACAAACTGATCGACGCCGGGAGGTAGCGGCGATGACGAGCCGCCGGGCAGGATCAGGGAAGACCGGGAATTATTCGCCGGCATAGAACCACGCGACGGCGCACTCCCCTTCAAGCACTGACGTCCCCTGACACTCTGTCGCCCACACCGCCAGACGGCCCCGGCAAGTTTGCCGATAACCCCGGTAGAAGGAGAATGCCTTGACTGCCCGATATCTGCTGATCTCCCTCGTACGCATCGTGTTGATCGCCGCGATCCTGTTCCTCTGCCTCGCGGCCGCCATGACCGTTGGCATGGTCCTCGCTCACACAGGCTTCCTCGGAACCTGCCAGGACGGTGCCTGCGAACTGGCCGCGGCCATCTATGTCATGCCGTTCGGTGGCCTCGGCCTTTTTGTTGTCGTTCTGGTGATCTGGGCGATCCGGAAAAGGCGAGCTTAATATTCTGAGATAGTTGCACCGGGCGTCGACGGATGCTCCGTCAGTCGGCACGCAGCAGCGACCAGATCTGGATTTCGCGTGGCCGCTCGAGGATTTCGTCAAGAGCAGCGTGCCATTCAGACCGATAAGGCCGCTTGAGCTGGACTTCCAGCACATCCTGCCGGTCTTTCCATGTCTCGTGAAGCTGGAAACGGTTCTCGTCGTCGGGATCGACATGCAGCGACGCGCCTTCGTAGGTCGCCTCGTGACGCATGGCATCCAGGACCGGATCGAGAAGCGCCCTGAACCGCTCCCGCTGATCCGGGCGCACCTGAAAGGTTATGACGTAGGTCTCGCTCATTTCTGAAACTCCGATGGATTTTCTGGTCCGCATCCTGCCCGCGCGGTCATGACCGGCAGGCTGCCGCGATATCGTCGGACAGGCGTTCCGCATGCGTAATCATCAGCCCGTGCGCTGCCCCCTCGTATATCTTCAGGTCGGCATGCGGAATGAGTTCGGCGTAACGATGCGCTGTCCATTCAACTGGGGCACTGGCATCAGTGTCGCCATGAACCAGCGTGACAGGCACGTTGATCGACCGGGCTTCCGCCGTGAAGTCGGTGGTCAGGATCGCGCGCTGGAAATCCACCAGCGCATGACGTGACGTGTCGAGAGGCATCAACGAAAGCCAGCGCAGGGTCGTTTCGTCAGCGCCCGGAGCGAAGGGGGCGATGTTTTCAGCGATCCAGCCCGGCATATCCTCGACCAGTTGGCGAATAGCGCGTTCGGCCATCTCCGGCGGAGCACCCGGCGCATCAGGAGTGGTCGCCATCATGCACGGGCCGGTCGCTCCCACCAGAACGACGCGTTTGATCCGGCCAGAGCCGTGGCGCGTGAGATAGCGGATGATCTCGCCGCCCGCCCCCGAATGGCCGACGAGCGTCGCCTGTTCCAGGCTCAGGGCATCGAGCACGGCCGCCAGATCGTCGGCAAGCGCGTCGTAGTCATATCGGCCGGGATCGGTCGAGCGACCATGGCCGCGGCGGTCGCAGGCAATCGTGCGCAGGCCGGTTTCGTTGAGCCGCACCATGACCTCGCCCCAGCCACGGCTGTCCATCGCCCAGCCGGCAAGCAGGACGACCGGATCGCCGGTTCCCCAGTCGTGGACATAAAGCTGATGCCCGCCGGCCGTTTCCACGAAGGGGCCGCTCACGACCCGTCTCCGTTCAGGAAGCCGATGACCTCGGCAATCCGGCCCTCACTATCGACGCGCACGACGTCGGTCCCGTGCGCTACGGCTTTCGCGTCTGGTGCTGCCAGAGTCCAGCTGAAGCGAACATACGGGCCGTGGCCATCGACGGCTCCCGACAGCATAAAGGCGTGGCCTGGGAAGTTGCCGACAGCCTGGTCCATCATCGATCCGATAGCGTCGCGGCCGCTTGCCGACATCAGCGGATCTACATAGGTGGCATCCTTGCTCCACGCCGACAGGGTATACGCTCGCCGTCTATGCCTTGCCCTTCATGCTCGGCGTCATCGCCGCGCAGTTCGCCTATCACACCGGCGCGGGCTTCATCGGGGCGGGCTTTGTCGGCTTCGCCGCCGCCGTCGCCGCCTTCGGCGTTCTCGCGCTATTGTTCGACACGCTGCGCTCACCGATCCTGCGCCTGATCGTGGCGCTGGTCTTCGCCGCACCCGCCGCCGTCGCTGGATATGCGCTTGTCCACGGCGTCACCAAGGAATCGGTGCCCTCCGAAATCTGGCGGCAAATCTTCTGCATCATTGGCGGGGCGTTCGTCTTCGTCTCGGCCCTGATACGGCTGGCGGGTGGCATGGGCCAGCCCGCGAGATAAGGGTGCGGAACCGGCTGGCAGAGGAAGGCAACGGTGAATTCTTGACATCGTAAGGAATATTCCTTACATTCTACTCGACCGATTTAAGGAGGCCCGCCATGGGAGCCCTGCTGAAAGAAGAAAGCACCATCACCGCCAAGGGACAGACCACCGTCCCGAAGTCCGTTCGGCAGGCGCTGGGCGTTGACTATGGCGGACGCATTGCCTTTGTCGTCGATGAGCAGCGCCGCGTCTATGTCCAGAAGGCCGAGATTGAAGAAACCGCCGATCCCGTGATCGACCGTTTTCTCGAATTTCTCGCGCGGGACATGGCGAAGCATCCCGAGAAATCTGTCCTTCCGTTTCCGCAATCCTTGCTCGACAGGGCCGTTGCCCTGACGGCGGGCATGACGGTCGATCTCGATGCCGAGATCGAGGGGGACGTTTCGATCTGATATGCTGACGATCAATGGCTGGACCGTCCTCGCACATCCTCTCTTTCTCGATCAGTGGGAAAAGTTGATCAAGGCGGTCGATGCGCTCAAGGCGAAGAAACCGGATGACTATCAGAAGTCCGCCGACGCCAAGTTGCTCGCGGTCTTGGTCCAACTCGTCACCGTCAATGTGCCATCGGACCCGACGGCGGCCATCTATCGCCAAGGCTCGACCCTTGGCGATGACCGCAAGCACTGGTTTCGCGCCAAGTTCGGCAATGGCCGTTTCCGGCTCTTTTTCCGCTACAGCAGCACCAGCAAGGTCATCATCTTTGCCTGGGTGAACGACGAGAACAGCTTGCGGACCTACGGCTCCAAAACGGACGCCTATAAGGTCTTCAAGGGAATGCTGGACGATGGCAACCCGCCCGACGATTGGGACGCGCTGCACAAGCAGGCTTCCGATCCCAAGACTGTTGCACGGCTGGCAAAAGCCTCTCCCTCGAAATCGTGACGGATCATCTGCGCGAGAAACGACAGGGCGTTGCCCTCCGGGCCGTGGCTCTCGGCTGCGCCGGAACCACGCCTTCGGCGCGTTTCCGCCATTCGGCTTCGATCACTAACGCGACTAAGGCGGCGGCGGTCATTTCGCCGGAAGCCCGCCGGGGCGAGGCGTCCGAAGGGCTGGCCTTAGTCGCCATCGCATCGACCTCGACGAATTGAGGGATCGTGACGCCCGGAGCCGATCCGCTGACAGAGCAAGGCCGGGAAACGCGGATCGCCCGCCAGGCCGGAGGATCGGCGCGGCATCAGGCAGGCGGGCCTTCGGCAGCGTCGTGCAGGGTCAGCGCAGCGAAGGTGCGAGAAACAGGGCCACATATCCGGTATCACCCCCCGAAAGGCCGGTTCCGGGCCATGACGCGGAAGATCAGGGCGGTAGTGCATCGACCAGCAAAGCCCTCGCCGTTTCCGTTCTCGATCGATGAATGCGCGGGGTTCGCCGCCATTGCCGTATTTCCCTGATTTCCTGAAACGGGCGCTCCATCAGCGATCTCGATTGGTATGGGTCTGACCGAAGATCGGCTGCGCCTCGCGCGTCTCCCGCAACGTCCGTCGCCAACTTTTTTCCGCCGCCCAACCACCCCATGCGGCAGGCCGCATGGGGAACCCCGGTTCGGCTTTGCATCGCGAAACAAAAAAGCCGTCGCCAGCCGCCTTCCACTTCGTTCCAGCCCCGAGGGGTGCAGGGCCGAGCGTCTCCGGCCTCACGACCCTTATCGAGGTCGCAATGGTGCGGCCCGACAGGAAAAGGAATACGACAATGGCGACGATCGGCACCTTCACCAAGAACGAGACCGGCGCGGTCAAGACCCTGACCCTCAACGTCAAGGCCAAGTTCGTCCCCTCCGAGGGCGAAAGCGAGCGCGGCCCCGACTTCCACATCTTCGCCGGCGCGACCGATTATGCGTAGCGTGTCGTTATGCGGAGTCGGTGGTTTGAAGTGCCCGGTTTCTGGGCGTTTCGTGCGGCTTTTGCTCCGCATAATACCGAAGGTTTCGAGGCGGGCGCCCCGCTGGTGAGCGGA
>JBARYG010000072.1:0-34350 GCA_049647745.1 Mesorhizobium sp.
CTCCATGTCGGCATAGGGCGCCATCGGCAGCAGCGCGGTCAGCGCCCTGGCGATGGCGCGGCGCCGGCCGGTGGGTGCGCTCATCGCGTATCGCGCCCGGCAACCGCCGCGTCGGGTATGCAGTCCACCGATGGGAAGTAGGGCTTTACGTCGATCACCGGCGTGCCGTCGATCAGGTTGATGGCCTCCAGTTCCAGGCGGCCTGCGGCATGGTCGAGCGACAGCAGCCTGACGGTGTGAAGACCGACCGGATTGGGCCGGATCGGAGAACGTATCGCGAAAACGCCGGACGTGTTCGTTGCGTGGCGCGGCCTCTGCACGATCAGGTTCCGCGGCGAAAGATGCAGCCAGGAAAGGATGATGACGTGGCTTGCCCGCTCCAGCCCGCGCAGGCCTTCACGGTAGGGCGCGTCGATGACGAGCGATGCCGGCTGCCCGGATTCGCGGGCGGCGCGCATGTTCTTCGGACAGGTTTCCCGCGACGTCCAGGGCGACGCGATATGGGCGATGAAAACGACATGGCCGTCCGCCGGCATCGTCGCGGGGTCGTTTTCCAGAAGTTCCTCGCCTTCACGCCGCTCGAACGTCATACCGGTGCTCCTGAATTGCCTGCGCCATTTTCTTGTCGACGAACGACATTGCTCTTGCATGCGGGTCGGAATTGACATAAACATATGTTTATATCTTTTGCAAAGAAATGATGCCCGCATGCATGTTCCACTCGACACCATGGTAGATACGCTGAAGGCGGCTGCCGAATCCAGCCGGCTTCGCATCCTGGCGCTTCTGGCGCGGGGCGATCTTACCGTTTCCGACATCACCGAGATCCTGAGCCAATCGCAGCCGCGCGTTTCACGTCATCTGAAGCTGCTGCTGGAAGCAGGGCTGATCGGCCGTTACCAGGAAGGGTCGTGGGCGTTCTTCCGACTTTCGGATGCGGATGCGGCGCGTAATTTCGTGCTCGGGCTGGTTTCCGGCATCCGCGATACCGACCCGCAGGTCGAAAGGGATATGGAGCGGCTGGCGGCGGTCAAGCGCAAGCGGCAGGCGCGCGCCGCCGAATATTTTTCGCAGAACGCCGCAAGCTGGGACCAGATCCGCCTGCTGCATGCGCCGGACCGCGCGGTCGAGGCGGCGCTACTGAAGCTTGTCGGCAAGCGGCCGTTCCAGGCGATGCTCGATCTCGGCACCGGGACCGGGCGGTTGTTGGAAATTTTCGCGCCTCTCTACCGGCGCGGCGTCGGCATCGACATGTCGCGCGAAATGCTGAGCGTGGCGCGCGCCAATCTCGACAAGGCCGGCATCTCCCATGCGCAGGTGCGTCAGGGCGATATCTTCTCGCCGCCGGTGGAGCGCGACGCCTATGACCTCGTCACCATCCATCAGGTGCTGCATTATCTCGACGATCCCGCCCGCGCCGTGCGCGAGGCCGCCAAGCTGCTTCGGCCGGCGGGTCGTCTGGTGATCGTCGATTTCGCCCCGCATGCGTTGGAGTTCCTGCGCGCCGAGCATGCCCACCTTCGCCTCGGCATTTCCGACAAGCAGATCGCGGAGTGGTTTTCGGATGCCGGCCTCGACCTGGAGGACAGCCAGGAATTCGACCCGCGAAACGACACCAAGGCCGGGCTTACCGTGAAACTGTGGCTCGGCCGCGACCGGCGCATGCTGATCGCCGATCCCTCCCATGAAAAGCAATCGGCCGGCGCGCGACCGGTAGGGGAAGTTGCCTGATGAACCAGTTCCGTTTTTCCCGCCGTCCCGATATCGGCGACAAGATCAGGGTTTCGTTCGAGTTCTTCCCGCCGAAGACCGACGAGATGGAAACGCGCCTTTGGGATACGGTCATGCGACTTGAACCGCTCAAGCCGAAATTCGTGTCCGTCACCTATGGCGCGGGTGGTTCGACGCGTGAGCGTACGGCGCGAACCGTCAAGCGCATCCTCACCGAAACCGGCATTCCGGCCGCCGCGCATCTCACCTGCGTCGGGGCGACGCGTGCCGAGATCGATGCGGTCATCCGCGAATACCAGGCCATCGGCATCAATCGCTTCGTTGCGTTGCGCGGCGACCCGGCATCGGGCGTCGGCGACGTCTACCGCCCGCATCCGGGTGGCTACGAGAACGGCGCCGAACTCGTAGCCGGCCTGAAGGCGGTCGCCGATTTCGATATTTCGGTTGCCGCCTATCCTGAAAAGCATCCGCAAAGTCCGGATTTCGCCACCGATATCGAGATGCTGAAACGCAAGGTAGACAATGGCGCGACGCGCGCCGTCACCCAGTTCTTTTTCGACAACGACGTCTATGAACGCTATGTCGAGCGGGTGCGGCGGGCCGGCATCTATATTCCGATCGTGCCGGGCATCCAGCCGGTTCACAGCTTCCGGCAGGTGGCGAATTTCTCCTCGCGCGCCGGCGCGCATGTGCCGGCATGGCTGGCCGAGCGCTTCGAAGGGCTGGAGAACGATCCACAGACGCACGCGCTGGTCGCTTCGGCGGTAGCGGCCGAGCAGGTGCTGGATCTGATCGAGCGCGGCGTCGGCGATTTCCATTTCTACACGATGAATCGCGCCGATCTCGTCGTCGCCATCTGTCACATGATCGGTATCCGTTCGCAGCCGGCGCTTGAGGGTTCGGCTGCAGCCTGAATCACCGCCATCAAGCGCGGAGAGCAAAAGTCCCAATGAAAAGGCCGGGGAAAACCCGGCCTTTTCATGTTCGTTGGACTTTCTAGTGCGGGCACGGCCCGCTGCTGCAGCCTATGGCAGAACCCCCATGATGAGGGCGCCTATGAAAGCGAACGCAGCACAAATCATCAATGCGTTGATTGGCCTCGTCAGTCCCATCGATAGCCTCCTCTTAAAGAGCTACATCCAGAGTCTAGGAGCATTTGGGTCACAGGCAAGCGGAAAATGTGTTGCAATGCGACAGCATTGTGGAATTTGCGACCCGCTTTGAGACATTAGGCATTGAAATGCTTCGCCAAAAGCCAGCTTCAGGGCTGTGAATAAATTGTGGCTGAATCTGGTCGCGGGCCTTCCGGCCGTCCGGGCATTCTTCCATTAATCCCTGATCGGACATGGAATTGTTTTCTTGCATGCCTAGGTTGGGCTGGGTCAAGTTTGTTCAGTCAGATAGCGGGGAAGCATCCATGCAGCGATTCGATAATGCCCGCGAAGCGGCGCTGGCGCTTCGGCCGGACGATCCGGTCTACTGCTTTCGGCCGCAGGTGTTGATGGCGGACGCACTGCAATTCATGGGCATGTTTCCCGGCAAGACCGCCTATGCGGTCAAGACCAATGGCGAACCGCTGGTGCTGAAAACGCTGGTCGAGGCCGGGGTGGCGGCGTTCGATGTTGCATCGCCCGGAGAATTCGCCGCCGTGCGCGCCGTGTCCGCCGATGCTGAGATGCTCTACATGCATCCGGTCAAGGCGCAGTCGGACATCAAGCTGGCGCTCGAAAAATACGGCATAAGGGTGATTGCGGTCGACCATGAGGACGAGATCACCAAGCTGACGCGAGTGGTGCGGGCGCTCGATATCGATCCCGGTACGATCACCGTGTTCGTGCGGGTGCAGACCAAGGGGCACGCCGCCTACGAACTGTCGAAGAAATTCGGCGCGGGGCCGGCCTATGCGGTGGAACTGGCCGAGCGCCTCAACCGCACCGGCTACAAGGTCGGCCTGTGTTTCCATGTCGGCAGCCAGATCGAGGACCCGGACACCTATGAGCGGGCGCTGGCATCCGCAGACTGGGTGCGCAATCGCCTGAGTTTCGATCTCGCCGGGCTCGATGTCGGCGGCGGCTTTCCGGCCGAATACGGGCACGACCCCAACCGCAAGCAGGTCGAGATGCCGTCGCTCGGCCAGATCATGTCGCGGCTGTCCGGCGATCTGCAGGAATACCAGTTCGACCAGATGCCACTGGTGGCCGAACCCGGCCGGGTGATCGTAGCACGCTGCCTGTCGCTGATCGTGCGCGTCCTGTTGCGCAAGGGCAGGCGGCTCTACATCAATGACGGCATCTGGGCGTCGCTGTCGGATTCATGGACGGGCAAGATCACGCTGCCGGCACGCTTCATTCCCGACCCGGCAATCCGTTCGCGCAATAGCGCGGAGAAAAACATCGTGCCGTTCAAGGTATGCGGGGCGACCTGCGATTCCGTCGATATCCTGTCGCGGCCGTTCTGGCTGCCGGAAACGGTCGACACCGGCGACTGGATCGAGATCGGCAACATCGGCGCCTATTCGCTGTCGCTCAGGACCCGCTTCAACGGGTTTTACCCGGATACCTTCGTCGAGGTGACGACGCCGTTCGACGAAGGCGACGCGCCGCAGGGCTTCGCCAGCCTGGAGACGATGGCGGATTAGGTCGCGTTTATCCCGCCCTGGCAGGCTGTTCGATTACCGCGTGTCGAAGGCCGTGCGCGCCGCCTCGACTTTGGCGAGGTTCTCCTCTGCCCAGATCCAGACCCCGCAGAAGGCCGCGCCCAGGCTCAGGCCGAGCTCGGTCAGCCGATAGTCCACGCGAGGCGGGATAACGGGGTGCACGGTGCGCGTCACCATGCCATCGCGTTCCATCTGGCGGAGCGTCTGGGTCAGCATCTTCTGGCTGATGCCGCCCACCTTTCGGGAGAGCTGGGTGAAACGCAACTCCCCCTGCTCGGTCAGCACCTCGAGGATGATCATCGTCCACTTGTCGGCAACACGCCCGATCAGCTCGTTGACTAACGCCTCGACGCGCGGGTCGCATTCGGCCGGCGGAGTTTCTTCGGCGATCCGGCGGGCGCGGCGGACGATGGTCTCATCGAAGGGAAGCGAGGTCATCGGGTCACTCTCTTTCGGGTAAGTATAAATCTTTTGGGTGCCTTCTTCCTGATGGAGTGTAGCTTGCTACTTTAGGACCATCAACTTCATTCAAGGAGCGGTCCATGAAACCGACAGGCAACACCATTCTCATCACCGGCGGCGGCTCGGGCATCGGCGAGGCGCTGGCGCACCGGTTCCACGACAAGGGAAATACGGTAATCATTGCCGGGCGGCGGCGCGATGCGCTCGATCGCGCCATCGCCGGGCGGGCGAACATGCATGCGATTACGCTTGATGTGGAAAGTGCCGACGGCGTCGCCGATTTCGCGAAGCGGCTGCTGGCCGCCTATCCTGCGCTCAATGTGGTAATCAACAATGCCGGTATCATGCGGTCGGAGCCGCTTGACCGTTCGCGCGATCTTGCCGATGCGGAGGCGACGATCACCACCAATCTGCTTGGCCCGATCCGCCTCAACAACGCGCTGATCGACCATCTCGTTACCCGGCCTGACGCCGTGATCGTCAACGTATCGTCGGGTCTCGCCTTCGTTCCCCTCGTAGACTCGCCGACCTACTGCGCGACGAAGGCGGCAATCCATTCCTACACGGTTGCGATGCGCGAGGCCCTGACGGGCAAGGTTGAGGTGATCGAGCTAGTTCCTCCGGCTGTCCAGACCGGCCTTACCCCCGGCCAGGAAACCCGCCCAACCTACCAGCCGCTCGATGAATTCGCGGATGAAGTGATGGCGCTGTTCGCGCAGCAGCCGACGCCGAACGAGATTCTGGTCGAGCGTGTCGGCTTCTTGCGCTTCGCCGAGCGGCAGGGGCGTTTCGACGACACTGTCGGCCAATTGAACAGGGCAGTCGCGCAGGCGCGCCGGGATCAAACCTGACGTGAAAAGGCAGGAGGGGAGGAGCCTTAAGGCTTTCCCGGCAGTTCCGGGTTGGCGTTTCACGGACTGAAGGCCATTGTTCCGGAACGTGCCCGGCGGGTTGGTGTTGCCATGTCGGCCGACAGTTGGGTCTTTAACGCACGGCCGGCGGCATAGGCATGAGTGGATGCAATACTTTTACGAATGACACGGGCGCGCCGTAGCATTATGAATGACTGCTTGGCGTCGAAGAGGGAGGGGTTCATGCCTGGGAATTTGTCGATCGTACACAAGACCGATGTCGTGGCGTCGGCTGTGAATTTGGTCCAGAGCGCCGCAAAGGATTTCGGCGGCACCTGCACTCAGAAGTTCTCCCAATGTACTAATCCCGTCGCGCAGATCATCAATCTTCTTCCGTCGACCAAGGACGGCATCTGCCTGATGCTCGCCGCCAAGTGGGTCGGTGAGTATGCCAATGGCAAATCGATGTGGAACAGCATCTATTTCGGCGGCAAGTTCAATCAGGCGGCGATCGTCACGATAATGCACAACTTCATCGATGACGAAGTGCTTGGCATTAACTGGATGGACGTACGCACCAAGTATTTCAGCCAGCATAATGTCAAGCATATCGCAACGCCGGCGCCGCGGGGCGACGGCAACACCGCCAGCGCGATGATCGGCGCGCGGCTGGCCGACGCGATCCTTGCCGTCGGCAGCGGCAGCTTCATCACGCTCGACATGAGTGGACCAGGCGGAGCACATGCTGTCGCGGCGTGGAATGCGGGCTCGACCTATCTCTTCTTCGATCCCAATTATGGTGAGTTCCAGTTCACGAATGCGGTCGGCTATCGTCAGTGGCTCGATCTGCTGACGCGGCTCAGCGGCTACAAGAGCATGTTCGGGATGGTCAGTTCAGACGTGTGGAAGCGCAAGTAGCCGTCGCTCGCACGCACAGCATCATCCCCCGGTCGGTCTCCGTCTTGGCAGGAAGAAGGGCGCGCGGGCGGGTCGAGCCCTTACAGCTTTCCAAGCAGTTCCGGGGTTGGCCAGCCGTCCACGGGCAGCCCCAGCCGCATCTGTTCCTGGCGGATCGCCTCGCGCGTGTTGGTGCCCAGGATGCCGTCGACGGTGCCTACGTCGTAGCCTTTGGCTTCAAGCCGGGTCTGCAATTCCTTCATCTGGTCGCCGCCAAGACCTGGCTCGGCGTTGCGCGGATCGAAGGCCGGCGCGCCGGCGAGGCGGGCAGCGAGATTGGCGGCGGTCAGCGCATAGGTGATGGACTGGTTCCATTCGAGATAGACATCGAAATTGTCGTAGGTCAGGAAAGCCGGTCCCATGCGCCCCATCGGCAGCGCCAGCCCGGCTTTCAGGCCGTTGTCGGCAAGCGGCGTGCCATCGGGGTTGGTGACGCCCCAGGCGGCCCATTGCGACAAGGGCAGCTTGTTGGTGCGCCCGGTCTGGTCCCAGGGCAAGCTGTCGGGCACGCGCACTTCCTCGATCCATGGCTGGTCGCGCTTCCAGCCCTTCACCTGAAGTTTTTTCGCCGTGGTCATGATGGCGTCGGGCGCGCTGCCGCGCAGATCGACTACGCCGTCGCCGTCGCCATCGGTGCCTTCGTTGAGATAATCGCTCGGCAGGATCTGCGTCTGGCCGATCTCGCCGGCCCATGCGCCCGTTACGTCGGCCGGCACTACGCCGCGATCGATGAGGGTAAGCAGCGGGATGAGCTGCTTGCGGAAGAGTTCGGGGCGACGGCAATCGTGGGCAAGCGTCACCAGCGCGTTCAGCGTGTGGAAGTCGCCCTGTACCGCGCCAAAATCGGTTTCCAGCGCCCAGAGGGCGGCAATGACAGGGCCTTGCACGCCGAACTGCTGGTCGGCGCGGGCGAACACGTCGGCATATTTCTTGAGATTGGCGGCGCCCTGCTTCAGCCGATAGGCCGAGATCATGCGGCCGGAAAATTCGATGAAGGTCTGGGTGAAAACCTTTTGCGAGCGGTCGCGCGCCAGCACCTTTTCGTCGATGGTGGCCGCCGCCAGCGCTTCATGTCCAGCCTGACCGATACCGGCGGCCGTCGCTTCCGCGGCGACGCCTTCTTTCCATTTTTGAAAGTCGCCGCCGCATTCCTGCGCCAGCACGGGGCCCGTTGCCGCAGTCACAAGCAGCGCCGCGAGAAGTGTGGAACGCAGTCGCATCGCCTTGTCTCCGGAATGTGCACAGTGGCACGCCTTGCCACCGTGCGTTTCGAAAAGCAGGCTATGGGTGCCCTGTCAACGGGTGTTCTGCCGCAGCCATTTTTGCCACGCGGCCTCGCTGCCGTTGAAAACATTGATGTCGGCATCGCCCTTCATGCCCGGAACGACGCCGGTTCCGGTGTACTGCCAGAAGGTGAAGGGGTGGCTTCCGTATTTCTGGCGCGGATGGCCGGCGACCGAACGCAGCCAGTAGGGATACCCGCGGAAGGTCGACAGGTTGTTGTCGTCGAAGAAGTCGAGCGAGGTGTAGATGATCGGTTTCTTGCCGTAATGCCTTTCAAGCATGGTCAGGAAAACGGTCATCTCGCTGCGCACGGTTTCGGGCGGCGGCCGCAGTTTGCAGGTCGGCGAGGCGGGGTTCCATTCCATGTCGAGAACCGGCGGCATGGCGGAGCGATCGTTAGGAACATTTTCGATGAACCACCGGGCCTGTTCGGCCGCCGGCCGGCAAAAATAGTAGAAATGATAGGCCGCGCGCGGGATTCCGGCCGCTTTCGTGTGCCGCCAGTGCTCGTCGAAATACTCGTCAACGCGGTCGCCGCCTTCGGTCGCCTTGATGAAGGCGAAGGAAATCCCGTTTGCCTTGGCGGTCGGCCAGTCGATGGAGCGCTGGTATTTCGAAACGTCGGTGCCGTGCACGGCATAGTTCCACGGCGCGCCGGCATCCCATTCATGCGGGTCGCTGTCGGCAAAGTGCGGCGCGCGCACCGCGACGGTGCCGCTGCCCGGTGCTACAGGCACCAGATCGTCCACCGTCGAGCAGGCCCCCAGAAACGTCAGCATGAGAAGAGCCGCGAGACGGCGCATTGTGGTTCCCCGACCGGTTGCAGCCGGCCCCTGATTGATCGCGTTCGCGGGCGGTCGCCGAACCTGAACTTGCCGTACTTTATGCCCCTGCGTCGACGCGTGCCCATCCCTGTCATCGTCCAACATGGTTGATTTTCGGTTGATGGCGCTCGACACTGGCCGAAAATTGCATGAGGAATGGCGACAAATCCATGGCGTCGGATTGAGCCTCATGGAAGGATCGCCGTGCGGGTATTCCTGAAGTTCGTCAAATGGTTGTTCGGGCTGGTGGTCGTTGCGGCGATCGCCGTCTTTGCCTGGCTTTATATCGCGCCGCCCGAACTGATCCGTGTCGGCTCCGGCTATTCGGCCAAGATCGTCTGCTCGAACGTCTTTCTCGCCGGCCGGAGCGCGGACGACGTGCTGGCGCTCGACGTGCAGGCGCCGGGCAATCCGCTGCTCAGGCTGATGCGGGTTTCCGTCGACAAAGCGGGAGGAACCGTCTCGGCGGGGCTGCTCGGCATGCTCGGCAAAAGCGTCGCGGTCTTTCGCGACGGGCTGGGCTGTACCGATGTTCCCGATGGGAATGTCGCGGCCGCCAAGGCGGTGGTCGGGCCGGCACTGGCATCGGCCCCGGCTCTCGATGCGCCGTGGCCGCAGGGCGAGCGTGTCGATGCCAGCCAGAATCCGGAAATCGCGAAAATTCTCGACAATGCAACGCTGACCGGCTCCGGCATGCGAGCCGTCGTCGTTGTCAAGGACGGCCGTATCGTCGGCGAGCGCTACGGCCAGGGATTTTCCGACAAGACACCCTTGCTCGGCTGGTCCATGACCAAGACGGTCAACGCGGCGATCATCGGTACGGTTATCAAGGCCGGCAAGATGAGCGTTGGCGATACCGGCCTGTTTGCCTCGTGGAAGGCGGACGGTCGCGCCGCGATCAGCCTTGCCGACCTGATGGCGATGGCGAGCGGACTTCAGTTCAACGAAGATTATGGAGACGTCGCCGATGTGACGCGCATGCTGTTCCTGGAGCCGGACATGGCCGGCTTCGCGGCGGCCAAGCCCCTGGTGGGCGAGGTGGGGAAGGTTTTTTCCTATTCAAGCGGCACGGCGGTGCTGCTGTCGCGGCTGTGGCAGGATGCGCTTGGTGACAGGGACAAGGCCCTGGCGTGGCCGCGCGTGGCGCTGTTTGATCCGCTTGGCATGCAAAGCGCTGTGCTTGAAGCGGACGAACACGGCACCTTCGTCGGATCGTCCTACCTCTACGCCACGGCGCGCGATTGGGCGCGCTTCGGCCAGTTCCTGTTGCAGGACGGGGTGTGGAACGGCGAGCAGATCCTGCCAGCCGGCTTTGTCGCCTGGATGCGCGAGAAGTCGCCGGCCAACGACGTCTATGGCAAAGGGCAATTGTGGCTCGAAGGTCCGGGCGACGAGGACGACCCGGGTGCCGGCGTGGCGGTGGGCCTGCCCGCCGACACGTTCTGGATGCAAGGGCATGACGGGCAGACGGTCGCCATCGTTCCGTCGGAGCGGCTGGTGGTGGTGCGGCTTGGCTTGACGCCGTCCTGGCTCGGTTACCGGCCGCAGGAAATGGTCGCCGCGCTGGTCAAGGCTTTGAAATAGCCGGCGACGGTTGTGCTCATGGCAGGTGTTACAATTCGAAACGCATTGTTACGAAACACATTTGCGGGTTGCGCATTTTTCCTTCGACCGTCCGCTGCGAAGCGGGCGCTTTTGAAGGAGAGATGACATGAAAAAGCTGATTCTCGCGTCCGTTTCCGCTCTCGCCCTGTTCGGCGTTGCCGCTTGCAGCGACAGCGGGACCGACAACACGACGACCCAGAGCACCAATCCGCCGGCCACCGAACAGCCGGCCCCGGCAACGCCTGATGCGACCGCGCCGAAGGCTACTCCGCCGGCAACCGATAATTCGACCACGCAGAGCATCAAGCCTTCGCCGTCGGATGGCAGCGGCGGCGGCGAGGCCAATCCGGCCCCGGCTGCTCCCGCGCAGTAATATCGGGCGTTATAGTTCCGAGTAGGAAAAGGCCGGCAATTGCCGGCCTTTTTCGTGCGTTGACCCGACCTTTGCTTCGGTGCGCCGCCGGTTGTGTTTTCCTGGAAGGCCAACTTCGCTTGATAATGCCGCACGGTTCGATCTAAGAAGCGCCATGTCGATTTGGGACCGCCTTGGCGACTTCGTCGCGCGTTTGTCGTCTTCGGCTTCGGCGGGGGTGGCCACGCTTGTCGAGGCCGTTCGCACGGTGTTTTCCGGCGACGCCGATTTGCGCCGGCGCGTCGCCTTTTCCGTGGCGATGATCGCGCTGTCGGCAAAGATGGCCAAGGCCGACGGGGTGGTGACGCAGGACGAGGTGCGTGCCTTCCAGCAGATATTCGAGGTTCCGCCCGAGGAAACGCATCATGTGGCGCGGCTCTTCGACCTGGCCAAGCAGGATGTGGCCGGGTTCGAATCCTACGCCAGGCAGATGGCGAGCCTTTGCGGTTCGGGCCATTCCAACTGCATGATGCTGGAGGACATTCTGGACGGCCTGTTCCACATCGCCAAAGCCGACGGCGTGGTGCATGAGCGCGAAGGGCAGTTCCTGCACCGGATTGCCGAAATATTCAGGATCGACGAGGCGCATTACCAGTCGATCCTTGCCCGCCATGTCGATCTGGGCGCCGCGGACCCGTATGCGGTGCTGGGCATCGAGCGGGGAAGGCCGTTCGAGGATGTGCGGAAACGCTATCGCAAGCTGGTGCAGGACAATCACCCAGACCGGCTGATCGCGCGCGGGCTGCCGCAGGAATTCATCAAGATCGCGACCAGCCGCATTGCCGCGATCAACGCCGCCTATGAAATGATCGAACGGGGAATGAAGCGCGCATGAGCGGCTTTTCGCCCGATCAGCCCGGCGCCGATATCAGGGTGTCGCCGAATTTCGGACCGAGACGCGAACCGTTCAAGCCGGACATGATCGTGCTGCACTATACCGGCATGGAAACCGGCGTGGCCGCCGCACGCTGGCTGTGCGATCCGGCAAGCGAGGTGTCGTCGCACTATCTCGTCCATGAGGATGGCGGCATCGTGCAGATGGTGCGCGAAAGCGACCGGGCCTGGCATGCCGGCAAAAGCTCGTGGCGCGGTCAGACCGACATCAATTCCTGCTCGGTCGGCATCGAGATCGTCAATCCGGGCCATGGGCTCGGCTACCATGCTTTTCCGAAACGGCAGATCGCGGCGGTCATCTCCTTGTGCCATGGCGTAGCCGGTCGCCATGCGATCCAGCCCGAACGGGTGCTGGCCCATTCCGACGTTGCTCCCGGCCGCAAGATCGACCCCGGCGAAAAATTTCCGTGGCGGCAACTTGCCGCGGCGGGGATAGGGCATTTTGTCGATGCCGCACCGATCCGGCGCGGGTTGACGCTCAAGGCCGGTGATGCGGGTGCGTCGGTCGAGCAACTGCAATCGATGCTGGCGCTCTACGGCTATGGCGTTGATATAACCGGCGTCTTCGACCGTCAGACGGAGATTGTCGTCGAAGCGTTCCAGCGGCATTTCCGCCCGCGTCTCGTCGACGGGATCGCCGATGGGTCTACCCTGCGCACGCTGCGGCGGCTGCTCGATTCGGCAACCACCAGTTTCGTCTGACCAGCACTTCGAACGCTTAAGTTACATCGAGTCACTTAAAGTGACTTGGCTTGCCTTCATTGGCGCTAATTAAGCGGTCAAACGCATGCTCACACCGATGCCGGACCGCTCGTTTGCAGTGCCCGGCGTCTAGCGAGCCTTACCGCACGGAGATCTTCGTGCGGTTCAGAAGAACAGGACCCCATGCATAAATTGACCGTTGTAACGGCAGCTCTTGCTGCCGGCGTGATGACTTTTGCCGTAAGCGTCGCACAGGGCGAACCGCTGAATTTTCGAGCCGACCCGCATCCGACTCCCACAATCAGCGGAAGCCAGAAGCCTGAGGCGGCTGGCAAGACGACAGCAACGGGCAAATCCACCAAAAAGGTGGTGGCGGAAAAGAAGAGCGGGTCCACCAAGGCCCGGAAAACCGTTGCCCGCCGCAAGGCCAAGAGAAGCAAAGTGCAGATCGACACGACCACAACGGCTTCGATACCGAAAGCGACCGCAGGCAAGCCTGCAAAGGCGTCCACCTCCGGACCTTATGCGGCGACTATTGCACGCTATGCCGCGACCTATGGCGTGCCGGTGTCGCTGGCACATGCCGTGATCAAGATCGAGAGCAACTACCGTCCGCACCTGACCGGCAGCGCCGGGGAGGTCGGCCTCATGCAGATCAAGCCGGCGACGGCGCGCATGCTGGGTTATACCGGATCGGTCAAGGGGCTCTACGACCCGGAAACCAACATCAAATACGGCATGAAATATCTGGCCATGGCGCAGGGCCTTGGCGGCGGCACGACCTGCGGGACCATCCTGAAATACAATGCCGGCCATGGCGCCAAGCGGATGAACCCGGTGTCGTCGGCTTATTGCAGCAAGGTGAAGATCCAGATGGCCGCAGCGGCGACGCCCGCCTGACGGTGATGCGCTGTGGCGCTTTTCATTTGCGTTTCGGGCGAAAAATCCCTTTATACGCGCCTGTCAGCTGGCCGGGCGGCCGCACCCGCAATCGCCGAAAGGCCGCGGGTGAGGAAAGTCCGGGCTCCATGGAAACACGGTGCCGGTTAATGGCCGGCGGGGGCGACCCCAGGGAAAGTGCCACAGAAAGCAAACCGCCGCGACTGCCCGGCTTCCGCAAGGAGACCGGCTTTCGAGGTAAGGGTGAAAGGGTGGGGTAAGAGCCCACCGCGCGCCTGGTAACAGGGGCGGCACGGTAAACCCCACCGGGAGCAAGACCGAATAGGGACGGTGCGGGGCAACCCGAGGGCTGTTTTCGGCTCACCGTCCGGGTAGGTTGCGTGAGGCGCATGGCAACATGCGTCCAAGATGAATGGCCGCCACGTTCCCGCTCCGCAAGGAGCGGGGGCCATACAAAACCCGGCTTACAGGCCAGCTGACATTTTTCTCCGAAACAATCATCATATTATCAACTGGTTGCGGGCGACGGCACGTATTTTGAATCAAGGAGCTCGATGGCTGATTCAGGCGGCGGTCCCATGCACCGGGAGTGAGCTTTCTTCAATGTGGTGCGATTAAATCGTACCATTTGAACAGACGCCCTGCGGCAGTGGAAGGACAGGCGCGACCTGTTCGGCTACACGCTGGAGGAATTGCGGGCGCTGGTGCAGGAAGGCATCGACAGCGGGCCAGGAAAATTCGCCTCGATGGATGAGATCAAAGCCGAAGCGCGAAGGCGTTGGAAGGCCAACAGCGCCGCATGACTGACACGGCGAAGTTCGCACGCAGAAGACGACCTGATTACGATCTGGCTTTACGTTGCGCAAGAAAACGAGGCTGCGGCGGACCGCTTGCTCGATCGTATTGAAGAGCGTTGGGGGCAATTGGCGGCGTTTCCTTTCCCCGGCGCATCGCGCGACGATATCAGGACCGGCATTCACCGTATCGCTGTCGGGGAATATCTGACTTTCTATCGCGTCGGCGCGGAGGCCGTGGAAATTCCGCGTGCGCTGCACGGTAGGCGCAATATCAATCGGGAATGAGATCGAAAATTGAAGCTCAGCTTTCGATCCGGTCCAGGGATGCTTTTATCGCTTCCCAAAGCGGCTCAGTCGGTTCGCAGCCGACCGACAGGCGCACGAAGCCCGGCGGCACGGCGTCGCCGCGCCTTGTGCGGCGCTCGGCTGAGGTGTGGACGCCGCCGAACGAAGTCGCCGCCTGCATCAGCGTGCAGCCGTTGATGAAGTCCTCGGCCTTTTCTTCCGACTCCAGCACCAGGCTGATCAGAAAGCCGAAACGCTCCATCTGGGCGCTGGCCAGATTATGCGACGGATCGTTTTCGAGGCCGGGATAGCGCACGCCGCGCACCGCCGGATGCTCCTGCAAGCGGCGGGCGACGATGCCGGCGCTGGCGCACATGCGCTCGAAGCGGACGTCCAGCGTTTCAAGCCCGCGATGCACCATCCATGCATCGAAGGGGCTTGGAATGCTGCCCGTCGTCTTGCGCCAGTCCTGTACGGCGGTGATCACCTCGGCGTTGCGGCTGGCGACATGGCCGAACAACACGTCGGAATGACCATTGGGCGCCTTGGTGTCAGCCGCCACGACGATGTCGGCACCGAGATCGAGCGGACGCTGGCCGAACGGCGTCATGGTCGTGTTGTCCACGGCGAGCAGGGCGCCCGAGGCATGGGCGGCCTTGGCGACGGCGGCAATGTCGCAGATGTCGAGGCCCGGGTTGGACGGCGTTTCAACGAAGGCGAGGCGGTAGCCGTCAAAGCCACCATCGAGAAAGGATGCTGTCGGCCTTAAGTCGTATTCGACGCCGAAACCCTTCAGGTAGCGCTCGAACACGCCGCGCGAGGTGGGATAACCGTCGGAAGGCAGGAGGACACGATCACCGGATTGGAGCAGGCCGAAGAACATCGCCGAAATCGCCGCCATTCCGGACGGAAACGCCACGCATGGGGCATCTTCCATATGCCCCAGCATGTGTTCCACCGCTGCCCATGTCGGGTTCGAGAAACGGCCGTACTGGTTGAAGCCGGTTGCGTCGCCCGGCGCGTGAAAAATCGCCGCCATGGTCAGCGGCAGCGGGATCGGGTCGCCCTTGGCAAAATCGCCGTCGCGCAAATGGGAGAGTTCGGCTGCGCGTCTTGCGGTATCGGACATTGATTATGAACCTGTGGGTTTCGATGAAATGTGCGCCGACGCTATGCCCGCAGGCCGTATACGGCAAGCGCTGTTGGCTGCAGCCAAGCGTTTCTAAACGGTTCGTTAGGCTTAATGGACGATAAAGACGACGATGCCCTCAAAGCCGCTTCGTGGAGGTGGGGCAGGCCGGTTCGTGAAGCTTGTTCCCGTTGACGCCCATAGTGCCCCATGTTATCCCGTTTCGATACTCAAGCCTTCGTTTCGAGTCACGGTAAAGCGTACGCCGCCCTGGCAGCCGCTGTGGCCTCGTGTGTGCCGGGTTCCGGCGATTTAGGCGAAGGTGAAACAAGCACGGATCCGTCTTGCGGCAGCGCTGGCGGCGAATCGGGGAAAGGAGCGGCCGCAAGGCGTCATGGACCGTTTTCTGTCGAATGCCGTCAACCGGATCGACGCCAAGGGGCGGGTTTCCGTGCCGGCGCATTTCCGCTCGGTGGTGCAGAAACGCGGCTACGGCGAGCTTTATGCGCTGCGCTGCCTGGATGTTCCGGCGATGGATGTCGGCGGGCTCGACCTGCTCGACCGCTACGAGCAGCGTATCGCGCTGGAGGACCCTTTCTTGCAGACGGCAAACGACATGTCGTTCTTCTGCCACGGCGACGGTGCGTTCCTGAAACTCGACCAGGACGGCCGCATCACGATGACCGATTTCATGCGCGAGCACACCGGCATTGCGGGCGAGGTGGCCTTTGTCGGGCGTGGGGATTTTTTTCAGATGTGGGAACCCGGCCGGCTTGCCGCCTATGGGGCGCAGGCGCGGGCACGTCTGTTGCAGCTTCGGCAGGGGACGAGGGAGCGACCGGAATGACGACGGGCCACGGCGATGAATTTCACGCCGCTGGCGGACCGGCCCGTCACATTCCGGTTCTTCTCGTTGAAGTGCTGGAGGCTTTGCAGCCGAGAGCCGGCGAGATAATCGTCGACGGTACGTTCGGCGCCGGTGGCTACAGCCGCGCCATCCTTGAAACCGGGGCGTCGGTCATTGCGATCGACCGGGATCCGGATGCGGTAGCGGTGGGCCGGGCGCTCGAGCAGCAGTCTGGCGGCAGGCTTCGGCTCGTGCAGGCACCGTTCTCGACACTGGACGAGCATGCCGAAGAGGCGGACGGCGTGGTGCTCGACATCGGCGTGTCCTCCATGCAGATCGACGAGGCGTCGCGCGGCTTTTCCTTTCGCGCCGACGGCCCGCTCGATATGCGTATGGCGCAGGCGGGCTTGAGCGCCGCCGACGTGGTGAACTCCTTCAAGGCGGGCGATCTTGCCCGCATCTTCGGTTTTCTCGGCGAGGAGCGCCATGCCGGGCGTATCGCCCGCATGATCGAGACGCGCCGGCAAAAGCATCCGTTCGAACGCACGCTCGATCTTGCCGATGCCATCGAAACCCATATCGGGCGCAAGCCGGGCGACAAGATTCACCCGGCGACACGCGTGTTCCAGGCGCTGCGCATCTATGTCAACGACGAGCTTGGCGAACTGGCCAGGGCGCTGTTTGCCGCCGAGCGGGTATTGAAGCCCGGCGGACGGCTTGTGGTGGTGACGTTCCATTCGCTGGAAGACCGCATCGTCAAGCGCTTCATCGCCGATCGCGCCGATGCCGTTTCCGGGTCGCGCTACATGCCGCAAGTGCACGAAAAGCCGGCGACGTTTCGCAAGGCAGGCGGTGGCGTCACGCCGGGCGACGAAGAAATCGCGCTCAATCCGCGGGCGCGTTCGGCCCGCCTGCGTGCCGCGATACGCACCGACGCGCCGGCGCGCGCAGGTGATTTTTCCATTTTCGGCCTTCCAAAGCTTCCCGGCATCGACGTGCCGGGTGAGAGGTAAGCGTTCATGTTTCGAACCAGTGACATCGTGCTGATTGCCGTGATGGTCGCCGCCGCCGCCATGACCTACACGATCAAGCGCAACGCCGAAGTGCAGATGGCGACCGTCCATAAGCTCAAGGCGCAAATCCACACCGAAGAGGACACGATCGACCTGTTGAAGGCCGACTGGAGCTTGCTGACGCAACCGGAACGCTTGCAGAAACTGACCGAACTCTACCAGCCGCAGCTGGAGCTTGCGCCTGTCAGCGCGCGTCAGATCGTCGGGCTGGACGCGCTGCCGCCGCGTGCGCTGACCATCGAGAACCTGACCGCCGAAAAATTCGACATGGGACCGGACGGTTTGGGGCTGGCTGACGGGGGCGTTGCCGCCAAGGATCCGATCAAGACGGGAGGCATCCAATGATCGGCAAACTGCTGCGGCGTGGCGCAAAGGACCAGGAGACCGGATCGATCGTCGTGGACGGCGCCCGCAAGGCGACCGGCGGCAAGGCCAAGACCCGCGTCCTGATGACGATGGCGGTGTTTTTCGGCATCTATTCGACGATCGCGGGCCGGCTGGTCTATCTGGGCTATCAGAACCCGGACAATTCAGGCGCACCGGCCAGCCGCGTCACGGCATCGCGTCCCGATATCGTCGACCGCAACGGCGAGTTGCTCGCCACCGACATCAAGACCGCCTCGCTCTATGCGGAGCCGCGCCATATCGTCGATGCGGACGAGGCCATCGAAAAACTGTCGACGGTGCTTCCGGAGATCGACTACGAGCAGACCTATAACAAGTTCAAGAGCGGGGCCGGCTTCGTCTGGCTGCAGCGCCAGCTCACGCCGAAGCAGCAGAATGAAATCATGCAACTCGGCATCCCCGGCATCGGCTTTCGCACCGAAAAGCGTCGCTTCTATCCGAGCGGCGACACCTCCGCCTACATCGTCGGCATGACCAATATCGACAATCAGGGCATTTCGGGGATGGAGAAGTATATCGACGGCCAGGGTCTTACCGACCTGCAGGCGTCGGGGCTTGCCGTTCCCAAGGATCTGGCGCCGGTCAAGCTGTCGATCGATTTGCGGGTCCAGCACATCGTGCATGACGAAATCGTCGTCGGCATGCAGAAATACCATGCGATCGCCGCAGGCGCGGTCGTTCTCAACGTCAAGACAGGCGAAGTGCTGGCGATGGCTTCGGTGCCGGATTTCGACCCGAACAACCCCTATAACGCGCAGGACAAGGACAGGCTGAACCGCATGTCCGCCGGCCTCTACGAGATGGGCTCGACCTTCAAGAGCTTCACCACCGCGATGGCGCTCGATTCCGGCAAGATGACGCTGGCGAGCAAGCTCGACGCGACGCGCCCGATCCGCATCGGCCACCAGACCATCCACGATTTCCACGGCAAGGGCCGCTGGCTGACGGTGCCGGAAGTGTTCATCTATTCCTCCAACATCGGCTCGGCCAAGGAAGCCGAGGCGGTCGGCATTGAGGGGCACCGCGAGTTCCTGCACCGCCTCGGCGTGCTTGAAAAGATGCAGACCGAATTGCCGGAAGTCGCCCGGCCGACAGAGCCGAAGGTCTGGAAACAGGTCAATTCAATCACCATCGCCTTCGGTCATGGCGTGTCGACGACGCCGCTGCAAACGGCGGTAGGCTGTGCCGCGCTGATGAACGGCGGCTACCTGATCGAACCGACTTTCCTGCCGCGCACGCAGGAACAGGCGATGACGGTCGCCAAGAGGGTCGTCAGCGACAAGACCAGCGACGCCATGCGCTACGTCTATGCTCTCAACGCGGAAAAGGGCTCGGGCCGCAATGCGCGCGTGCCCGGCTACCGCGTCGGCGGCAAGACCGGCACGGCCGAAAAGGTCGTCAACGGCCGCTACTCCAAGGACAAGAACTTCAACGCGTTCGTGGCCGCGTTTCCGATGGACGATCCGCAATATATCGTGCTGACCATTGCCGACGAGCCGAAGCCGGAAAAGCCGGGCATGGGCGGCACTGCGGCCTCGAACGCCGGTATCATGGCTCACAACATCATTGCCCGCTCGGCGGCGATGCTTGGCGTAAAGCCGGATTTCAGCCATGAAAACGGTGCAACGCTGGTTTCCATGGAGTGATTCTCCTCGACGCGCCGGCAACGACGCGTCGTTTTTGCAAACGGTGGGACGAACGGATTTCCATGATACTGAGAGAACTTGCCGGCATCCTGCCCGTCGAAGATACTGCTTCCTTCGACACCAAGGTCGCCGGCATTTCGTCGGATTCCCGGCAGGTGGTGCCGGGAAGTCTGTTTTTCGCGCTTGCGGGCAGCAAGGCTGACGGCGCGGCCTTTGCCGCCGACGCCGTCAGGCGCGGTGCGATGGCCGTCGTAGCCTCCAAAGGCAGTGCGCTCACCGGCCTTTCCGTTCCGGTTCTTTCCGTCGACGATGCGCGCCTGGCGCTGGCGCTCAGCGCCGCCAGGTTCTTCCACGGCCAGCCTGAGACGATGGTGGCGGTGACGGGCACCAGCGGCAAGACTTCGGTGGCAGCCTTTACCCGTCAGATATGGGAACAGGCAGGCTTTGCCGCCGCGTCGATCGGCACGACCGGCGTGGTGACACCCGGCCGCAACGAATACGGCTCCCTGACCACACCCGATCCGGTGGCGCTGCACAGGTTGCTGGCCGAGCTTGCGCAAGCCGGCGTCACCCATGCCTCGATGGAAGCGTCGAGCCACGGGCTCGACCAGCGCCGCCTCGATGGTGTGCGGCTCAGGGCCGGCGGCTTCACCAATCTCGGCCGCGACCACATGGATTATCATCCGACCGTCGAGGATTATCACCGCGCCAAGATGCGTCTGTTCGATACGCTTTTGCCGAAGGGGGCGCCGGCGGTCGTCTTTGCCGACGATCCGTGGTCGGAACCTACCATCCGCGCGGCGCGGGCGGCCGGGCTGGAGGTGCTGACGGTCGGGCGGCACGGTTCGTTCCTGAAGCTGAAGCGCGTCGAACACGAGCGTCACCGCCAGCGCGCCGAGGTCGAAGCCGACGGCGTCCTCTATGAGATCGACCTGCCGCTGGCCGGCGATTTCCAGATATCCAACGCTTTGGTTTCGGCCGGGCTTGCCATTTCGACCGGCACGCCGGCCGCCAAGGCAATGGCCGCGCTGGAAAAGCTGAAGGGCGCGCCGGGCCGGCTCGACCTCGTCGGCACCACGTCGAGTGGCGCGCCGGTCTATGTCGATTACGCCCACAAGCCCGATGCGCTGGAAAACGTGCTGACCGCCGTTCGGCCATTCACCACCGGCAAGGTGATCGTCGTGTTCGGCTGCGGTGGCGACCGCGACCGCGGCAAGCGCCCCATCATGGGCGAGATTGCCACTCGCCTTGCCGATATAACCATCGTCACCGACGACAACCCCCGTTCCGAAGAGCCCGCCTCGATCCGTGCCGCCATCATGGCAGCGGCGCCCGGCGCCATCGAGATTGGGGACAGGCGGCAGGCGATCCACGAAGCCGTCGCCATGCTGCGTGCCGGCGACACGCTGATCGTGGCCGGCAAGGGCCATGAAGAAGGCCAGACCATCGGCTCCGAGACATTCCATTTCTCGGACCACGAGGAAGTTCGGGCGGCGCTGAAGGATCTGGCCGCATGAGCAGGCTGTGGACTTCGCAAGCGCTCGTCGCGGCCATGGACGGCAGGCCGCTTGGCCCGATGCCGGAAGGTGTCGACGGCATTTCCATCGATACGCGAAGCTTGCAGCCCGGCGATGCCTTCTTTGCCATCAAGGGTGAGACGATGGACGGCCACGACTTCGCCACCGCCGCGATCAAGGCGGGGGCGGGCGTGCTGGTCGTTGCCGAGGGCAAGCTGCCGGCGCTCGGGCGGCTGACCGCGCCGATGATCGTCGTGCCGGACGTGCTGGAAGCGCTCGAAAAACTGGGGCGGGCGGCGCGTGCCCGCTCATCCGCGAAAATCATCGCGATCACCGGTTCGGTCGGCAAGACCAGCACGAAGGAGGCGCTGCGCCACGGGCTTTGCGCCGTCGGCAAGGTGCATGCGTCGGACAAGTCGTTCAACAACCACTGGGGCGTGCCGCTGACGCTGGCGCGGATGCCGGACGATTGCGACTACGCCGTGTTCGAGATCGGGATGAACCACCCCAACGAGATCCGGCCGCTGGTCAAGATGGTGCGGCCGCACATCGCCGTCGTCACGCTGATCGCGGCGGCTCATCTCGGTTTCTTCCGCAACCTTGAGGAAATCGCCAAGGCCAAGGCGGAAATATTCGAGGGGCTGGAGCCCGGCGGCACAGCGCTCCTCAACCGCGACGATCCGCGTTCGAAGCTTCTGGAGAAGCTGGCCGTCGCGGTTGGCGTCGAGAATATCGCCGGTTTCGGCGAGAACGCGCGTTCGACCTACCGGCTGCTCGATTACACGCTGCAAGCCGATCATTCCGACATCACCGCGCGTATCGGTGGACAGGAGATCGTCGCGCGTATCGGCGCGCCAGGCCGGCATATCGTGCAGAACGCGGTTGCCGTTCTGGGGGCGGCGCATCTGGCCGGAGCCGATGTCGTCAAGGTAGCGCTGGCGCTTGGCAGTCTTTCGGCGGAGCCGGGGAGAGGGCAGCGTCACATCCTGCACCACCCGGACGGGCCGTTCACGCTGATCGATGAAAGCTACAACGCCAACCCCGCCTCGATGACGGCGGCGCTGGCGCTGCTCAACGCGACGCCGGTGTCGGAGCAGGGCCGCCGCATCGCAGTGCTCGGCGACATGCTGGAACTGGGCGCGCATTCGGCGAAGCTGCATGCCGGGCTTGCCGGGCTGATCGTTGGCACCGGCGTGCAGACGGTGTTTCTGGGCGGACCCGAAATGAAGGCGCTGGCCGAGGCTTTGCCGGGGGATATCGCCACCGCCTATCGGGACGGCGCGGAAGAATTGAAGCCTGTTCTTCTGAATGCGGTCGGGCCGGGCGACGTGGTCATGGTCAAGTCGTCCAAAGGTATCGGTTTTTCAAAGCTCGTCGACGCTTTGCTCAAGAAATTTCCGGCGCAAGCCAAAACGCCACACTGACTGGGCGCTGGCCCGGGGGACGAAATTGTATGCTGACATTGCTCGTTGATTTTGCGGACCGGTTCACGGCCTTCAATGTCTTTCGCTACATCACCTTCCGTACCGGCGGAGCGCTGATCACCTCGGCGCTGATCGTCTTCATTTTCGGACCGGGCATCATTAATTCGCTGAGGCTGAGACAGGGCAAGGGCCAGCCGATCCGTGCCGACGGACCGCAGACGCATTTCAAGAAAGCCGGAACGCCGACCATGGGCGGGCTGATGATCCTGACCGGCATCATTATCTCGGCGCTGCTGTGGGCCAATTTGCGCAGCGTCTATGTCTGGGTGGTGCTTTTCGTGACGATCGGCTTCGGCGCCATCGGTTTTTACGACGACTACCTGAAGGTGACCAAGCAGTCGCATCTGGGCTTTTCCGGCAAGGCACGGCTGGCGCTGGAGTTCGTCATCGCCGGCATCGCAAGCTGGGCCATCATGCACGCCGGACAGGAACCGTTCTCCTCGTCGCTGACATTTCCGTTCGCCAAGGAATTTCTGATCAATCTGGGCTGGTTCTTCATCCCATTCGGCGCCTTCGTGATGGTCGGTGCCGGCAACGCCGTCAATCTGACCGACGGCCTGGACGGGCTGGCGATCGTGCCGATCATGATCGCTGCCGCATCGTTCGGGGTGATCGCCTATCTTTCGGGTAACGCGGTGTTCGCCGAGTATCTGCAAATCCACTTCGTTCCCGGAACCGGCGAACTGGCCGTGGTGCTGGGCGCGGTGATCGGCGCCGGCCTCGGCTTTTTATGGTTCAACGCGCCCCCGGCGGCGATCTTCATGGGCGACACCGGATCGCTGGCGCTGGGCGGGCTGATCGGCACGGTGGCGGTTTCGACCAAGCACGAGATCGTGCTGGTCATCGTCGGCGGCCTGTTCGTGGTGGAGATATTGTCGGTCATCATCCAGGTCGGCTACTTTAAGATGACGGGCCGGAGGGTGTTCCTGATGGCGCCCATCCACCACCATTTCGAAAAGCTCGGCTGGACCGAAAGCCAGGTCGTCATCCGTTTCTGGATCATTGCCGTGATCCTGGCGCTGGTCGGCCTTTCCACCCTCAAGCTGAGATAGGACACGGAAAGTGATCCCTGCCGCGACATTTTCAGGCAAACGCGTCGGCCTCTTCGGGCTGGGAGGCTCGGGCATCGCCACGGCGCGCGCGCTGATCGAGGGCGGCGCAGAGGTGCTGGCCTTCGACGACAATCCGGGCAGCGTCGCCAAGGCAGAAGCGGAGGGTATCCCCACCGGCGATCTGCGCGGTGCCGAATGGCCGCGGTTCTCCTCGCTCGTTTTGTCGCCTGGTGTACCGCTGACGCACCCCAAGCCGCACTGGTCGGTGGAACTTGCGCGCGGCGCCGGCGTCGAGGTCATCGGCGATGTCGAGCTTTTCTGCCGCGAACGGATCGCCAGCGCGCCGGAGGCGCCGTTCATCGCCATCACCGGCACCAACGGCAAGTCGACGACCACCGCGCTGACCGCGCATATCCTGAAATCCGCCGGCCGCGACGCCCAGATGGGCGGCAATATCGGCCGAGCGGTGATGACGCTCGACCCGCCTGCGCCCGGCCGCCATTATGTGGTCGAGTGCTCGTCCTACCAGATCGACCTCGCGCCCTCGATCAACCCGACGGCGGGCGTGTTGCTCAATCTGACACCCGACCATCTCGATCGCCACGGCACCATGCAGCACTACGCCTCGATCAAGGAGCGGCTGGTTGCCGGCAGCGATACGGCCATCATCGGCATCGACGACAGCTGGTGCGCGCAGATCGCGGACCGGCTGGAACGTGTCGGCAAGCCGGTCATCCGCATCTCCAAGCGCCTGCCGCTGACCGACGGTTATTTCGCCGACGGCACCGATCTTATGGAAGCGGTCGATGGCCGCTATAGCCGCATCGCCTTCCTCGAAGGTATCGGCTCGCTGCGCGGCCAACATAATGCGCAGAACGCGCTGGCCGCCGTGGCGGCGTGCCTCAAAGTCGGGCTGGAACTTGGTGAAATTCAGTCGGGGCTCGAAAGCTTTCCGGGACTTGCCCACCGCATGGAGCAGGTGGGTAGGAAAGGGCATGTGCTGTTCGTCAACGATTCCAAGGCGACGAACGCCGATGCCGCGGCACCGGCGCTGTCGAGCTTTCCCCGCATCTACTGGATCGCCGGCGGGCTGCCCAAGGAAGGCGGCATCGAACCGCTGCGCGGGCTCTTCTCGCGGATCGCCAAAGCCTACCTGATCGGCGAAGCGGCGCCGGCCTTTTCGGCCACGCTCGGCGAGACCGTGCCTTACGAAATCTCAGGCACGCTGGCGGCGGCGGTGGAACACGCCGCGCGCGACGCGGAAAACGACGAAAGCGGCGAGGTCGTGGTGTTGCTGTCGCCTGCATGCGCCAGCTTCGACCAGTTCAAGAATTTCGAGGTGCGCGGCGAATTCTTCAGGCAAGCTGCGCGCGCTATTGATGGGGTTCGTCCTATCGGAGAGGCACGATAATGGCACAACGAAGCCGTCTCGACAAAAGCCCGGTCGCAACCTGGTGGTGGACCGTCGACCGATGGTTCCTGGCGGCATTCCTGTCGCTGATGGGGCTCGGCATCGTCTTGTCCTTCGCCGCAAGCCCGGCCGTTGCGCTACGTATCGGGCTCGACCCGTTCCACTTCGCCACGCGCCAGATCATCTTCACCATTCCGGCACTCGGCGTGATGCTGGCGGTATCGTTCCTTGAATCGCGGCAGATCAGGCGCATGGCGCTGATTTTGCTGGGCGTGATGCTCGTTCTGATGGTTGCGGTGCTCTACGTCGGCGTCGAGGTGAAGGGCGCGCGGCGCTGGGTATCGCTGGCCGGCCTGTCGATCCAGCCTTCCGAATTCCTCAAGCCTGCCTTCGTCATCGTCTGCGCCTGGCTGTTTGCCGAACACAAGCGCCAGCCCGACATTCCGGGCAATCTGTTCGCCATGATCCTGCTGACGGTGGTCATCTCGCTGCTGGTGGCACAGCCAGACTTCGGCCAGACGATGCTGGTGCTCGGCACCTGGGGCGTGATGTTTTTCATGGCCGGCTTGTCGTGGGTCTGGATCGTCATGCTAGGCGCGGCCGGCGTCGGCGGCGTATTTGCCGCCTATACGGTGTTTCCGCACGTTGCCGGGCGCATCGACCGCTTCATGACCGGCGAGGGCGACACGTTCCAGGTCGACATGGGCCGGGAAGCCATCATCAACGGCGGCTGGTTCGGCGTCGGGCCGGGCGAGGGCACGTTCAAGCGCGTCATCCCCGACAGCCATGCCGACTTCGTGTTCTCGGTCGCGGGCGAGGAATTCGGCATCGCGCTGTGCTTCATCATCATGGGTATCTTCGCCTTCATCGTATTGCGCGGCCTTAACACGGCGCTCAAGGAGCATGACGATTTCACCCGCTATGCGGTCGGTGGCTTGGTCACCGTGTTCGGTCTGCAGTCGGCCATCAATATGTGCGTCAACCTGCAACTGATCCCTGCCAAGGGCATGACGCTGCCCTTCATCTCCTATGGCGGCTCGTCGCAGATCGCCATTGCCGTTTCCATGGGCATGGTGCTGGCTTTGACGCGCAAAAAGCCGGAAAGACGCCTGCAGATGGGCTATTCTTCCGCATCCCGGGCTATACCGGCGGAATAGGGACTTGATGGCCAAAGGTACGATCCTTCTGGCGGCAGGCGGAACCGGCGGGCATCTGTTTCCGGCCGAGGCGCTGGCGCACGAACTGGCGGCGCGCGGCTGGAGCGTCCATCTGGCTACCGACGACAGGGCCGAACGTTTTGCCGGTCATTTCCCGGCGGTCGCCATCCATCCGATCCGTTCGGCGACGATCGGCTCGAAAAACCCGCTGGCGCTGGCGGGCGCCTTCTGGAAAATCTGGCGTGGAGTTCGGCAGGCATCAGCGCTGATCGGTCGATTGAACCCGGACGTCGTGGTCGGTTTCGGCGGCTATCCGACGCTGCCGCCGCTCTATGCCGCCACAAGGCGTAGAGTGTCGACGCTGATCCACGAGCAGAACGCGGTCATGGGCCGCGCCAACAGGGCGCTGGCCCGCCGGGTGAGCGCGATTGCCGGCGGCTTCCTGCCGGAAGACGAAAGTACGGCCGGTATCAAGACCGTCACCACCGGCAACCCGGTGCGGCCTGCGGTGCTGGAGGCGGCGAGAACGCCCTATCGCGTTTCCGGAAAAGGCGAGCCTTTCCGTCTTTTGGTGTTCGGCGGCAGCCAGGGTGCAAAATTCTTTTCCGAGGCGGTGCCGGCGGCGGTGGCGCTGCTGCCGGAAAGCCGGCGCAGGCGTCTGATCGTCACGCAGCAGGCGCGGGCCGAAGACGCCGCGAAGGTTCAGGCGGCTTATGCCGGATTGGGCATCGAGGCGCAGGTGTCGCCCTTTTTCAATGACATGGCCGCGCGGATAGGATCGGCGCATCTGGTACTTTCGCGCTCGGGCGCGTCGACGGTATCGGAAATCGCGGTCATCGGCCGCCCGGCGCTACTGGTGCCTTACCCGCATGCGCTCGACCACGACCAGGCGGCGAATGCGGCTGCCCTCGCCGCCGCCGGCGGGGCGCAGGTACATCCGCAATCGACCCTGTCGGCGGAGCGGATCGCCGAACTGGTCGGCGCGCTGATGGACGATCCGCAAAAGCTCGGCGCCATGGCGAAATCGGCGAAATCGGCCGGCAAACCGGATGCCACGCGGTTGCTCGCCGACCTTACAGAGGCTATTGCGTCGGGCAAATCAGTAGCCGAATTCAAGAAAGAGGTGCGCCCATGAAAATGCCGCAGACGATCGGGCTTGTCCATTTCATCGGCATCGGCGGCATCGGCATGAGCGGCATCGCCGAGGTGCTGCATAATCTGGGCTACAAGGTGCAAGGCTCCGACCAGGCCGATGGCGCCAATGTGCAGCGGCTGCGCGAGAAGGGCATCGAGTGCTTCGTCGGTCATGCCGCCGAGAACCTGGGCGACGCCGAGGTGGTGGTGGTGTCCACCGCGATCAAGAAATCCAATCCCGAACTGAAGGCGGCTCGCGAGAGGCTGCTGCCGATCGTGCGGCGTGCCGAAATGCTGGCCGAGCTGATGCGTTTTCGCCAGGCGGTCGCCATCGGCGGCACGCACGGCAAGACCACGACCACCTCCATGGTGGCGACGCTTCTGGAGGCGGGTGGGCTCGACCCCACCGTCATCAATGGCGGCATCATCAATGCCTATGGCACCAATGCGCGCATGGGCGACGGCGAATGGATGGTGGTGGAAGCCGACGAGAGCGACGGCACCTTCCTGAAACTGCCTGCCGATATCGCCGTGGTCACCAACATCGACCCGGAGCATCTCGATCATTACGGTTCGTTCGATGCGGTGCGCGAGGCGTTCCGCAGCTTCGTCGAAAACGTGCCGTTCTATGGTTTCGGCGTCATGTGCACGGACCATCCGGAGGTGCAGGCACTGGTCGGCCGTATCGAGGACCGGCGCGTCATCACCTATGGCGCCAACGCGCAGGCCGACGTGCGTTTCACCAATCACCGTATGAACGGCGCATCGTCCGAATTCGACGTGATGATCCGCGACCGTAAGGGACGAAGCACGGAAATTACCGGGCTGCGCCTGCCGATGCCCGGCCGCCACAACGTTTCCAACGCCACGGCTGCCATTGCGGTGGCGCATGAACTTGGCCTGTCGCCGGAGGCGATCAAGAAGGGCCTGTCGTCCTTCGGCGGCGTCAAGCGGCGCTTCACCCATACCGGTTCGTGGAACGGCGTCGAGGTGTTCGACGACTACGGCCACCATCCCGTCGAGATCAAGGCTGTGCTCAAGGCGGCGCGCGACGCCACCAAAGGCCGCGTCATTGCCATTGCCCAGCCGCACCGCTTTACCCGACTGCACGATCTGTTCGACGATTTCGCCACCTGCTTCAATGAAGCGGATACGGTCATGGTGGCGCCGGTCTACACGGCTGGCGAAGACCCTATCGAAGGCGCGACCTCGGAAGCGCTGGTGGCGCGGATGCGGGCCGGTGGCCATCGCGACGCGCGCTACATCGAAGGTCCGGCGGCAATCGCGCCGATCATCCGCGAGATTGCCAGGCCGGGCGATTTTGTCGTGTTCCTCGGTGCCGGCAGCATCACCCAATGGGCTTATGCGTTGCCGAAGGAGCTGAACGGGTCATGACGCGCGGCGAGAAACTGCTTGCTTCGCTGGGCGACCGGCTTTCCGGGTTGCGCGGACGCATCACGCCCGACGCCGAGATGGACAAGATCACCTGGTTCCGCGCAGGTGGTTTGGCCGATGTGTTGTTCCAGCCGGCCGACGAGGACGATCTGGCCGCCTTCCTGAAGGCGGTCCCGCAAGACGTGCCGCTGACCGTAGTCGGCATCGGCTCCAATCTTCTGGTGCGCGACGGCGGCATATCGGGATTCGTGGTCCGGCTCTCTGCCAAGGGGTTTGGCGAGGCGCATGTGATCTCGCCGACGAGAATCAGGGCCGGGGCTGCGATCCCCGACAAACGGCTGGCGGCGGTCGCCTACGAGGCAGGCATCGGCGGCTTTCATTTCTATCACGGCATCCCCGGCGCCATCGGCGGAGCGTTGCGCATGAATGCCGGCGCCAACGGTGTGGAAACGCGCGAGCGCGTGGTCGAGGTGCGCGCCCTCGACCGCAAGGGCAATTTCCATACGCTGTCCAATACCGACATGGGCTATGCCTATCGCCATTCCTCGGCGCCGGCCGATTTCATTTTTACCTCGGCCATATTCGAGGGATTTTCGGAAGACAGGGAAACGATCAAGGCGGCGATGGAGGCGGTCCAGCATCATCGCGAAACGGTGCAGCCGATCCGCGAAAGGACCGGCGGCTCGACCTTCAAGAACCCGGAGGGCCATTCGGCCTGGAAGGTGATCGATGAAGCCGGCTGCCGCGGGCTGATGGTGGGCGGCGCGCAGATGTCGCCGATGCATTGCAATTTCATGATCAACACCGGCTCGGCGACCGGCTACGAACTCGAATATCTGGGCGAGACGGTGCGCGCGCGGGTGCTGGAACACTCGGGCATAAGGCTGCAATGGGAAATCAAGCGCATCGGCGATTTCCGGTCCGGCCACGCTGTGCAGGAATTCCTCGGGCAGCTACTTTAGCGCTCGCGCGATTGTGATCCGAAAGACTCGGATGAATCACTTTTTGTCACGAAAAGCCCGGAAAGTGAATCATCTGGAATCCTCGGCACTTGCCAGCGAATCAACTCTCTGATTCTCTGGCCTAAAGCGTTTCCTGATTTGAGTCGTAACGGCGCGTAAGGCGCGTTTTCCGTCTGGGGGGCAACCTGCCGGAAGACTCGGACTCAATTCTCGGGAGATGGAATGGCGACCCGCCGCGAGAGGGGAAGACGGGGAATGAAGAACAAGCATGTAGCCGTGCTCATGGGCGGTTTCTCATCGGAGCGGCCGGTGTCGCTCTCGTCGGGAAATGCCTGCGCGGCTGCCCTGGAGGCTGAAGGCTACAAGGTGACCAAGGTTGATGTCGGGCGCGATATCAGTTCGGTTCTCGGTGCGCTCAAGCCTGATGTCTGTTTCAACGCCTTGCATGGTCCTTTCGGTGAGGACGGGACGATCCAGGGTATTCTGGAATATCTGGCTATCCCCTACACCCATTCGGGGGTGCTGGCCTCGGCTCTTGCGATGAACAAGGAGCAAGCCAAGAAAGTCGCCAAGGCTGCAGGCATTCCCGCTGCCGAATCCAGGATCGCGGACCGCTTCGCCATCGGCGACAAGCATCCAATGAAGCCGCCCTATGTGGTCAAGCCGGTGAACGAAGGGTCGAGCTTCGGCGTCGTGATCGTGCAGGAAGGGCAGTCGCATCCGCCGCAGGTGATCGCTTCGTCCGAGTGGAAATATGGCGACCGGGTGATGGTCGAGCGCTACGTCCCTGGCCGTGAACTGACCTGCGCCGTCATGGGTGATGTCGCGCTCGGCGTTTGCGAGATCATTCCGACGGGGCATTCCTTCTACGATTATGATTCAAAATATGTTGCCGGCGGCTCAAAGCACGAATGCCCCGCAAAAGTTTCACCGAATATTTACCAAAAAATACAAACACTGGCGCTCAAGGCTCACCAAGCGATCGGCTGCCGGGGCGTGTCCCGGTCTGACTTCCGTTACGACGACCGTCATTCGGAAAATGGCGAAGTTATCTGGCTGGAAGTCAATACGCAGCCGGGCATGACGCCGACGTCGCTGGTGCCGGAAATCGCTGCCCAGGCTGGGCATTCGTTCGGTGATTTGTTGAGTTGGATGGTGGAGGACGCGTCTTGTCTGCGGTGAGGTCGAGTCGAAGATATGTGAGGGGTTCGACGGCGCCGACGCTGTTCGGCATCTCGCTCTCGCTCGACCATTTCGTGCTGCCGCGGATGCTGCGCCGCCCTGTGCGCATGGTTGCGCATCTGGGCCGGGGGGATTTTACCCCGCCGCGTTTTGCCGCGACGATCCTGACCACCGTTCTCCTTGCTTCGAGCAGCGCCTATGGCTCCTATGTCGGCGGCCATACGGACAGCATCGTGCAGGGCTTTACCGCCCGTACCGGCTTTGCCGTCGACCAGATCAAGGTGGTCGGTAACCGCGAAACTTCCGAGATCGATATCCTTGGCAGTCTCGGCCTCGACGGCTGGACTTCGCTGATCGGTTTCGATGTGGATGCGGCGCGCGAAAGGGTTGCCGCTCTGCCGTGGGTGGAAACGGCCGCCGTCCGCAAGGTTTATCCGCATACGATCGAGGTTCGCATCGAAGAGCGCCAGGCCTTCGCGCTGTGGCAGAAGGGAAGCGAGCTTTCGGTCATCGAGCGTTCGGGGCGGGTAATCGCTCCCTATTCGGGCGGCAAGCAGGCCCTGTTGCCGCTGTTCGTCAGCGCCGATACGCCGGTTCATGCGCCCGACCTGCTTGCCAAGATGGACAAGTTCCCCGATCTGGCCGCGCGCGTGAAGGGCTATGTGCGTATCGCCGGGCGGCGCTGGGACCTGAAGATGGTCAATGGCGTGACCGTCAAGCTGCCGGAAGTGGGCGAGGACAAGGCGATCGCCACGCTAGCCAGCCTGGAGAGCGAAGACGGGATTCTGGAGCGCGACATCGTTGCGGTGGATATGCGGCTGACGGACCGGCTGGTCGTGCAGTTGTCGCCTGAGGCGGACAGCGCGCGGCAGGCGATGCTGAAAGACGGCGGCAAGGCGCTGGCGCGCAAGAAAGAGGCGAAGATATGAGCTGGCTCGGCGGGCACGGCGATCCTGCGCATCGCTCCGGCACCCTGACGGTGCTGGACGTCGGATCCAGCAAGGTATGCTGCGTGGTGGCGAAGCTGAAGCCGTGCGAGGACGGCAAGCTTCTGCGCGGGCGCTCGCACCGCATCCACGTCATCGGCATCGGTCACCAGAAATCGGAAGGCGTGAAGTCAGGCGTGGTGGTCGATCTCGACCGCGCCGAGCACGCGGTCCGTCTCGCTGTCGACGCCGCCGAGCGCATGGCCGGGCTGACGGTCGATTCGCTGATCGTCAACATGACGGCGGGAAGGCTGAAGAGCGAAAGCTTTGTCGCGACCATCAATCTCGGCGGCCACGAGGCCGGCGAGGGCGACGTCAAGCGCGTGCTGGCCGCCGGCGCCAAGCAGGCGATCAAGGCCGAGCGCGAAGTCGTCCACTCGCTTCCCGTCGGCTTTTCGCTGGATGCCGAGCGCGGCGTGCGCGATCCGCGCGGCATGGTCGGCGACACGCTCGGGGTCGATATGCATGTGCTGACCGGGGACGCGGCGCCGATGCGCAACCTCGAACTGTGCATCAACCGCTCGCACCTGTCGGTGGAGCGCATGGTGGCGACGCCTTACGCCAGCGGGCTGGCGGCGCTGGTCGACGACGAACTGGAGATGGGGGCCGCCTGCATCGACATGGGCGGCGGCACCACGACGATTTCGGTCTTCAACGAAAGCAAATTCATTCACGCCGACGCTATTCCCATCGGCGGCAATCATGTCACGCTGGATCTGGCTAAGGGGCTGTCCACGTCCATTGCCGCGGCTGAGCGGCTGAAAGTCATGCATGGCTCGGCTTTGCCCGGCAGCGCCGACGACCGCGATCTCGTCTCGATCCAGCCGATCGGCGATGACGGCGAGGTGGCGACGCAGGTGCCGCGCTCGATGATGACGCGCATCATCCGCGCCCGCGTCGACGAGACGCTGGAACTGCTCCGCGACCGTATCAACAAGTCCGGCTACGGCAATCTGGTGGGCAAGCGAGTCGTGCTGACCGGCGGGGCCAGCCAGCTCTCCGGCCTGCCGGAAGCGGCGCGCCGGATTCTGGGGCGCAATGTCCGTATCGGCCGCCCGCTCGGCGTGGCGGGTCTGCCGGAAGCGGCCAAGGGGCCGGCTTTCTCGGTGCCGGTCGGGCTTTTGATCTATCCGCAGATGGCGGCTTTCGAGAGCCATCCGGCGCAAGGAATGTCTCGTCTGAAAATGACGGGCACGGGCGGAAGACTGCACCGTATGAGTGAGTGGTTGAGAGACAGTTTTTAATTCAGGGGACAGCCCCATAGGCGGCCGCGACGGCGAAGCGGCGGGAAAGGCAAAGGACGAGGACAATGGCAATCAATCTGCAAAAGCCGGACATTACGGAGCTCAAGCCCCGCATCACCGTATTCGGTGTCGGCGGCGGCGGCGGCAACGCCGTCAACAACATGATCACCGCCGGCTTGCGCGGGGTCGAATTCGTCGTGGCCAATACGGACGCGCAGGCGCTCACCATGTCGAAGGCCGAGCGGCTGATCCAGCTCGGCGCGCATGTGACCGAAGGGCTGGGCGCCGGCTCGCAGCCGGAAGTCGGGCGCGCCGCGGCTGAAGAGTGCCTCGACGAGATCGTCGACCATCTGTCCAACACGCATATGTGCTTCGTCACCGCCGGCATGGGCGGCGGTACCGGCACCGGTGCGGCCCCGGTGGTTGCCCGCGCCGCGCGCGAAAAGGGCATCCTCACCGTCGGCGTCGTGACCAAGCCGTTCCACTTCGAAGGCCAGCGCCGCATGAAGACGGCCGATATGGGTATCGAGGAACTGCAGAAGTGCGTTGATACCCTCATCGTCATCCCCAACCAGAACCTGTTCCGGCTGGCCAACGACAAGACCACCTTCGCCGACGCCTTCGCCATGGCCGACCAGGTGCTCTATTCGGGCGTCGCCTGCATCACCGACCTGATGGTCAAGGAAGGCCTGATCAACCTCGACTTCGCCGACGTGCGTTCGGTGATGCGCGAGATGGGCAAGGCGATGATGGGCACCGGCGAGGCTTCCGGCGAGGGCCGGGCGATGGCCGCCGCCGAGGCCGCGATCGCCAATCCGCTGCTTGACGAGACCTCGATGAAGGGCGCCAAGGGCCTGCTGATCTCCATCACCGGCGGTCGCGACCTCACCCTGTTCGAAGTGGACGAAGCGGCGACCCGCATTCGCGAGGAAGTCGACCAGGATGCCAACATCATTCTTGGCGCGACCTTCGACGAGGAACTGGAAGGCGTCATCCGCGTGTCGGTCGTCGCGACCGGCATCGACAAGTCGGCCGAACAGATCGCGGCGGCACCGATTGCCATCCGCGCGCCGCAACCGCAGGCCAAGCCCGCGGCTCCGCTTCGTCCGGCAGCGGCACCCGCCGCCGAGCAGCGCCCGGCAGCGGCACCTGTCCACCAGCCTATGCACGAGCCGCGCGTCCACGATCCGGTAGCCGAAGCGATCCAGCTTGCCGAAGCAAACGCCGCCGAGATGGCGCAGGCGCGCCCGGCGCCGGCCGCTCACCACGACGACGACTTCCGCCCGGTGAACAAGCTGTTCCAGGCACCGCCGGCGCAGCCGCAGATGCCTTTTGCCGCCGCTCAACAGGTCGTGCAGCACGCCGC
>JBARYG010000073.1:0-5523 GCA_049647745.1 Mesorhizobium sp.
CCGAACATATCCCAATAAGCGGCGCGGTGATTCGCCAGATAGTATGTTGGAATCCAGTCGAGGCGCGCGCGCAAGACCCGGTCGAGGGCTCTCAGCGCCACGATGAGGTCGGCGCGGCTTTGCGCCCGCCCCGCGGCGGCCACCAGCGCATCGATCGCCGGGCTTTTCGTGCCGGGATAGTTGCGCGTGCCGGGCCGGTCGGCGGCGCGCGAGGAATAGAGCGATTCGAGGCTGTCGAGCATCGGCGTGGCGCCGATGGAAACCGCCAGCATGTTGAGGTCGAAATCGAAATTGCTCTGCCGCTCCTCATACTGGCTGGAATCGACCAGCCGCACCGAGGCGTCGATGCCGATGGCCTTCATGTTGTCGATCCAGGGCGACGCGATGCGAACCAGCGAATCGTCCTGCGCCAGCATCTCGACCGTCAGCCGCTCGCCCTTGTCGTTGACGACGAAGCCGCCGGCGCGCTTCCAGCCGGCCTCCGCCAGCAGTTTTGCCGCCTGGCCGAGCAGTTTCCTGTCGCGGCCCGATCCGTCGGAGATCGGCTGCATGATGGCCTCGCCGAAGGTTTCGGGCGGCAGTTCGGCGCGAAAAGGCTCCAGCAAGGCCAGTTCCTGCGGGGAAGGCAGGCCGTCGGCACGAAAATCCGAGTGCTCGAAATTCGACTGCGAACGGTCGTAGGAGCCGGAAAACAGCGTTCGCTTCGTCCATTCGAAGTCGAAGCACAGGTCGAGAGCGCGGCGCACCCGTACGTCGCGGAAACGTTCGCGGCGCTGGTTGATGGCGATCGCCTGCATCGAAGGCCATTTCTCGCCGGGGAATTCGCGCTTGATCACCTTGCCCTGCTTCAGCGCCGGAAAATCGTAGCCGGTCACCCAGACGCGGGCGGTGAATTCCTCGCGAAAGGTTGTGTCGCCCTTCTTGAACGCTTCGAACGCAGCCTGCCGGTCGCGGTAGAAGTCGATGCGGATGCGATCGAAATTGTTCTGGCCTCGATTGATGGCGAGATCGTTCGCCCAGTAGTCAGGGGCGCGGTCATATTCGATGAACTGGCCGGCCGACACGCGCCCGACCTTGTAGGGACCGGATCCGAGCGGCGGCGTCATCGTCGAGGATTCGAAATCGTTGGCGCCAAAGTAGGCCTTCGAGACGATTGGCATGGTGACGACGGTCAGGATGGTCTGCGCCGACTGATTGCCCGAAAAGGTAAGCCGCGCCGTGCGGTCGTCCACCGCCACCGCCTCTTTCAATTCGGTCAGCGGCAACAAAAGGTCGGGATGGCCCTTTTCCTTGTAGAGCATCAGCGAAAAGGCGACGTCATGCGCGGTGAGCGGCGATCCGTCGTGCCAGCGCGCCTCGGGCCGCAGCGTGAAATCGAAGCTGTTGCGGTCCTGCGAAAGGCTGACACTCTCGGCCAGTAGCCCGTAGACGGCGTCCGGCTCGTCCAGCGCCCGCGCCATCAGCGTGTCGAAGCACATTTCCATGCGCGGTGGCGCATCGCCTTTCAGGGCGAAGGAATTCAAGGTGTTGAAGGTCAGCGGGCTTTGGTTGAAGGTCCAGTTGGGCGGTGCAAAATTCATCGTCCCGCCCTTGGGGGCGTTCGGGTTCACGTAATCGAAGTGCGGAAAATCGGCCTTGTATCCGAGGTCGCCGAAGGCCGACAGGCCATGCAACTTCGTACCTGTCGGGGTAGCGGCGAAGGCCCTGCCGGGCAGTATCGCAGAAGCGGCTGCGGCGCCCGCCAGGGCAAGAAAATCGCGGCGTGGGCGGGAAAAGGTCAATTGCCGCTCTTGTACTTGGCGGCCAGCGCCTTTTCCTTGGCCGGATCGATCCACCAGGAATCGATATCGGCGCCGATATAGGCCGGCTGCTTGTCAGGAATGCCGAACTTGTTCCAGTAGGCCAGCCACACCACCGAGCGGTGCCATTGCGGCACGACGTAGTAATTCCACAAAAGCACCCGGTCGAGCGCATGGGTGGCGGTGACGAGGTCGTCGCGGTCGGTGGCGTAGATGATGCGGTCGATCAGCGCGTCGACCACCGGGTTCTTGATGCCCATCAGATTGCGCGATCCGGGCGTGTCGGCGGCCTTGGAACTCCAGAAGTCGCGCTGTTCGTTGCCGGGCGAGTCGGATTGGCCGAACATGCCCGTCACCACGTCGAAGTCGAAGCTGCGCACCCGGTTCACATACTGGCTCGGGTCGACGATGCGCAGCGAAGCGGCGATACCGATCTTCTTCAGATTGTCGATGAACGGGTTTGCGATGACTTCGTCGGTCGGGTCGCGGCCGAGGATTTCCAGCTTGAACGGCTCGCCGCTCTGCGCGTTGACCATCCTGCCGCTCTTGATCACCCAGCCGGCCTGTTCGAACAGCTTTACCGCATGCCCCAGATTGCGCCTTTCGGCCTGCGGCGAATCGTAGACCGGCAGCTTGAAGGGTTGCGTGAACAGTTCCGGGGGTAACTGGTCCTTGTACGGCTCAAGGATTTTCAGTTCCTCCGGCGAAGGCAGGCCGCTCGACGCCAGTTCCGTACCTTGGAAATAGCTGGTCGTGCGGGTGTTGTAGCCGAAAAACAGTGTGCGATTCATGCTTTCGAAGTCGAGCGCATAGGTCAGCGCTTCGCGCACTCGGCGATCCTGGAACTGCGGATGGCGCTGGTTGAGAACGAAACCCTGCATCGGTTCGGGCGAGGCGGTCTTGAATTCCTTCTTGATGACATCGCCTGCCTTCAGCGCCGGGAAATTGTAGGCGGTGGCCCAGCGCCGCGAGCTGTTTTCCGGCTTAATGTCTTCCAGTCCGCCCTTGGTGAAGGCCAGCCACTCGGCATTGTCGTCCTGGATATAGACGTAGCGGCGTATGTCGAAATTCTCGCGCCCGATCTTCACCGGCAGCTTGGCGCCCCAATAGTCGGGCACGCGCTCCCACACGATCTCCGAGCCCGGCTTGAAGCTCTTGATTCTGTAGGCGGCCGAACCGAGCGGAATTTCCAGCGTCGGCTTGGTTATGTCACGCTTGTTGCCCTTGGCGTCGGTGCCTTCCCACCAGTGCTTCGGCAGGACGACGAGGTCGCCGAGAATCTTGGGCAGCTCGCGGTTGCCTTTCTGGTTGAACTTGAATTCCACTTCGTGATCAGACACCGCCACCGCCTCGGTGACGTTCTCGAAGTAGCGGTTGTACATCGGGCTGTTTTTCTTCAGCACATTGAACGACCAGATGACGTCGTCGACGGTAATCGGCTGGCCGTCATGCCATTTTGCCCGCGGATCGAGGCGGTAAGTGGCGGAAGAATAGTCGGGCGGATATTTATAGGCGTCGGCGACCAGCGGATGACTGGTGCTGCCTTCGTCGGTGGCCTGCTCCATCAACGTATCGTAGAGCAGGCCGCCGCCGAAAGCGGCAAAGCCGGCCCCGGCCGCGCCCTGGATTATATAGGGATTGAAGCTGTCGAAAGCGCCGCTGGTAACGGTGTTCAGGGTTCCGCCCTTGGGGGCGTCGGGATTGACATAGTCGTAGTGCTGGAAATCATCGCCATATTTGGATTCCCCGATCAGCGAGGAAGTGGTGCGCCATTCGTCCGCCGAAGCCGTGATGACAGAACCCGCCAGCAGCGCCACGACGATCAGTGGCCTCAGCAGCGTCGTGATCCAGCAAAACCGCATCCAAATTCCTTTCCGTCACCCTGGCCCAGCAATCTAGCCCATTCGCCGCGCAAGGGAACCGGGTGGGTAGCTGATTCCGACCTTAGCGTGCCGGCAACAAAAAAGCCGGGCTGAACCCGGCTTTTTCAAGGATTTTGTGGTTACAAACCTGTTATTGGGCCGGAGCCGGTGCCGGCACGGCCGGAGCGGCACCTTCGGCAGGCTTCGCCGCAGGGGCAGCGCCTTCGGCAGGCTTTGCAGCAGCGTCGGCGGGCTTGGCGTCGCCACCGCCGGCGTCAGCGGCACCCGGTGCCGGCACCGGTACCGGGCTATCCGACAGCGTGCGCAGGAACGCGATCAGGTCGGCGCGCTCGTCATCCTTCTTGAGGCCGGCGAAACCCATGGCCGTGCCCTTCACGAAATTCTTCGGCGAGGTCAGGAAATGGTTGAGGTTGTCGTAGGTCCACTTTTCCGAGCCGCCCTTGGAAAATTCCTTCATGCCGGCCGAATAAGCGAAACCTTCGTGCTCGCCGACAGGACGGTCGACGACGCTCCAGAGGTCCGGCCCGACCTTGTTGGGGCCGCCCTTTTCACCGGAATGGCAAGCCTGGCATTTCTTGAAGATGGCTTCGCCCTTTTTCGGATCGGCTTTTGCCAGCAGATCGGCGATCGGCACCGCCTTCGCGGCGGGAGCTTCGGCGCCGCCTTCGGCCGGCTCTGCCGCCTCGATGACGAAACCCGGCTTTTCGGGCGCTGGTGAGGAAAACAGCGAATCGGAAACGATGCCGACCGAAAATATGACGAATACCGTTCCCAGCAATCCGCCGATCAGCTTATTGATTTCAAAAGAGTCCATTCGCCCCAGGCTCCTGTTCCGGAAAGACCGATCCACCCCGGCCCGTCCGTCGGTATCGCGACCCACCCCTCGGAGCTGGTCAAATCGGGCGGAAACTAGGTCTTTTGCTCCGGCGTTGCAACACCTATAAGAACGCTTCCAGTGAGACTTTTTGACACTTTTTCACCCCCGCATTTCGAACGCGCCGCTCCGCCCATGTCCATCCTCGTTCTCATCCCGGCCCGCATGGCCTCGACCCGGCTGCCCGGTAAGCCGCTGGCAGACATCGCCGGCAGCCCGATGATCGTGCATGTCGCGTGCCGCGCCGCCGAGGCCGGACTTGGCCGCGTGGTCGTCGCCACCGATACGCAAAGCGTGGCCGAAGCGGTGCGCGACCACGGGTTCGAAGCGGTGATGACGCGCAGCGACCACGAATCGGGCTCGGACCGGATTTTCGAGGCGCTCGGCACGCTCGATCCCGAAGGCAGGGTGGAAACGGTGGTCAACGTGCAGGGCGACCTGCCGACCATCGACCCGATGCTCATCCATGCCGCGCTGCGGCCGTTTGAGAACCCGGCCGTCGACATCGCCACGCTGTGCGTCGAGATCGTGCGCGACGAGGAAAAAGCCAACCCCAACGTGGTCAAGGTGGTCGGTTCGCCACTGTCGGCGGCGCGGCTCAGGGCGCTTTATTTCACCCGCGCCACCGCGCCATGGGGCGAGGGGCCGCTTTACCACCATATCGGACTCTACGCCTACCGCCGTGCGGCGCTTGAGCGCTTCGTCGCCCTGAAGCCGTCGCCGCTGGAAAAGCGCGAGCGGCTGGAGCAGTTGCGCGCGCTGGAAGCCGGCATGCGCATTGATGCCGAGATCGTGCAGTCGGTGCCGCTTGGCGTCGACACGCCCGAAGACCTCGAACGCGCCAGAAAAATTCTCTCAACGTAACTTTCGGAAAAAGACCCGCATCATGCCAGAAAAGACCAACAAGATTGCCTTCCAGGGGGAGCCGGGCGCCAATTCCGATACCGCGTGCCGCAACGTCTATCCG
>JBARYG010000074.1:0-9590 GCA_049647745.1 Mesorhizobium sp.
TATTGGAACAGTATTCCTTAATTCGGCCGACGCCCTCTGCCAGATTGCGCCGGTCATAAGCACGGGTCTTTCGCCCGCGCAAAATCAGGATTTCACACCATGAAATGGCTTAAATCGCTCATTGTCGCCGGAGCCGTGCAGGCGCTGGCGATCACCGCAAGCTTTGCCGGCGCGAACCTCGACCAGATCAAGGCCGCCGGCGTTTTGAAGATCGGGACGGAGGGCACCTACGCGCCTTTCACCTACCATGACGAGAACAACAAGCTGGTCGGCTTCGACGTCGAGATCGGCGAGGCCATTGCCGCCAAGCTCGGCGTCAAGCCGGAGTTCCTTGAAGGCAAGTGGGACGGTCTGATCGCCGGTCTCGACGCCAACCGCTACGATGCCGTCATCAACGAAGTCGGCATCACCGAGGCGCGCAAGGCGAAATACGCCTTTTCCGATCCTTATATCGCCTCCAAGGCGGTGCTGATCGTCAAAGGCGACAACGATACCATCAAGACGTTCGCCGATCTAAAGGGCAAGAAGTCGGCGCAGTCGCTGACTTCCAACTTCGCTAAGCTGGCTGAAGAAAACGGCGCGGAACTGGTCGGTACCGATGGCTTCGACCAGTCGATCCAGCTTTTGCTCACCGGCCGTGCCGACGCCACCATCAATGACAGCCTGTCTTATCTCGATTTCAAGAAGCACAAGCCCGACGCCGATGTGAAGATCGCCGCCCAGGAAGAGAACGCCGACTATTCGGGCGTCATCGTGCGCAAGGGCGACCCGGAACTGGTCGCGGCCATCAACGAGGCGCTGGCCGACATCAAGGCCGACGGCACCTATCAGAAGATCGCCGACAAGTATTTCGGCCAGGACGTTTCGAAATAAGCGATTGCGGACGGTCCGGTCCGGTCCGTCAGGCTTGAAAAATTCGGCGGGCCGTCTTTGACGGCTCGCCGTTTTTCGCGTGATATGGCGCGCCGCGTCTTCCTCAGCGGTTGCGCAAGGAGAGTTTTTCCGTGCCCCATTGGCTGCAACTGATGCTGGATTCGCTCGGCCCCCTGTTATGGGCCGCAGTCGCTTTCACCGCGCCGCTTACGCTGCTGTCCTTTGCCTTCGGCCTTTTCGTCGGCTTGGTGGTGGCGCTGATCCGGCTGTTCGGGCCGAAACCGCTGGTGGCGCTGGTGCGCTTCTACGTCTGGATTTTTCGCGGCACGCCGCTTCTGGTGCAGCTTTTCCTGATCTTCTACGGCCTGCCTTCCGCAGGCATTCTGCTCGATAATTTTACGGCGGCGCTGATCGGCTTCACCCTCAATGTCGGGGCCTATACGTCGGAGATCATCCGGGCCGCCATCGGCTCGGTGGCGAAGGGCCAGTGGGAGGCTGCCTATTCGATCGGCATGAGCTGGAGCCAGGCGATGCGCCGCACCATCCTGCCGCAGGCGCTGCGCGTGGCGGTGCCGCCGCTTTCCAACACCTTTATCTCGCTGGTCAAGGATACGTCGCTGGCCGCCGCCATCACGGTGCCGGAAATGTTCCAGGCGGCGCAGCGCATCGTCGCCGTCACCTATGAGCCGCTGATCCTCTATATCGAGGCGGCGCTGCTCTATCTGGCGATGAGTTCGGTGCTGTCGGCGCTGCAGACCCGGCTCGAAGTGCGGCTCAATCGTTATGGCGGCTTCCTGGAGGCGCGGGCATGATCGGGCTCGACCGTATCGAAAAGCGCTTCGGCGATAATCTCGTCCTCAAGGGTGTCAGCGTCGCCATCGCGGAGGGTAGCGTCACGGCGCTGGTCGGCCCTTCCGGCGGGGGAAAAAGCACGCTGCTGCGCTGCATCAACCTCTTGGAAATCCCGACATCGGGCAGCGTGCGCATCGGTGACGATACGCTTTCCTTCAAGCCAGGCGTGAAGGTGCCGACGCGAGACATCCAGCGGCTGCGCCGGCAGACCGGCATGGTGTTCCAGAATTTCCAGTTGTTTCCGCATCGCACGGCCATTGAGAACGTCATGGAAGGCCTGACGACCGTGCTCAAATGGCCGGCCGAACGCGCGAAAATGCGGGCGATGGAACTGCTGGAAAAGGTCGGCATGGCGCACAAGGCGGACGCCTGGCCGGCGACACTGTCGGGCGGCCAGCAGCAGCGCGTGGCGATCGCGAGGGCGCTGGCGCCGTCCCCAAAAGTGCTCTTGTGCGACGAGCCGACCTCGGCGCTCGACCCAGAGCTGGCGCAGGAAGTGGTCGATGTGCTCGGCAAGCTGGCCGGCGAAGGCACGACGATGGTGATGGCGACGCACGATCTGCGCCTGGCCTCCAAGATTGCGCGCGAGGTGGTGTTTCTCGATGCCGGCGTTGTGGTCGAGACGGGGCCGGCCGGAGAGTTGTTCGGTAATCCGCAGCGCGAGCGGACGAAGCGGTTTATCGCGACGCTGCGGCAGGAAGCGGGCGAAGCGCATAGATAGAAGCCATCGATATGGCCCGGCTGAACGAGAAATGGCGGCCGGTGAGCCGCCATTTCTTTGTCTGGCAGAAAAAAGGATCAAAGGGCGGCCTTGACCTTTTCGGCCGCTTCCGGGGAAACCCACTTGGTCCACAAATCGGGGTTTTCCTTGAGGAAGTGGTTGGCGCCGTCGGCGCCGGTCGACTGGTTGTCGGTCATCCACGCCATCAGCTTGTTGACGGTGTCGTTCGACCAGGAGCGCTTGGTGAGATAATCCATCACCTCCGGTCCGGCGCGTTCGGCGAAGGGCTTGGCGACCAGGGTGAAGACGCGGTCCTTCGGCCAGCCGTTGACCTTCGGATCGGGACAATCGGCAACCGTGTTGCAGCGCGCCCATTCGGCCTTGTCGACCGGATAGCCGTTGTCGAGCTTGACCATCTCGTATTTGCCGAGAAGGGCGGTCGGCGCCCAATAGAAGGCGACGAACCCTTCCTTGCGCTCGTAGGCCTTGGCGATGGCCCCGTCGAGGCCGGCGGCCGAGCCGGTGTCGACCAGCGTGAAGCCGGCCTTTTCACCCTCGAACGCCTTGAAGAGCTGCGAGGTCACGACCGTGCCGCCCCAGCCTTGCGGGCCGTTCAGGATGGCGCCCTTGCTGGGGTCTTCCGGGGCCGGAAACAGATCTGGATGCTTCAGCATGTCGGCGATGGTCTTGATGTCGGGATGCGCGTCGGCCAGATATTTCGGAATCCACCAACCCTGCACGCCGCCGTCCGGCAGCGAGGTCGCGGCGGTGATGATCTTGCCTTCCTTCATGCCGCGGTCGACGACTTCGGGCAGAAGGTCGATCCACGCTTCGGGTGCTACGTCCGGCTGGCCTTTCTCGACCATCGAGGTGATCGTCGGAACGGTGTCGCCGACGATGATGTCGGCGTTGCAGCCATAGCCCTTTTCGAGAATGATCTTGTCCACGTTGGACATGACCTCGGCGCTCTGCCAGCTCATGGAAGCGATGGTGACGTTGCCGCAATCGGCCGCCGACGCGGCAGAGGCCATCGTCAGCAATCCGAGCGTCAGGCACGTCGATGCGAGAAATTTCTTCATTGGTGTTCCCTTTTTATGCGGTGTTTTTCCATACCAGCCGCCCGGCGCACCGCCTTCGCCGACGACTATTCCTGAACTCCGTCCTGTGTGTTTGCCATTGCCGCCGCCTTGGTCACCGCAGCCGACAGGCCCGCATGAACCGCCTCGGTAAAGCCCGCGCCCTGCATCGCGCGCAGGCCGGCGTCTGTGGTACCGCGATAGTCCATGAAGGCCCGCACGATCTCATCCGGCGAAGCCTGCGGCCCGGCGATCAGCTGGCTGGCATCGCAAACGACGCCGGCGACCGCGCGCCGGGCGACAGGTTCGGGCAAGCCGCGCGCCAGAGCATCGCTCAGCAGTGCGTCGGCAAGCAGGGCGGGAAATGCAGGCCCCGAGCCGCTGAGCGCGGTCAGATAGTCGATGTCAGCCTCCGAACCGACTTCATCAGCGTTACCGCAGGTCTCGAACAGTGCCTGGACGAAGGCGCGTTCTTCCGCCGAAACCGCCTCGGAGCGGAACCACGGCGTGTAGGATCGTTTTATTTCGGCGGCCGCGTTGGGCATCGCCCTGACGATCCGTTCCGATCCGGTGCGCGCCCGGAGCGTTTCCATTGAAACGCCGGCCATCAGCGAGATGACGAGTTTTTCGCGCACGTCGATCTCGACGGCCGAAAACTGCCCCGGCCGGACCGAAACGATCACGACATCCGAGCGCTGTACCAGTTCCCGGTTATCCGCCGTCCAGAAGACCTGCGGCCAGTCGGCGAAAGTATCGGAGGTGCCGGCGCGGCAGGACAGCGTCAGGGCCGACGCCTCGACCAGCCCGGCCTCCAGCATGGCGTGCCCGATGGCGCGGCCGAGCCAGCCGTTCCCGCCGATGACGCCGATCGTGCGTGGCGTCGTCATGGTGCGGCATCGCTTTCGGGCGCCGCAACGAAGCCGTGCCGTGCGTGAAAGCGCCCGATCTCGCGCGGCAGCGGCGCCTGCCCTGTGAAAATCTCGACATATTCGGGAATGCGCCGCATGCGCACCGCGATATCCTCGTCGGCCTTCATCGAGATGTAGCCGATCTGGACGAGGTAGATGGTGCGCGCCCGCACGTCGGCTTCAAGCAGGTTGTAGCCGAAACGAACGAACATGGCCGTCAGCGCTTCGATGCGGGCCAGATCCGCTTCGCCGACATGGGCGGCGACGCCGGCGGACTGCAAGCCCCAGCTACGGATCGCGAATTCGAAATGGGAATCGAACAGGCCGCGGTCGAGCCAGCAGTCGAAGACGTTGAGCATGGCTTCGGCGATGCTCTCGGCATAGGCCTGCGATTGCCGCACGATGGCGCCGGTGTTCTTAGTGCGCCAGCGCTCGACAAGGGCTGCCAGCAATTCGTCCCTGTCCTTGAAGAACCAGTAGAAACTGGTGCGTGAAAGCCTGAGCTTCTGGGCAAGCGGCAAAATCCGAACCGCGTCGACCCCGGATTCGATCAGGGTGTCGTAGGCTGTTTCCAGCCATACTTCCGGTGAGCCCCTCCAGCCCGTATCGGTTGCTTTCTGGTCCATCAAGGCCGAGCCTAGCAGGCACGTCGACCAGTCGCAACGAGAATGTACAGCGTGGTCTATTCCATATACGGGCTAGTCAATATAATCGACATGGGTGTACATTATTCGCCGTGATACGTTAGATCGAGCATCGTAATAATCCGAAAACCGGATTCCGCTTTTCGGTACGATGCCTCAAGCCGGGAGCCAGACATGTCGACCGATCCGCTTTTGCAGCCCTACCAGTTGAAGCACCTGACCCTGCGCAACCGGCTCATGCTGACCTCGCACGAACCAGCCTATCCGGAGGACGGCATGCCGAAGGAGCGCTACCGGGCCTATCATGTGGAGCGGGCCAAGGGCGGCGTGGCGCTGACGATGACGGCGGGGTCGGCAGCGGTTTCGCGCGACAGTCCGCCCGTCTTCAACAACATCCTTGCCTATAAGGACGAGGTGGTGCCGTGGATGAAGGCGCTGGTGGACGAGTGCCACGATTACGGCGCGGCGGTGATGATCCAGCTTACCCATCTTGGCCGGCGTACGCGCTGGGACAAGGGCGACTGGCTGCCGGCGGTGTCTTCCTCGCTTGAGCGCGAGCCGGCGCACCGCGCCTTCCCGAAACGGGCCGAGGACTGGGACATCGAGCGCATCATCAAGGATTTCGCCGATGCGGCCGAGCGGATGAAGGCCGCCGGCCTCGACGGGCTCGAACTGGAGGCCTACGGCCATCTGATCGACCAGTTCTGCTCGCCGCTGACCAACGATCTCGACGGGCCCTATGGCGGTTCGCTCGACAACCGAATGCGCTTTGCCTTCGACGTGCTGAGGGCGATCCGCGAGCGGGTGGGACAGGAATTCATCGTCGGTATCCGCTACACCGCCGACGAGACGGTGGAAGGCGGCGTCACCAAAAAGGAAGGTCTTGAAATATCGAAAAAATTCAAGGAATCTGGGCTGGTCGATTTCCTCAACGTCATTCGAGGTCATATCGATACCGACCCCGGCCTGACGGACGTGATCCCGATCCAGGGCATGGCAAGCGCGCCGCATCTCGACTTTGCCGGCGAAATCCGCGCGGCGACCCATTTCCCGACCTTCCATGCCGCCAAGATCCAGGACGTAGCGACGGCGCGCCATGCCATCGCTTCCGGCAAGCTGGACATGGTCGGGATGACGCGCGCCCACATGACCGACCCGCATATCGTGCGCAAGATCGTGGAAGGCCGCGGGCAGGATATCCGCCCCTGCGTCGGCGCGAATTACTGTCTCGACCGCATTTACCAGGGCGGTGCCGCCTATTGCATCCATAATCCGGCGACGGGGCGCGAGACGGAAATCCCGCACGACCTGCCGAAAGCGGAAAAGAAGCGCAAGATCGTCGTCGTCGGCGCCGGACCCGCAGGGTTGGAAGCCGCGCGGGTCTCGGCCGAGCGCGGCCACGACGTGGTGGTGTTCGAAGCGGCCGCACATGCCGGAGGCCAGATAAGGCTGACCGCGCAAAACAAGCGGCGACGTGAGATGATCGGCATCGTCGACTGGCGTGTCGCCCAATGCACGGCCATGGGCGTCAGGATCAACTACGGCACCTGGGCCGACGCGGCGACCGTGCTGGGTGAAAGCCCCGACGTCGTCGTCGTGGCGACCGGCGGTATCCCGCATACCGAGGTGCTCAAGGCCGGCAACGATCTCGTCGTCTCCTCCTGGGACATTATTTCCGGCGATGCGAAGCCGGGGACCAATGTGCTCATTTTCGACGACGCGGGCGACAATGCCGGCTTGCAGGCGGCCGAGGTCGTCGCGCAAAGCGGCGGCAAGGTCGAGATCATGACGCCGGACCGCTCGTTCGCGCCGGAAGTGATGGCGATGAACCTCGTTCCCTATATGCGCTCGTTGCAGAAGCTGGACGCCACCTTTACCGTGACGTTCCGGCTGGAGGAAGTGCAGCGCCATGGCAATGGCCTCGTCGCCATCGTCGGCAGCGACTATGGCGGGGTCAGAAAGGAGCGGCATGTCGACCAGGTGGTGATCAACCACGGCACGGTTCCGCTGGACGAGCTTTATTTCGAGCTGAAGCCGCAATCGAGCAATCTCGGCGTGCTGGATCACGACGCCTTCATCGAAGGCAGGCCGCAGGAAAGCCGCGGCAACCCGGAGGGAAGGTTCCAGCTCTTCCGCATCGGCGACGCGGTGGCTTCGCGCAACACCCATGCCGCCATCTATGACGGGCTGCGGCTGGCAAAGGATCTTTGACGATGGAAAAGCGAAATCCCGCCCTTCAGGACTTCCTCGACAGCGTCCGCGATGCACTGGCGTCGGAGGGCACCGTCAAGACGGCCAAATCCTCGGTGGCGCGCATCTTCAAGGCGCTGGAGCAGCCGCTGCCGGCTAGCGGAAAGAAGGGCGAGCGGCTTCCCGTCTGCGCCCATCTCGGTGGTGCGCTGGGTACGGCGCGGGCGGCCTCGGCTTCGCTGGCGCGGGTGGCGGACGCGTTCGAAAAGCTCGAGCCGCATCTGACGTGGCGGCGGCGCATAGGCGGGCCGACGGCCAGTGAAAGCTTCGACGATGGCCATGCCAACGTCATGATCGCAGGGCCGGGCGCTTATGAAGAGCGCGACGACCTCTGGATCGGCGCGACGCTGATGGCGCCGCATGTGCGCTATCCCGATCATACCCACAAGCCGGAGGAAACCTACCTGGTGCTGTCCAAGGGCGAATTCAGGCAGGGCGACGCGCCCTGGTTCGAGCCGGGCATCGGCGGCACGCTGTTCAACGTGCCGAATATCAAGCACGCCATGCGCTCCGGTGACGCCCCGCTCTTCGCGGTCTGGTGCCTTTGGGTCGACAAGGGCTGAGAGTCCGTTTGGTAACTCGCCCAGCCCGGCCAGAAATCTCGTGAGGCCGGGCTGCGGACCACGTCCAGCCGGCCCCGGTGCTCGCCTGTCGATGGGCGCTGGTTCCGGTGCTCGCCGGCCACTGGTTTCGCCGCCGCCTGAAAGGGCTCTAGGCTGATCTCATTTGAGGTCGAGCAGGCGTTCCAGATAGCTGCGCTCGATGTCGGGCGACAGCGCGTTGCCGAGCCGCTTGCGGATGGCATCGAGAATCTGCCGGGCGCGCTGCACGTCGATCTCGTCCGGCACTTTCACCGAATCGCCGAAATCCGGACCCTGCGTGGCGCGCGGCCGGCCGAGCGGATCGCGGTCGGCGTCCTGCTGGCGCCCGCCCTGCTGGCTTCCGCCCCGGTCGCCCTGCATGGCCTGCATCTGCTGCATCATGTCCTTGGCGCCCTTGCGCAGCGCTTCCAGCGCCTTGCCCTGATGGCCGACGGCGTTCTCGCCCTCGCCTTCGCCCAGCGCCTGCTCCGCGTTGTCCATGGATTTGCCGGCCTGGCCGAACCCCTTGTTCGGCTCGAGGCCCATGCCTTCCAGGCTCTTTTGCAGTCTATCGAGATCGCCCTTGAGCTTGCCCTGGCCCTCCTGCAACTGCTTCAGCGCATCGGCGAATTCTTCCGGCGTCATAGACTTGCCGCCCTGGGGATTGCCGTTCCGGGGTTTTCCGTTCTCGTCCTGCGGAGGCTGGCCTTGCTCGCCGAACTGGCCCTGATCGTCGAATTCGCTGAAGGGATCCTGCTCGCCTTGCTCGCGCTGCTGCTGGCCGCGCTGCGCCTGATCCATGCGGAATGTCTCGTTCATCATCTCCTGCTGGCGCCGCATGATCTCGCCAAGCTTGTCCATCTGCTGGCGCATCTCGCTGTCCTGCTGTCCTTGCTGGCCCTGTTGCGGCTGGCCGGCTTGCAGGTTGTTCATCATGTTTTCGAGCTGCGACAGCAATTCCTGTGCCTTGTCGCGGTTGCCCGACTTGGCCAGATTCTCGATCTGGTCCATCATCTTCTGCAGGTCGCTTTGGCGGATTTCCTTGCCGTCCTGCGGCAGCTGCGCCGATTTCTGGTTCTGCTGGCGCTGTGCGAATTCCTTCAGGAAATCGTTCATCGCCTCGCGCAGTTCCTTCATCGCCTTGTCGATTTCCTCGTCGCTGGCGCCGTTCTTCAGGGCATCCTGCAACGCCTGCTGCGCCTGGCGCAGCCGCTTCTCCGCCGCCGAAAGGTCGCCTTCCTCGATGCCGAGCGCGACGTCCCACAGATACGCGACCTCGTCGCGCAGTTGGTCGTCGCTCGAGGCGAGCTTCAGCCGTGTGCGCGCGCTCATGAGGGCGAGGTAGTGCCCCATATTGTCGAAGGTGTCTTCGGGCCGGAGCGTGATGGCGTCCATCAGGTCGAGTACATGCGACTTGGCGTTGGCGTCGAGACCCAGCAAGCGACGCTGTTCGATCACCGCCAGCGCCAGCGGGTTGCTGAACGGCCTGGCGGGCATCACCAGCGTCTTGGTCTCGCTCATCGCCGTTTGGCCGGCATCGTCGGTGGCGACCAGTTTCAGCGTGATGGGGACGCCGGCCCAGACGTGCTCCGTCAGGTCCTTGGTTGTCCTGGCGGCATCGGCCTTGCCGCCGCGCCGTGGCAGTGCCAGCGGCATTTCCGGCGGGCCGTCGAGCGGCCGGGCGC
>JBARYG010000075.1:0-45084 GCA_049647745.1 Mesorhizobium sp.
GACCCCGGAATCGACGAAGGAACAGGCTTCCGCCGGGCTCGACGCGCTGACAGACAAGGAGCGCGAACTGTTTTCCAAGCTCAACGCCGCCTATGTCACCAGCTTCGGCTTCCCCTTTATCATCGCCGCCAAAGGCCGCTCCAAGGAGGAAATCCTGGCGCAATTCGAGGCCCGTATCGGCAATGACCGCAAAACTGAACTCGAAACCGCCTGCCGCGAGGTCGAGCGCATCGCGCTGCTTCGCCTCAAGGACATGCTGCCCAGCTAATTCGCCATAACGCCTGGAAGGAACCAAGAAAATGGCCGGCCGCACCTATTACGCTCCGACCGGCGGCCTGCCGCCACAGACCCACCTTCTTACCGATCGCGCCGTTTTCACGGAGGCTTACGCCATCATTCCCAAAGGCGTGATGAGCGATATCGTGACAAGCCCGCTGCCGCATTGGGAAAAGACCCGCGCCTGGGTGATCGCGCGGCCGCTATCGGGCTTTGCCGAGACGTTCTCGCAATACATCATGGAAGTGCTGCCCGGTGGCGGCTCGGACAGGCCCGAACCCGACGCAGGCGCCGAAGGCGCCATGCTCGTGGTCGAGGGCGAACTGACCATCACGCTCGATGGCAGGAAGCATCCCCTGAAGCCAGGCTGCTTCGCTTTCATCCCGCCGTCCAACAACTGGCAGGTGCGCAACGAAGGCAGCGCCCCGGCCCGATACCACTGGATCCGCAAGGCCTATGAACGGGTCGACGGCATCGAGGTGCCGGAAGCTTTTTTCGCCGACGAGGCCGATATCGCGCCCTCGCCCATGCCGGACACCAACGGCGCCTGGGCAACGACGCGTTTCGTCGATCCCAACGATTTACGCCACGACATGCACATGACCATCGTGACGCTGAAGCCCGGCGGCGTCATCCCCTTTGCCGAGACGCATGTGATGGAACACGGCCTCTATGTGCTGGAGGGCAAGGCCGTCTACCACCTCAATCAGGACTGGGTTGAAGTGGAGGCTGGCGACTTCATGTGGCTGCGCGCTTTCTGCCCGCAGGCCTGCTATGCCGGTGGTCCCGGCAATTTCCGCTACCTGCTCTACAAGGACGTCAACCGCCACGCCAAGCTCGGCGGATTCGGGCGGTGAAGATGGAAATCATCGTCGCCCAGCCGCTGACGCGCGAAAACTTCGCACCGTTCGGCGACGTCATCGATACGGGAGGCGAAATTCATTACCCGATCAATGACGGCAAATGCGAACGCTATCACGCGCTGGCGCGGGCCGAGGCGGGCGGGCCGAACGGCCATGTCATCATCAACCTGTTCAAGGCGACGCCTTACGCCTTTCCGCTACCGCTTTCGATGGTGGAGCGTCATCCCTTCGGCAGCCAAGCCTTCGTGCCGTTGACACAGCGGCCGTTTCTGGTGGTCGTCGCGCCCGACGGGTCGGACGGACCCGGCACGCCGCGCGCCTTCGTCACCGCACCCGGACAGGGCGTCAACTACCGGCGCAACCTGTGGCACGGCGTGCTGACCCCTATAAGCGAGCCGCAGGACTTCGTCGTAGTCGATCGCGGCGGCGACGGGTCGAACCTCGAAGAATTCTATTTTTCGAACCCTTACGAAATCCATCTGCCGGACGGTTTTTCTTCATGACAGACATTTCGCTGATCGATCGCCTCCTCGACGTCATCGAGAACGACATCGTACCAAAGACGGCTGAGGGCGTGGCCGAGGGCAACAAGCTGTTCGGCGCGGCGATCCTGCGCAAGCAAGACCGCTCGCTGGTGCTGGCCGAAACCAACAACGAGGTCGAAAACCCGCTGTGGCACGGCGAGGTGCACTGCGTGAAACGATTCTACGAAATGCCAAGGGCCGAGCGGGTCGACACGAAGGACGCTATCTTCCTCGCCACCCACGAACCCTGCTCGCTCTGCCTGTCGGCGATCACCTGGACCGGCTTCGACAACTTCTATTACCTGTTCAGCCATGAGGATTCGCGCGATTCTTTCGCCATTCCCCACGATTTGAAGATCCTGAAAGAAGTTTTTACCCTCGATCCGGGCGGCTACAACGCCGAAAACGCCTACTGGAAAAGCTTTTCCATCCGCAAGCTCGTACGAGCGTTACCTGATGCCGATCGTGCAAGGCTGGAGGCGCGGATCGGCAGAATATCCGGCCGCTACGACGAATTGTCGGAACAATATCAGGAAAGCAAGGCGGACAACGACATTCCGTTGAACTGACCGTTTGTGGCCGTCACGTTCATGAAACTGTGAAGATTGGCGATCAGGCTGGCGTCTATGCGGCCTGGAACGGGCTCGCAGAAATCAGCGAGGACCGTTAGTCCAAAATGACGAACAATTTACGCCACTGGATGTCGCATTCGGTCTTGCGCTCCGCTTGCGCTTACCCTCATTATTCAACCAACAAGAAATATGAAACCGGCCATATGGCTGGGCCAACAGAGTGAGGAACCAAATGTCCAACGAACTCGAATTCCTTAGCCGGCGTGTTGCTTCCGGCAAGCTGAATCGCCGTGATTTTCTGGGCCGGGCGGCAGCGCTCGGCGTCTCTGCTGCTTTCGCCAACACGCTGCTTGCCAATGCTGCCCGCGCCGAAGGCCCGGTCAAGGGCGGTATGCTCAAGGCCGGCCTGCAGGGCGGCGAATCCTCCAACGTGCTTGATCCGGCGCTGAACCTTTCCCAGGTGAACTTCTCCTTCGGCAAGATGTGGGGAGAACTGCTGGTCGAACTGAAGCCCGACGGCAGCCTCGAAAACCGCATCGCCGAGGAAATCGGCTCGTCGTCCGACGCCAAGACCTGGACGATGAAAATCCGCAAGGACATCGAATTCCACGACGGCAAGACGGTCAAGCCGGAAGACGTGGTGGCCACGCTCGAGCGCCACAGCGACGAGAAGTCGAAGTCCGCGGCGCTGGGCATCCTGCAGGGCATCGACACGATGAAGGTGGACGGCGACAATGTCGTCATCGGCCTGAAGGATCCGAACGCCGACTTCCCCTATCTGATGGCCGACTACCACTTGGTCATCCAGCCGAACGGCGGCAAGGACAATCCGAACGCCGGCATCTCGGCCGGTCCCTACAAGGTGACTATCAACGAGCCGGGCGTACGCTATGGCGGCGAGAAGTTCGCCAATTACTGGCAGGGCGACAAGATCGGCCATGCCGCGCAGATCGAGATCATCGTCATCAACGACGCCACGGCGCGCACGGCGGCGCTGCAGGGCGGCCAGGTCAACATGATCAACCGCGTCGAGCCGAAGATCGTCGATCTGGTCAAGCGGGTGCCGGGCGTGGCGATCCAGACCGTCTCGGGCCGTGGCTTCTATCCGTTCAACATGTTCTGCGATACCGCGCCCTTCGACAGCAACGACCTAAGGATGGCGCTGAAGCTCGCCATGGACCGTGAGGAACTGCTCGACAAGATCCTGCGCGGCTATGGCTCGGTCGGCAACGACTTCCCCATCAACGAAGCCTATCCGCTGTTTTCCAACGACATCGAGCAGCGCAAGTTCGACCCCGAGAAGGCCGCCGAATTCTACAAGAAGTCCGGCCATTCGGGCTCGATTCTGCTCAGAACCTCGGATGTCGCCTTCCCCGGCGCCGTCGACGCGGCGCAGCTCTATCAGCAAAGCTGTGCCAAAGCCGGCATCAAGATCGAGATCAAGCGCGAACCCGGCGATGGCTACTGGTCGGAAGTCTGGAACAAGCAGCCCTTCTCGCTTTCCTACTGGGGCGGCCGGGCGACGCAGGACCAGATGTACTCGACGGCCTATGTTTCCAGTGCCGACTGGAACGACACCCGCTGGAAGCGGCCGGAGTTCGACAAGATGGTCATCGCCGCGCGCGGCGAACTCGACGAGGCCAAGCGCAAGCAGATGTACCGCGATATGGCCGTCATGATGCGCGACGAGGGCGGGCTGATCGTTCCGTTCTTCAACCAGTATATCGACGCCTCCGGCAAGGGTGTCGAGGGCTGGGTCAACAACCCGGCGCAGGAAATGTGCGGCGGCTACGCATTGGCGATCTGCTGGCTGCAAGCCTGAGCCGGCATTGCGCGGATGTCCTCCCCCATCCTGAAACTCGTGGCCCAGCGCGTTGCGCTGGGCATCGTCCTCATGCTGGCCGTTTCGGTCCTGATCTTCGCCGGGACCCAGGTCCTGCCCGGCGACGTCGCTCAATCCATTCTCGGCCAGGCGGCAACGCCGGAATCGCTGGCCAACCTGCGTGCGGAACTCGGCCTCAACGACCCCGCCTATATCCGTTACCTCAGGTGGCTGGGCGGCGTTTTGACCGGCGATCTCGGTACGGCGCTGTCGAGTGGCCAGGATATCGCCACCTCGATCAGCGGGCGGTTGTGGAACACGCTGTTCCTCGCCTTTTGCGCAGCCGTCGTGTCGGTGCCGTTGGCAATTATCCTCGGCCTGCTTGCGGTGCGCTACCGCAACGGCTGGATCGACAAGCTGATTTCCGGGCTGGCACTGGCTTCGACTTCGTTTCCCGAATTTTTCATCGGCTACCTGCTCGTCTATTTCTTCGCGGTGAAGTGGCAGATATTTCCCGGCATCTCCACCGTCTATGACGGCATGCCGTTCGTGGCGAGGCTGGAGGCTATCGCGCTGCCGGCCGCGGCGCTGACGCTGGTGTGCCTGGCGCAGATGATGCGCATGACGCGCGCCGCCATCCTCAACGTCATGCAATCGGCCTATGTGGAAACCGCCGAACTCAAGGGGCTGTCGGCCTTTTCCATCATCCGCAAGCACGCCCTGCCCAATGCGGTGGCGCCGATCGTCAACGTGGTGATGCTCAACCTTGCCTACCTGGTGGTCGGCGTGGTCGTCATCGAGGTGATCTTCGTCTACCCCGGCATGGGACAATATCTGGTCGATCACGTCGCCAAGCGTGACGTACCGGTCGTGCAGGCCGTGGGGCTGATATTCGCCGCCGTCTACATCACGCTCAACATCGTCGCGGACATCGCGTCGATCGTCGCCAATCCGCGTCTCAGACATCCGAAATAGGGCGGCGTCATGCTTAACATAACACGCATCCCCCTCGCGGCACTGATCGGGATCATCGTGACGATCCTGTTCCTCCTCACGGCGATTTTCGCGCCTTGGATCGCGCCCTACGGCAATGGCCAGATCGTCGGCGACGTCTGGCAGCCGGCGTCCTCGCAGTTCTGGTTCGGCACCGACAATCTCGGCAGGGACCTTTTGTCCCGCATGATCTATGGCGCGCGCATCACCATCTTCATTGCGGTGCTCGCCACCGCGCTGTCGTTCACGCTGGGCTCTACGCTGGGCTTTTGCGCCGCCGTGCTCGGCGGCTGGTTCGACACGCTGATGTCGCGCCTCGTCGATCTTTTGATGGCGATCCCCACCCTGATCATGGCGCTGGTGGTGCTGTCGGTCCTGCCCTCGACGCTGGTCACGCTGATCCTCGTCATGGGCATCCTGGACTCGACGCGTGTCTACCGACTCTCGCGGGCCATCGCCGCGGATATCGAAGTCATGGACTATGTCGAGGCCGCGAAACTGCGCGGCGAAGGCATGTTGTGGATCATTTTTCGCGAAATCCTGCCTAACGCGCTGTCGCCGCTGATCTCGGAACTCGGCCTGCGCTTCATCTACGCCATCCTGTTCCTGTCGGCACTGTCCTTCCTCGGCCTTGGCGTTCAGCCGCCCGACGCCGACTGGGGCGGCATGGTCAAGGAAAACAAGGACGGCATCGTCTTCGGTATCGGCGCGGCCCTCATCCCGGCGGCGGCGATCGCCGTGCTCGGCATTTCCGTTAACCTGGTCGCCGACTGGATCCTCAACCGCACGACCAGCCTGAAGGGAGGGCGCGGATGATGGCCGACGAGAAACGCAAGTCCAACGTCCTGCTCGACATCCGCAATCTGCGCATCGAGGCGACGGTCTATCCTCCCGGAGAGGCGCCGAAAGACATCGTCATCGTGCACGACGTTTCGCTGACGCTGGAAAAGGGCAAGGTGCTTGGCCTGATCGGCGAATCCGGCGCGGGCAAATCCACCATCGGCCTGTCGTCTATGGGCTATGGACGCGGCGGCGTGCGCATTGCCGGCGGCGAAGTCATCCTGAACGGCCGCGACATCCTGAAAGGCGGAAAGCAGGGTCTGCGCAAGCTGCGCGGGCACGAGGTATGCTATGTCGCGCAATCGGCGGCGGCGGCCTTCAACCCCGCCCACCGGCTGATGGAGCAGGTGGTCGAGGCGACCCTGCTGCATGGCAGGGCCAGCCGGGCGGAAGCAGAAAAGCGCGCCATAAAGCTGTTCAAGGCGCTAAGCCTGCCGGATCCCGAGCATATCGGCGAGCGCTTCCCGCACCAGGTCTCGGGCGGCCAGTTACAGCGGGTAATGACGGCGATGGCGCTTTGCTCGGAGCCGGACCTGATCGTCTTCGACGAGCCGACGACGGCGCTCGACGTCACCACGCAGATCGATGTGCTGGCGGCGATCAAGAACGCCATCCGCGAGACCGGCGTGGCTGCGCTCTACATCACCCACGATCTTGCCGTCGTCGCCCAGGTGTCGGACGAGATCATGGTGCTGCGCCACGGCCGGCTGGTCGAATGGGGCGGCACGCGCCAGATCATCAAGGAACCGCGTCAGGAATACACCAACGCACTGGTTTCGGTGCATGAGATCGAGCACGACGAAAAGAAGCCCGGCACAGCCCCTTTCCTTTCGGTCAAGAACGTGACGGCCGCCTATGGCGGCGGCCATGTCAAGGTGTTGAAGAACGTATCGGTCGACATCTTCCCCGGCCAGACGCTGGCCGTGGTCGGCGAATCGGGCTCCGGCAAGTCGACACTGGCGCGCGCCGTCACCGGGCTTCTGCCGCCGGAAGAAGGCAGCGTCACCTTCGACGGACGGCCGCTCGCCAGACGCATGCGCGATCGGCCCAAGGAAGACCTGCGCCAGTTGCAGATGATCTACCAGATGGCGGACGTGGCCATGAATCCGCGCCAGACCGTCGGTACGATCATCGGGCGACCGCTGGAATTCTATTTCGGCATGCGCGGACGCGAACGCGACGCCCGCGTCGCCGAACTGCTCGACAAGATCGAGATGGGCAAGGGCTTCGTCGATCGCTATCCGGCAGAGCTTTCAGGCGGCCAGAAGCAGCGCGTGTGCATTGCTCGCTCGCTCGCCGCCAAGCCCAAGCTGATCATCTGCGACGAGGTGACATCGGCGCTCGACCCGCTGGTCGCCAACGGCATTCTCAAGCTACTGCTCGACCTGCAGGCCGAAGAAAACGTCGCCTATCTGTTCATCACTCACGATCTGGCGACGGTGAGATCGATCGCTGATTCCATCGCGGTGATGTACCGAGGCGAGGTCGTGCGCTACGGACCGAAGTCGCAGGTGCTGAAACCACCCTTCGACGCGTATACCGACCTTCTGCTTTCCTCTGTCCCCGAAATGGAAATCGGCTGGCTGGAAAAGGCGATCAAGAGCAGGCGCATGGAAAGCGCGGGGAACTGATGCCTCTCATCCACTCCAGCGAATGGCCGAGACGGCGTTGAATACAAAACTTCTGCTTATCATTCTCGACGGCGTTCCGTGGCGGAACTGGCGGAGGCTGTTCGGCAATCTTGAAGGATGGGTGCAGTCCGGCGAGGCGCGTGCGTGGAAGATGCGTTCCGTGCTGCCTTCCACCTCGGCCTGCTGCTATGCCTCGATCCATACCGGCGTGTCACCGCAGGTGCACGGCATCCGCTCCAACGAGGACCGTTTTCGCGTCGGACAGCCGGACCTGTTCTCTGAAATCTCGAAGACCGGCGGCAAGACCGGAGCGGTGACGCACTCCTACTGGTCGGAGTTCTTCAACCGCTTTCCGTTCGATCTTGTCGAGGACATGGAATATGACGAGCCGGGCGGGCCGATCACGCACGGTCGCTTCCACACCATGACCGGCTACAATGCCCGCAACCAGATGACGCCGAGCGATGTCGACCTGTTCGCTACGCTGACCATGCTGACCAGACGCTTTTCCATCGACTACGGCATCCTGCACACCTGCACGCTGGATTCCATGGGCCATCGCTACGGACACGATTGCTCCGAGATGGACCATGCCTGCTACGCCATGGACGGCATGTTGGCCGCCTTCCTGCCGCGCTGGCGCGAGGCCGGCTACGAAGTGATCGTCACCGCCGACCACGGCCAGACGGATCGCGGCCATCATGGCGGCCATGACGACGAGATGCAGGATTTTGCGCTCTATTATTTCGGGCAGGCCAAAGGCCCGAAGGAGGATGTGCTGCTCGATCAGTTGCAGCTGGCGCCGACGGTGCTCAAGCGCCTCGGCGTGCCGGTGCCTGCAACAATGAAGGCGACGCCGTTTTTTATAGACTAAGCCATTTCAACAGGGCGGGATGGATGGCCGATAAAAATAGAGAGCAGCGGGACATGTCCCGCCGCTCTGTGAGAAAGTCTTTCGACACCCATCAAATCTTCAGGGCACCAAAAGACCGGGGAAACAAGATATCGTTTCCGGTTCGATCTTAGTTGTTGCCCCAGTGCGTACGGTTGCTGTGTGCGGTCGTATCGGCAACCGACTGACCGACGAACACGCCCGGGCTAACCGTGGACTTGACCGAGGACGTATAAGTGCTGTCGACGCTAGCGGCCGAATTGTTGTCGGACGGCGCCTGGAAATGGTCGCTCGCTGCGAAAGCGCTGCCGGCGGCAACGAGAAGGGCGGCGGCGGTAAGAGCAATGGTCTTCATTTTAAAAACTCCAGATTTTCATTCCTGTCCGTCAAACGGCGGGTCTTGGGAGGAAAGCGCGTCGTTCGGACAGCCCCGATGTGGGGGAGGCATGCCGGACTTTCCAATCACGAAGTTTTTTTGTCTGGACCAAGAGTCCGGTGGTTGAAATTGGGCTGTCGGCTTCCTCCGCCACAATTTTCCTGCGCCTTTTCAATCGATTATAAAAACGCTGTAACAATCGCGGGAAAAGGTTTCCGCGCCGGCGTTCACCCCGTCCTGTACACATCGTCAACAGATGGGGCGATGAACCGGCGAAATATTAGCCGGCGGCCGATTAAACGGGAGGGCAAAATCTCCGAAGCCTGAGCAGAATCAAGCCTCAAGGAGCAGGCCTTGATGCCGGTGCTGAGGCCTTGACGAGGAGCCAAATTGGCAACAATCCCTAGAGCGTATGCGGCGTCGGCTCGTTGCGGTCGGCCTTGCGCGCCACCGCCCAGCCGATCAGCGCCGCCAGAAGCAGCACCGCCGCCGCGATCAGGAAGGACAGGCCGGGAAACGGCACCGCAACCCCCTCCCCTATGGAACGGGCGTAGACGGCGCCGAAGAACAGCGGCGAGATCACCCCGGCGATGCTGGAGACGCTCATGCTCGCGCCCTGCAGTTGACCTTGTTCGGATTCGGACACACGCCGGGTCATCAGCGATTGCAGTGTCGGCATGGCAAGCCCCCAAAGCGCATTGGGAAACATCGCCAGCGTGAAGATCAGGCCGGTGGGCGCCAATCCCATCAGCGAGATGCCGAGCGCCCCGCCGAACAGGCCGAAAATCATGGTTGCGCGGTCACCGAAACGCTTGACGAAGCGACCGACGAACAGGCCCTGCATGACCATGTCGAGGATACCAACCAGCGCCAGGAGCACGCCGACCTCCCACGCATGCCAGCCATAGCGGTAGGCGGCGTAGAGTACGAACACCGCCGAAAAGACGTGGTGGGCGAAATGCAGCAGGAAGGTGACCAGCGCTAATCCTGAAAGCTCGGGATGCGAGCGCAGCAGCGCCATGGCGCCGAGCGGATTGGCGCGACGCCACGAGAAGGCCATGCGTTTTTCGGGCGCCAGCGATTCCGGCAGGATGAAAAGACCGTAGAGGAAGGCGACACCGCTCATGGCTGCGGCCGTCCAGAATGGCGCGCGCGGCGAAATCTCGCCGAGGAGGCCGCCCATCAGGGGACCGACGACGAAACCGGCGCTGAAAGCGGCGCCGATCAGGCCGTAGGCTTTCGCCCTGCCCTCCGGCGGCGTGATATCGGCCATATAAGCGAACACCGTGGTGAAACTGGACGAGGTGACGCCGGCGATGACGCGGCCCAGCGCCAGCCACCACAGATTGGGCGCGACCGCCATCAGCACATAGTCGGCCGACAGGCCGAGCGTCGACAGAAGGATGACGGGGCGGCGGCCATGCTGATCGGAAAGCGAGCCTATGACCGGCGAGGCGACGAACTGCATGCCGGCCCAAAGCGCGATGAACAGGCCGTTGATCCAGCCGGCATTGGCATTGGAACCGGCGAATTGCTCGATCAGCGTCGGCAGCACCGGAATGATGATGCCCATCGCCACGATATCCAGCATCGCGGTCACGAGAATGAAGGCGATGGCCGCCTTGTGCCTGGAGCCGGACAGAACGGACATTTTCGCTTCCTTACGCGGAGGAGCGCTTATAGGGGCGCTGAGCGCCGATAGCCATGCCCGGCCAATTTCCTCATGCCGCTTCCTGACAGCATTGTGGCAGTTTGAACACGCCGTACATGGCGGCCCGTCTGCCTGCGCACAGCGTAAAATCAGCCTTTAGCGGCGCTTCCCAGATAACCCGACGCAATCTCGCGCATGCGTTTGCGTGAAAAGCTGGGGCCGTGCCCGCCATGGCCGATGCGGATCGGCAGGTCGAGCAGCCGCTGCATCGTGCGGCGATAGGCGGGCCGGTCGGAATCCGGCAGGTCGTCGAGCAGCGTATCGTCATAGATGGCGTCGCCGCTGAAGAAGGTGCCGTCCCTTTCATCGAACAAGGCGATCGAATCCGGCGAGTGGCCGGGCAGATGCAGCACCTTGAATTGCCGGTCACCGAGATCGACCGTATCGCCTTCGTCCAGAGCGCGGGTCAGTGGAGCCGGTTCTATGCGGTAGTCGGCCGCCTTCCAGCCGGGCCACGGCAGTTTCGACACCGCGCCTTCCAAAGTGCGGAACTCGTCGGCATAGGTGGCGGCATCGCCCATGCGGCCAAATTCCGCGGCGCTTTGCGCGGGGCCGGCGCGCCGCGGGAATTCGTGCAGCGAGCCGACGTGATCCAGATGGATATGGGTGACGACGACCAGCAGCGGTTTGCCTGCCGGCGTGTCGATTTCAGGCGCCAGCGGGCAGATCCCCATACCGGTATCGACCAGAAGGTCGATGTCGCGGCCGCGCATATGCCAGATGTTGGCGCGCATATATTCATGCACGAACGGCTCGGTCAGCATCGTCGTCGTGGCATCGACGATTGTCTTGCTGAACCAGCCGGCCATCGAAAGCGTGCCTTACACGAAGGGCTTGCCGACCTTGTATTTTTCCGGAACCAGCCGCTTCAGATAGGCCATGCCCGCCTCGGAAAGCTGGTTGGCGTCGGCCTGCATGAAATCGTCGGGCATATGGCGCGTCTTGCCGGCGACGTTCTTCAGGGGCACCTTTTTCAGCACCGTCTTGTGTCCGTCATAGGTAAGAGCCACCGAGCCACCGCCCTCGCCTGCCACGGTGACGGCAAACGCGCCGGCGTCGAAGGCTTCCCTGGCGTCGACGGCGTTGATCGTGGCTACGGAACCACGCGGCATGTAGCCAAGGGCGTCGACGCGTGCGCGCTTGCCAGGCAGTCCTTCGGCCAGCGCACTTTCAAGCGCGGCCGTCAGGCCGCTGCCCGACAGTTTGAGGTTGCCATGCTGGTCTCGCTCCAGTTTTTCAGCCGGCATCAGACTTTCGATCAGCGCCTTGCCGTCGGCCGTGGAAACGCCCTCCGATACGGCGACGACGCAGCGCTTGTGGCGGTCGAGCGTGGCGCGTACGTCATCGATGAACTGCTTGGCGGAAAAGGCGCGTTCCGGAACGTAGACCAGATGCGGACCGCTGTCGCCATCCAGCCGCCATGCAGCGGATGCCGCCGTCAGGAAGCCGGCATGCCGACCCATGACGATGCCGACATAAATGCCTGGCAGGGCGCGGAAATCGAGATCGACCGACAGGAACGCGCCGGCAACGAATTCGGCCGCCGACATGAAGCCCGGCACGTGGTCGTTTTCCTCGAGGTCGTTGTCGATGGTCTTCGGCGCATGCACGAAGGCAATCTTGCCGCCGGACGCATCGGTCAGGATCTGCTGCGTGTCCGAGGTGTCGTTGCCGCCGATATAGATGAAGGCGTCGGCGCCGATCTTCTGCAGGCCCTTCAGCACGACTTCGCAATAGGCGGTATCGGGCTTGTCACGGGTCGAGCCGAGGGCTGCACTCGGCGTGTTGGCGATCAGCCGCAGCCGATCCTCAGAAATGGCGGAAAGGTCGACATAATTGCCGTCGCGGATGCCGCGCACGCCATGCAGTGAGCCCAGCACCCTGGCGCCAGGGTGCTTCCTGCGCACTTCGAGCGCCGCACCCACCATGGTCTGGTTGATGACGGCGGTTGGGCCGCCGCCCTGTGCGATAACGAAGGTTCCGGACATTTTCGCTCCTCAAGCTGCCAAAACAGGCGGGTTCACCTGTCTTTGGCATCACCCAACCGAGGAGGCAAGTAGTGAGGAGCGATCAGACGACCAGAACCGGATTCTTCTTGGACACGCGGCTATAGAGGTCGATGATATCCTGGTTGATGAGGCGCACGCAGCCCGACGACATCGCCTGGCCGATCGACCACCATTCCGGCGAGCCGTGGATGCGGTAGCCGGTATCCCGGCCGTCCTGGAAAAGGTAGAGCGCGCGTGCGCCGAGCGGGTTGTCGAGGCCGCCGGGCTGACCGCCCTTCCATTTCACCAGTTCCGGCTTGCGCTGGATCATTTCCGGCGGTGGTGTCCAAGTCGGCCATTCGCGCCCATATTGCACGTTGGCGCGGCCGGACCAGCGGAAACCGTCCTTGCCGATGCCGACGCCGTAGCGGATGGCGTCACCGCCCTGCTGCACCAGATAGAGATGCCGTTCCTGCAGCCGGATGACGATGGTGCCGGGTGCCTCGCCTGTCGGATCGACGACGATCTGGCGGCGAAACTCCGGCTTGACCTTCTGATAGGGTACTGGCGGCACGACGAAGCCGCCATCGGTCAGCCCGGCATACATCACGTCCGGGCTGGTGATGTGCTTGTCGACGCTGATGCTTGGCCGTATCGGGCGGATCGATCCCGTGCTCATGGTATCGAGTTGCAGCGCCGACATATCGACCGTGCGCGTGCAGCCGCTGGCCGCCAGCATCGCCATGGCACCGGCGCCGGACAGGACTGCCCGGCGGGAAAGATGTTTTTCGGCTTCCGCCGATTCGCCAATTTCCGGCGGAATGTCCTGTCGCGACAACTCACGCATGACCCAAACCCCACATTCTCGGCGCGGAACAGGCTCCGGCGCGATAGGGTATTTTCGGCAATCATGGTTGACAAAGCGTGAAGGCGGCGTTTCGCCTGCAACTACAGGTGGCCTCGCCCGCATTTTTTTGGCTTTACATATCGCCACGCCCAAGGATTTATCCTCTTCTTTGCGCTCCAAGGAGACAAGCATGGCATTCGAAACCTGGGCTGCTTTCTGCGCGGCGTCAGCGATCCTTCTGGTCATTCCCGGGCCGACCATCCTGCTGGTTGTTTCCTACGCGCTCGGCCAGGGCTGGCGCATCGCGCTGCCGATGGCGGTCGGCGTCGCGCTTGGCGATTTTACCGCGATGACGCTGTCGATGCTGGGCATCGGCGCCTTGCTGGCGGCGTCCGCAGCCGTCTTCACCACGCTGAAGCTCATCGGCGCCGCCTATCTCATCTATCTCGGCGTCAAATTGTTTCGGGCCGGCGGAATGCTGCGCGCCGAACCGCGTACCGACGCGGCTTCCGCGCGAAAAATGATGGCGCATGCATGGCTGGTCACCGCGCTCAACCCGAAAAGCATCACCTTCTTCGTTGCCTTCCTGCCGCAATTCCTTGATCGCCACGCGGACTTCTGGACGCAGATGCTGATCTTCGAGGCCACTTTCCTGACGCTGGCCTTCGCCAACGCTTTTTTCTACGCGCTGGTGGCGGCGCGCGCCCGCCGGCTTGTCGGTAACGAGAAGGCAATCCGCCTTTTCAACCGCACCGGCGGCACGCTGCTGGTGGGTGCCGGGATCGCTACCGTCGCCATCCGTTCGGGCAACTGACGAACTGGCCGGACCAGAATTTTTGCGAGATACGAAAAAAATCACCTCCACCCCGTTCACAGCGCTAACTCGTTGCTGTTAGGATGCGGGGGAGCGGGCCGGGACACCGGCCCTTCATGGCGCACCGGCCGGGGAGGAAGCGGACAATGTATCTCGGTCTTGATCTCGGCACGTCCGGCGTCAAGGCGCTGCTGATCGACGCGGCGCAGAAGGTCGTCGGCGGCGGCCACGCCTCGCTGGAAGTCTCGCGCCCTCAGCACGGCTGGTCCGAGCAGGATCCCGCCCACTGGATTTTGGCCTGCGAGGAGGCGATTGCCGAGTTGAAGGCCGCGCACCCACAGGAACTGGCGGCGGTAAAAGGCATCGGGCTTTCCGGGCAGATGCATGGCGCGACGCTGCTCGACCGCGACGACAAGGTGCTGCGCCCCTGCATTTTATGGAACGATACGCGCAGCCATGCCGAGGCGGCAAAACTCGACGCCGATCCGCGTTTTCGCGCCATTACCGGCAACATCGTCTTTCCCGGCTTCACCGCACCCAAGCTTTCGTGGGTAAAGAACAACGAGGCCGCGCTCTTCAATAAGGTTTCCAAGGTCCTGCTACCAAAGGATTTTTTGCGGCTGTGGCTCTCCGGCGAGCACATCTCCGAAATGTCGGACGCCGCCGGAACGGCATGGCTCGATACCGGCAACCGGCGTTGGTCGGATGAATTGCTGGCAGCGACCTCGCTTGGCGAAGAAAACATGCCGAAGCTGGTCGAGGGTACGGAGAAAGCCGGATCGCTGCGCGCCGAACTGGCCTCGAAATGGGGCATGAAGGCCGGCATTCCCGTCGCCGGTGGCGCGGGCGACAACGCGGCATCGGCCTGTGGCATGGGCACGGTCGGAGAAGGTCACGCCTTCGTATCGCTCGGCACATCGGGCGTTTTGTTTGCCGCCAATGCCGCCTACCTGCCCAACCCGGAAAGCGCCGTACACACGTTTTGCCATGCGCTGCCCCGTACCTGGCACCAGATGGGCGTTATCCTGTCGGCGACGGATTCGCTCAACTGGCTGTCGGAGATCACCGGCATGGACGCACGCGCCCTGACGGACGAGATCGGCGATGCGCTGAAGGCGCCGAGCGGCGTTTCGTTCCTGCCCTATCTGTCAGGCGAGCGCACGCCCTACAACGATTCCGCCATTCGCGGTTCTTTCACCGGGCTTGGCCACGAATCGAACCGCGCGGCCCTGACCCAAGCCGTGCTGGAGGGAGTAGCCTTCGCCTTTCGCGACAGCCTCGAAGCCTTGGCCAAGGCCGGCACCACGCTCGCCCGCGTCACTGCCATCGGCGGCGGTTCGCGCTCGCGCTACTGGCTGAAAGCCGTCGCCACGGCTCTTGATATCCCGGTCGATATTCCGGCGGACGGCGACTTCGGCGCGGCCTTCGGTGCAGCCCGTCTCGGCCTGATCGCGGCAACGGACGCCGATCCTCTCGATGTATGCACCGCGCCTGCCACTATAGAAACCGTCGAACCCGAGGCCGCCCTTGGCGCGGCTTATCACGACGCCTACCAGCGCTACCGGGCGCTCTATCCAGCCATTAAAGGAGTTTCAGCATGAGCAGCGGATTTTTCGGCAATATCAAGCCCGCCCGATACGAAGGCCCGGATTCCACCAATCCGCTCGCTTATCGCTATTACAATAAAGACGAGATCGTCGCCGGCAAGCGCATGGAGGACCATCTGCGCTTCGCCGTCGCCTATTGGCACTCCTTTGCCTGGCCGGGCGGCGACCCGTTCGGCGGCCAGACCTTCGACCGGCCGTGGTTCCCCAAGGCCGGCGGCGTCGACACGATGGAACTGGCCAAGCTGAAGGCCGACATCGCCTTCGAGATGTTTGCAGCACTCGACGCGCCCTATTTCTGCTTCCACGACGCCGACGTGCGGCCGGAAGGCGCCAATTTCTCCGAAAGCGCTGCGCGCCTCGACGAGATTGCCGACTATATCGGCGGCAAAATGGAAAAGACCGGCACCAAACTGCTTTGGGGCACGGCGAACCTGTTTTCCAACCGCCGCTTCATGGCGGGAGCCGCGACCAATCCGGACCCGGACGTGTTCGCCTATTCGGCGGCGACGGTGAAGGCCTGCATCGACGTCACCAAGCGGCTCGGCGGCGAAAACTATGTGCTGTGGGGCGGCCGCGAGGGCTATGAGACGCTGCTCAACACCGACCTCAGGCAAGAGCAGGAACAGGCCGGCCGCTTCCTGTCGATGGTCGTCGACTACAAGCACAGGATCGGTTTTTCGGGCACGATCCTGATCGAGCCGAAGCCGCAGGAGCCCACAAAGCACCAGTATGATTACGACGTCGCCACCGTCTACGGCTTCCTGAAGAAATTCGGGCTGGAAAAGGAAGTGAAGGTCAATATCGAGCAGGGCCACGCCATTCTCGCCGGCCATTCCTTCGAGCACGAACTGGCGCTGGCGGGCGCGCTCGGCATCTTCGGTTCCATCGATATGAACCGCAACGACTACCAGTCCGGCTGGGACACCGACCAGTTCCCCAACAACGTGCCGGAAATGGCGCTGGCCTATTACCATGTCCTGCAGGCAGGCGGCTTCACCACCGGCGGCACCAATTTCGACGCCAAGCTCAGGCGTCAGTCGCTCGACCCGCAAGACTTGCTTATCGGCCATATCGGGGCGATGGATTGCTGCGCGCGCGGCCTCAAGGCGGCGGCGAAGATGGTCGAGGACAAGGCACTGTCCGGGCCGCTGGCCGAGCGCTATGCCGGCTGGAAATCGGCCGAGGCGCAGGCGATGCTTTCAGGCAAGCGCACGCTAGAGGATATTTCCGCGCGCGTCGTGGCCGAAAAGATCGAGCCACAGCCGAAATCAGGCCGACAGGAATATCTGGAAAACGTCGTCAACCGCTACGTGTGATCGTTTCGCCTGCGTAACCGCCGTTTCGCGCCAAGGCGGCGCCGGACAAAAATTTGCCCCGCGCCGCCTCTCAATCGCCTTTGTCTTGCCTTCATGAAGCCGTCACGCGTCACCTATATTCTGATCATCGTAACGACCGGAAGAAAGGAGGCGAAACGATGCATACCGAACACGAAATCGACGCCCTGCTCTCGCCGAGCGAGGCCGGATCGATCTTTGACCGCCTGATGGCAATGCCGAGCGCCGGCAAGGCGCCAACGGAAGCCAACGAATGGGATCGCGCCGTAGCGAACCGTTTCCAGACCCACCTCGTCAAGCAGATGCGCTCCGTCATCGATGGCGGCGGCTGTCAGCAAAACGCCGCCTGACCTGAAGGCGCGCGCCCTCACCCGCGCCGGAGCCTGACCGGCGCTTCTCCGAAAGCCCTGGAAAAAGCCCGTGAAAAACCCGCGGCGGACGAAAATCCCGTCCGCCCGGCAATATCTGCCATGGCCACGCGCGTATCGACCACCAGCCGCCGCGCAGCGCTCAGCCGCAGCCTGAGATAATAGGCGCCAGGCGTTTCGCCGATGGATTTTCGAAAGATGCTTTCGAGGGTCCGGGAGGTAACGCCCGCCCGCCTGGCGATGGCGGCGATCGTCAGCGGCTGGTCGACATGCGCCTCCATCAGCCGGACAGCGTGCGCCAGCCGCGGGTCGTAGCCGTCGAGGCGGCCGAGCGATACCAGCGGTTGTGCGTCGGTGGCGGCGCGCGCCTGATCGTAGATGAAAACGCTCGCCACATCGAGCGCCACCGCCATGCCGAGCCGGCTGCGCACAAGGTGCAGCATCAGGTCAAAGGTGGGTGCCGCCCCGCCCGAGGTGAACACCGGCCCGTCGATGACATAGCGGTCGGGGCGCACGTCGACGCCCGGAAAGGCCGCCGAAAAATCCTCCATGTCTTCCCAGTGTGTGGTGGCGGCACGGCCTTCCAGCAGACCGGCACGAGCCACCAGCCAGGTGCCGGCCTCGACGCCGCCACAGGCGCGGGCGGTGCGGGCTGCACGACGCAGGCCGGCAAGCAAGGCGGCCGTCGCATAATTCTGCGTGCCGAAGCCTGCGACGACGATGAGCATGTCTGTGGCTTCCGCTGCATCAAAGCGCCCGCTGACCGCCACCGGCAGGCCGCAGGTGGTGACCGGCGCCTCGCCCGTCACCGAAACCAGCTTGAAGTCGAACAGGATTTCGCCGGCGATGCGGTTGGCGGCGCGCAGCGGATCGACAGCGGAGGCCACACACATGATGGACGCGCCGGAAAACACCAGCAGCGTCACCTTCAACGTCGCGTGCTCGGTGCGAAAGATTGTCTGCTTTTCGCCTCTGGTCATATGCTCTTCGTAAATCGCAAAGCATCTTCCCACAAGTGGCGCAATGATCGCCCATCATTCGGATAGGGAGAGAAAAATGCCGCTGACCATGAATCGTGAGGTTTTCATCACCTGCGCCGTCACCGGTTCGGGCGGTTCGCAGGATCGCAGCCCGCACGTGCCGCGCTCGCCCAAACAGATCGCGGACTCGGCGATCGAGGCGGCCAAGGCGGGAGCGGCCATCGTCCACTGCCATGTGCGCGATCCGGAAACCGGCAAGCCGCGCCGCGACGTTTCACTCTACCGCGAAGTGACCGAGCGCATCCGCGAAGCGAATGTCGACGTAGTGCTGAACCTGACGGCCGGCATGGGCGGCGACATGGTGTTCGGCGATGTCGAAAACCCGCTGCCGCTCAGTGAAAAGGGTACGGATATGGGCGGCGCCACCAACCGCATGGAACATGTGCGCCAGTGCCTGCCGGAAATCTGCACGCTCGACTGCGGCACTATGAACTTCAACGAAGCCGATTACGTGATGACCAACACGCCCGGCATGCTGCGCGCCATGGGCGGCATGATGACCAAGCTCGGCGTGAAGCCGGAGATCGAGGCGTTCGACACGGGGCATCTCTGGTTCGCCAAGCAACTGGTCGAGGAAAAGGTCCTCGACGCCGACGCTCTGGTGCAGTTGTGCATGGGCGTTCCCTGGGGGGCGCCCAACGACCTCAACACCTTTATGGCGATGGTCAACAACGTGCCTTCGACATGGAACTGGTCGGCCTTCTCGCTCGGTCGCGACCAGATGGCCTATGTCGCCGCCGCCGTGCTTGCAGGCGGCAATGTCCGCGTCGGGCTGGAGGACAATCTGTGGCTCGGCAAGGGCGTTCTCGCCACCAATGCACAACTGGTCGAACGCGCCGCCACCATCGTTTCCAACATGGGCGCGCGCGTGATCGGGCCGGAGGAAGTTCGCAAAAAACTCGGCCTGACCAAGCGCGCACCGCTGGCCGCGTAAGCGCGGGGTAGCGGGAGGAGCAAAAATGGAAACCGTTAAGTTTACCGCGATGAAGGACGGCGACCGCGAGGACTACGCCTTCCTGACCGAACATGAGACAGAGTTTGCCGCCAAGACCGGAGAGCGCCTGCTCGACGCATTGGTGAAACTCGATCAAGGCCTGTCCGGCTACAAGATCACACGGCTCGGGCATTCGTTGCAGGCGGCGACGCGCGCCTGGCGCGACGGCGCCGATACCGACTGGATCGTCAGTGCTCTTTTGCACGACATCGGCGACATCTACGCGCCCTACAACCACGACGAATATGCCGCCGCGATCCTGAAGCCTTTCATACGCGAGCAATGCACCTGGGTGGTGGAAAAGCACGGAGACTTCCAGCGCCTCTATTACGCCCACCACATAGGCGGAAACCAGCATGCGCGCGACAAGTTTGCCGGCCACGCGTACTATGACGACTGCGATCTGTTTTGCGAGCGCTGGGACCAGACGAGTTTCGACCCCGACTACGACACGCTGCCGATCGAATTCTTCACGCCCTTCGCGCTCGAAGTATTTGCGCGCAAGGCCTACGACCCGGCGGTGATCCGTGCGGGTGTGCGCGTGCCTCTCAGCGATCCGGAAACAGCCAAACACAGAAGCGGAGCTTCAGCATGACCATCATCACCAAGGCAGCCACCATCGGCGGCGGCGTCATCGGCGCTGGCTGGGCCGCGCGCCTGTTGCTCAACGGCATCGACGTTTCGATCTTCGATCCCGACCCGGAAGCCTCGCGAAAAGTCTCGGAAGTCATGAAGGGCGCGCGCCGCGCCTATAAGCAGATGGCCACCGGCGGCTTGCCCAAGGAAGGCAAGCTGACCTTCGCCAAGACCATCGCGGAAGCCGTGGCCGATGCCGATTTTATCCAGGAAAGCGTGCCGGAACGGCTCGACCTCAAGCACAAGGTGCTGGCCGAGATCGACCTTCATGCGCCGGCCAACGCCATCGTCGGTTCGTCCACCTCCGGCATCAAGCCGTCCGACATGCAGGTGGCGATGAAGAAGCACCCGGAGCGGCTGGTGGTCGGCCACCCGTTCAACCCGGTCTATCTGTTGCCGCTGGTCGAGGTTGTCGGTGGCGCGCAGACTTTTCCCGAGGCCATCGAGGTCGCCAAGGAAATTTATGCGTCCATCGGCATGAAGCCGGTGGTGATCCGCAAGGAGATCGAGGCCTTCGTCGGCGACCGCCTGCTCGAAGCCGCCTGGCGCGAGGCGCTGTGGCTGATCAAGGACGGCATCTGCTCGGTCGAGGAACTGGACGACATCATGCGCTACGGCTTCGGCCTGCGCTGGGCGCAGATGGGCATGTTCCAGGTTTATCGCGTGGCCGGCGGCGAGGCGGGCATGCGCCACTTCATGGCGCAATTCGGACCGTGCCTGAAATGGCCGTGGACCAAGCTGATGGACGTGCCGGAGTTCAACGACGAGTTGGTCGACCTGATCGCCACGCAGTCCGACGAGCAGTCCGACAAATGGTCGATCCGCGAACTGGAAAAGATCCGCGACGAAAACCTCGTCGCCATCATGGACGCGCTGTCGAAACAGAACAAGGGCAAGGGCTGGGGTGCCGGCGCGCTGCACAAGGACTATGTGAAGCAGCTCGGCAAACTGGCGGCGAAGAAGCCGTTGTCGAAGGCAGCCGAGAAAGCCAAGGCTGAAAAACCGAAGAAAAAGACCGCTGCCAAGAAGAAGGGCTGAGCCATGGATTTCGGCCTTTCGGAAGAACAGCAGCTCATTGTCGACACCACGCGCGCCTTTGTCGAGAACGAGCTTTATCCGCATGAGCTTGAGGTCGAGCGCAGCGGCCATCTGCCGATGGAGCTCATCAAGGAGTTGCAGGCCAAGGCGATTGCGGCCGGGCTTTACGCCGCCAACATGCCGGAAGAGGTCGGCGGCGCCGGCCTCGATACGCTGACCTGGCTGCTCTACGAAAAGGAACTCGGCCGCGCCAACTACGCACTGCACTGGACCTGCGTGGCGCGGCCTTCCAATATCCTGCTTGCCGGCACGCCGGAACAGCGCGAAAAATACCTGTTTCCCTGCATTCGCGGCGAGAAGTGGGACTGCCTCGCCATGACCGAGCCGGGTGCCGGCTCCGACCTGCGCGGCATGAAGGCAAGTGCGGTACAGGACGGCGACGACTGGGTGCTGAACGGCACCAAGCATTTCATCAGTCATGCCGATATCGCCGATTTCGCTATCTGCTTCATGGCGACCGGCGAGGAAGATTCTCCACGCGGCAAACGCAAGAAGATCACCGCTTTCTTCGTCGACAAGGGCACCAAGGGTTTCACGGTGCGCGACGGCTACCGCAACGTTTCGCATCGTGGTTACACCAATGCCATTCTCGAATTCGACGATTGCCGGCTGCCCAAGGAACAGGTGCTGGGTGAGGTCCACAAGGGCTTCGAAGTCGCCAATTCGTGGCTGGGCGCGACACGTCTGCAAGTGGGTGCGACCTGCCTTGGCCGCGCCGAGCGCGCGCTTGGCCACGCCATCGAATATGCCGCCCAGCGTCAGCAGTTCGGCCAGCAGATCGGCAAGTTCCAGGGCGTTTCCTTCAAGCTCGCCGACATGGCGATGGAGCTGAAAGCGGCGAACCTGCTCGTCTTCGAGGCCGGCTGGAAATACGACAAGGGCACCGTCACCGAAGAAGACATGTCGATGGCCAAGCTCAAGGCCACCGAAATGCTGGCCTTCGTCGCCGACGAGGCGATCCAGATCCATGGCGGCATGGGACTGATGGACGACCTGCCGCTAGAGCGTATCTGGCGCGACGCCCGCGTCGAGCGCATCTGGGAGGGCACCTCGGAAATCCAGCGCCACATCATCTCGCGGTCGCTGCTCCGGGCTGTTGGGGGGTAGCCCGGCGAAATGGCGAAGACCGGCATCCGGGAAACCGACCTCTATCTGCCCGTGAAGCGCCTGCTCGAAACGCAGGGCTACACCGTCAAAGGCGAGGTTGGCGCTGCCGACGTCGTGGCCATCCGCGATGGCGACGATCCGGTCATCGTTGAACTGAAGGCCGGTTTTTCGCTGTCGCTGTTTCATCAGGCGATCCAGCGCCAAGCGATCAGCGACGCGGTCTATGTCGCCGTACCGCGCGGAGCGGGTCGCGCTTCGCTGAAGGCATTGGTAGAAAACAGAAAGCTGTGCCGGCGGCTCGGCCTCGGCCTGATCACGGTTCGCCTCGCCGACGGGTTCACCGAAATCCATTGCGACCCCGCGCCTTACAAGCCACGGCAATCGAAGCCCCGCAAGACGCGGCTGTTGCGAGAATTCGAACGGCTGGTCGGCGATCCAAACCTCGGTGGCGCGATACGACGCAATCTGGTGACCGGCTACCGCCAGGAGGCGTTGCGCTGCCTCAAACTGCTCGACGAGCGCGGTCCGACGAAAGCCGCCGAGGTCGCTCGCCGGACCAGCATCGGCCATGCGCGGCGCCTGATGGCCGACAACCATTATGGCTGGTTCGAGCGGGTCGACGTCGGCATCTATGCCCTGAGCCCGAAAGGCGTACAGGCGACCGCCTGCTACGTGTCAGAAATCGAAAATCTCCGCGCATCGATATCCGACGCGGACAACGCTTCCGTGATCGCAAAACCATGACGCATATCCGCGACCTTTCCCGCCTCCTCCGTCCCAGATCCATCGCTGTGATCGGCGGCGGCGCGTTCGGCACCAATGTCGTCGAGCAATGCCTGAAGATGGGCTATGCCGGCGAAGTGTGGCCGGTGCACCCGAGCCGGCCGGAGGTGCACGGCGTGCCGGCCTTCAAGTCGGTCGCCGACCTGCCCGGCGCGCCCGACGCCGCCTTCGTTGCCGTCAACCGAACGCTTACCATCGACATCATCCGCCAGTTGGCCGAACGCGGCACCGGCGGGGCGATCTGCTTTGCCGCCGGTTTCCTCGAAACCGGCAATGACGACGCCGACGGCGCCGGCCTGCAGACCGCACTGGTTGAAGCTGCGGGCTCGATGCCAATCATCGGGCCGAACTGCTACGGCCTCATCAACTATGCAGACGGGGCGCTGCTATGGCCGGACCAGCATGGCGGCAGGCGGCTGGAGCCCGGCGAGCGGGGTGCCGCCATTATCACCCAGTCGTCCAACATTGCCTGCAACCTCACCATGCAGCAGCGCGGCCTGCCGCTCGCCTTCCTGATGACGGCGGGCAACCAGGCGCAGACCGGCCTTTCGGAAATGGCGCTGGGGCTGATTGAGGACAGCCGTGTCACCGCCCTTGGCTTGCATATCGAAGGCTTCGATTCCGTCGCCGGCTTCGAAAAACTGGCAGCGCGCGCGAGAGAGCTTAAAAAGCCGATTGTCGCCATGAAGGTCGGCCGATCCGAACAGGCGCGCGCCGCCACCATTTCGCACACGGCATCGCTTGCCGGCTCCGACGCCGGCTCGGACGCCTTCCTGAAGCGGCTCGGCATCGCGCGAGTCGATTCCGTCCCCTCCTTCCTCGAGACGCTAAAACTGCTGCATGCCGCTGGCCCGCTCGATGGCAGGAAGCTGTCGTCGATGAGTTGTTCGGGCGGCGAAGCCTCGGTGATGGCCGACACGGCGGAAGGCCGCAGCGTCGGCTTCCCCGCCCTCACCGAAGCACACCGTGCCCGCGTAAAAGAATCGCTCGGGCCGCTGGTGGCGGTGGCCAACCCGCTCGACTACAACACCTTCATCTGGAACGACGAACCGGCGATGACGGCGACTTTCTCCGCCATGGTATCGGGCGGATTCGACCTCAATTTGCTTGTGCTGGATTTCCCCCGTACCGACCGTTGCTCGGACGCCGACTGGCAGACGACGGTCAACGCCTTCGAGGCGGCGCTGAAGGCCAACAGGGCCAAGGGCGCCATCGTCGCCTCCATGCTTGAAAACCTGCCCGAAGGCCATGCCGTGAATCTTCTGCGGCGTGGCATCGTGCCGATCCACGGGATCGTCGAGGCTTTCGACGCGGTGGAAGCGGCGGCTTTCATCGGCGAGGCATGGAAACGGCCTGCCGCCCCTCCCTTGTGGGGAGGAACGAAGCACAGCGAAGGGGTCGAGGCGAGGTCCACGCTCAGCGAAGCCGCCGCCAAGGCGATGTTGCGGCAGGCCCGCCTGCCCGTGCCGGACGGGCTGGAGGCTTCCTCCACCGACGAAGCCGTCGCCGCCGCGCACGAACTGGGATTTCCGGTTGCGCTGAAGGCGCTTGGCGTGGCCCACAAGAGCGAACTCGGCGCGGTGGCGCTCAACCTGCGCGATGAGGCAGCGGTGCGCGAAGCGGCCCACCGGCTGGTCGGCATGGGTTCCGGCCTCTATGTCGAGCGCATGGTGCAGGGCGGAATTGCCGAGCTTATCGTCGGCTTCACCCGCGATCCGGTATTCGGGCCGACCATGACGCTGGGCAGCGGCGGCGTGCTGGTCGAGCTTTTGCAGGACAGCGCCACGCTGCTTTTGCCGGCAACGCGCGGAGAGATCGAGGCGGCGCTGCGGGGCCTGAAACTGTTCCCGCTGCTTGACGGCTATCGCGGCCGACCAAAGGCTGACCTTGTCGCGGCCATCGAGGCCATTGCCGGCATCGCCGCCTTCGCCGGCAAGCACGCCGATGCGTTGGAAGAACTGGACATCAATCCGCTCATCGTCTGCTCTGAGGGCCAGGGAGCCTTCATCGCCGACGCACTGCTGGTTTTGGGAGAAAAAGAAAATGTCTGACGTCATCACCACGCGCCGCGAGGGCACGATCCTCGAAGTCACGCTCGACCGGCCCAAGGCCAATGCCATCGATCTTAAAACCTCGCGATTGATGGGCGAGACGTTCAAGGCCTTTCGCGACGATCCGGAATTGCGTGTGGCGATCGTCAGAACCGCCGGCGACAAATTCTTCTCGGCCGGCTGGGACCTGAAGGCGGCGGCTGGCGGCGACGCGGTCGACGGCGACTACGGCGTCGGCGGCTTTGCCGGCCTGCAGGAACTGCGCGACCTCAACAAGCCGGTGATCGCCTGCGTCAACGGCATGGCGGTGGGCGGCGGCTTCGAACTGGCGCTGTCGTGCGACCTCATCTACGCCTCCGACCATTCGTCCTTCGCGCTGCCGGAAATCAAGGCCGGAACGCTGGCGGACGCGGCGACGATCAAGCTGCCGAAGCGCATTCCCTACCACGTCGCCATGGACCTTCTGCTCACCGGCCGCTGGATGGATGTCGCCGAAGCACACCGCTGGGGGCTGGTCAACGAAGTGCTGCCGGCCGACAGGTTGGAGGACCGGGTGTGGGAAATCGCCCGCCTGCTCGCCGGCGGACCGCCGCTGGTGTTCGCCGCGATCAAGGAAACGGCGCGGATGGCCGAAGCGCTGACCTTCCAGGATGCCATGAACAAGGTGACGCGGCGGCAGTTGCCGACCGTCGATGCCCTCTACGGCTCCGAGGACAATCTCGAAGGGTTCAAGGCATTTGCCGAAAAGCGCGACCCTGTGTGGAAAGGGCGGTAGATCTTCTCAGGGCGATGACTGACTATAAAAAGCTTATCGACGCCGAGACATGGGCGTTCATCGAGCGGACCAATTCCTGGTATCCGCCGGAAACCGCCAGCTACAGCATCGCCCGGCAGCGCGATATCTACGACCGGATGTGCCGCGAATTCTTCGCCGGCTACCCGGACGGGGTGACGGCTGAAACAACTGCCATCGCCGCGCCGGGGCGGGAAATTCCCATCCGCATCTATCGGGCCGGTGAGCCGGATCATGCGTCCGTCATTCTCTATTTCCACGGCGGCGGCTTTATTCTCGGCGGGCTCGACAGCCATGACGACGTTTGCGCCGAGCTTTGCATGCACACCGGCTACGAAGTGGTGTCGGTCGATTACCGACTCGCTCCCGAGTATGTTCATCCGGCCGCCTTCGACGACGCGCTTGCCGCTTTCGAATGGGCGGCTGCAACCTATCGGCAGCCGATCGTGCTTTGCGGCGATTCCGCCGGCGGTAACCTCGTCGCCGCCGTCAGCCATGTCACGCGCGGCCACTCAGACAAGCCGGCCGGGCAGGTGCTGATCTATCCCGCGCTTGGCGGCGATGCTACGCGCGGTTCCTATGTGCGCTACGCCGAAGCCCCGATGCTGACCTTGCGCGATCTCGAATTCTATAAGGAGATACGGACAGGCGGGCGGGAACGACCCGGCGACATCACCCTGTCACCATTGGCCGACACCGATTTTTCCAACCTGCCGCCGACAGTTCTCATCACCGCCGAATGCGACCCGCTTTCGTCGGACGGCGAGGCCTATCGCGACCGTATCGCCGCAGCCGGTGGCCGCGCCTTCTGGTTCGAGGAACCCGGCCTCGTGCATGGCTATCTGCGCGCGCGCCATACGGTTGCGCGAGCCCGCGGAAGCTTTGGCCGCATTGCCGACGCCCTGGTTGAACTGGGAAAGGGCGAGTGGCTTTGGTGAGATAACCGCAGCCCGCCCCGGCTTCTCAAGTCTGTTTTGCCGGTGCCGGCCATATGCCGGCGTGGAGCGTCTTTACCGCCAGGCCACGTGCCAGAGCCTCCGCGCTGGCCGCTCGCTTCGACAGCACCGTCGCGTGACGCCTGGTGACGAGCAATCCCTGCTCCAGGGCGCGCGGCCGCGAGAGCATGCGCGACAGGAACGGAGCGCGGCTGCCCTTGGCCCGTGAAAAACGGGCCGCCATCGTCGCCTTCCCGATATGCGCCGCGACGGCTTCGATCCAGCCATCGTCGAGCCGCGCGCCCGGCTCCAGCAACAGCAGCCAATCGCTTCTGGCCTGCGCTATTCCAGCCGCGATATCACCCTCGGCCACGGTGCGGCATCCGGCATGATCGGCCACGTCGCGCGTCCGGTCCGTCGATCCCACGTCGCAGACGATGACTTCGCGCACCATGCCCTCGACCGCGCCGCCGACCAGCGAGGCAAGCGTAGAGGCGAGCCGCTCCTCGTCATTGCGGGTTTCCATGAGCACGCTGAGCATGGCTTTCCGCATAGCCGAATGACTGTCAGTGCGCCAGTCTCGGCGTATGACGCATCCATAAAGTTCTTGCTTTGTTCTCATTTTGGAAATAGGAATAATTTCATGAGAACAGCGATTCGCCAGCCAGCCGAAAACCCTTTCGAGAGGGCGAAAATGGAACAGATCGTGCGCGCGGACATTGCAGCCTTTGGGGCTGGAAGAGCCGAGATGGCAAACGCGATGATCGAGCAGAGCGGCGTGCGGGTGCGGCCGGACCGCAGTCGCGGGCGCGCGGCTGGCATCAACCCGTCCGGGCGGTTCGAGCCTGTCAGCCGCCATGTCTTCGATGACGGCTGGGAGTCGCTGGAAGAGTTGCCGCCCTTCAAGACCGAAGTACAAGTGGAAAAGCCGCGAACCATCATCACGCGCAACACCTCGCCCGATATTTCCTTCGACCGCTCGATCAATCCCTATCGCGGCTGCGAGCATGGCTGCGTCTATTGTTTCGCCCGGCCGACCCACAGCTTCATGGGTCTGTCGCCGGGGCTCGATTTCGAATCGAAGCTGTTCGCCAAGCCGGATGCGGCAAGGCTGCTAGACAAGGAACTGTCGAAGGAAGGATACCAGCCGCGCACCATCGCCATCGGTACCAACACGGACCCCTACCAGCCGATCGAGAAGCGATACCGGATCATGCGTGAGATCCTGGAAGTGCTGGAGGCGCGCGGGCACCCGGTAGGCATCGTCACCAAATCGGCGCTGGTGACACGCGACATAGACATTTTATCGCGCATGGCCGAACGCGGGCTCGCCAAGGTGGCGCTGTCTGTGACGACGATGGACCGGATGCTGGCGCGAACCATGGAGCCCCGCGCCTCGACGCCGACCAGGCGGTTGGAGGCGATAAGACAGCTTTCGGATGCCGGCATCCCGGCTTCGGTCATGGTCGCGCCGATCATCCCCGGTCTGACCGATTCGGAAATGGAACGCATCCTCGATTCGGCACGGGCCGCCGGCGCACGCGAGGCTGGCTATGTGGTGCTGCGGCTGCCGCTGGAGGTAGCGCCCATCTTCAAGGACTGGCTGCTGCGCCATTATCCTGATCGCTACCGCCATGTCATGTCGCTGATCCGCTCGATGCGCGACGGCAAGGACTACGATTCGGAATGGGGCAAGCGCATGAAAGGCGCCGGACCCTATGCCTGGCAGATCGGCCGGCGCTTCGAGATGGCGGCGAGGCGGCTCGGCCTCAATGTCGAGAAGCGAAGGCTTCGGACCGACCAGTTCGTCGCCGCGGCGCGCGAGAACGAGCAGTTGATGCTGCTTTGAATGGCTTCGCGCCCCGGCATTGGGGCACGACAAAAATCCGTCCGGCCCCTTCCCCGGCCTGCCGACGGTGCTCTCCCGGTTTGCCGCCCCTGCAACCGGAAGGGCCTTGCGGAGAATCGGAAGCGATGCGAACCTCGCCGCATCATGGCTCGCGCGCGTTCCGATTCTCCGCTTCTCTTCGAGATAGTGGAAAGACCTGATTTTTCCGTCGAGACGAAGGCGATGGCGGAAGGGTTATGGCCGGTCGCCGGGATGGACGAGGCCGGGCGCGGACCCTTGGCCGGTCCGGTGGTGGCGGCCGCCGTCATTCTTGACCCGGCCAACATTCCGGAGGGACTCGACGATTCCAAGCGCCTTTCCCATTTGCAGCGCGAGGCGCTGTTCCTGAAGATCGTCGGATCGGCGCTCGGGGTGTCGATGGCCTCGGTGAGCGCGGAAGGCATCGACGCCAGCAATATCCTGAAAGCCAGCCTGGAGGCCATGCGCCGGGCACTGGTCGGCCTGCCGATGCAGGCAAAGCTCGCCCTGGCCGACGGCCGCGACGTGCCGCCCGGCCTGCCCTGCGCGGGCCGGGCACTGGTCAGGGGCGACCAGCGCTCTCAATCGATCGCCGCTGCTTCCATCGTCGCCAAGGTCATGCGCGACCGCATGATGACGGGCTGCGGGTGCCACCACACCCATTACGGGTTTGAAGTCCATATGGGATACGCAACGGCACGGCATCGCGCGGCAATCGACAGCCACGGCCCTGTGCCCCGGCTGCACCGTATCTCGTTCGCACCCTTCAGGCTCAACGGGGCCGATCCAGCCGAAGAATGAACTTTGACGCCCCATTTGGCGCCAACGCAAACCAAAAAAAAGCCGTCCGGTTTCCCGAGCGGCTTTTTTAATTTATGATGCGAGCTTCAGTTGAGCTTCGATTTCACTTCCTGAAGCGACGCCTTGAAGAGGTCGGCGCCCGTCTTGGCATCGGCATGGCCAGCGAGCAGCTTGCGGGCGGCCTCGACGGCAAGGTCCACCGCGCTGGAACGCACCTCGGAAATCGCATCGCGCTCGGCCTGGCCGATCTTCTGTTCGGCAAGCGCTGTACGGCGCGTAACGTAGTCTTCCGTGCGCTGGTGCGCTTCGGCGGCCAGTATCTCGGCCTCGTGCTTGGCCGCCTCGATGATCGCGGCGGCTTCCTGCTCGGCTTCCTTGCGCTTCTTCTGGTATTCGGCCAGCAGGGCCTGCGCTTCTTCGCGCAGAGTGCGGGCCTCGTCCAGTTCGCTGCTGATTCTGGCGGCGCGCGTGTCCAGCGACTTCGTAACCATGCCCGGCACCTTCACGTAGATGCAGATGCCGACGAAGATCAAGAGCGCGATCAGCGCCCAAAGCGTTGCGAGAGAGGTTGCGTCCATTGCGGTTTCCTCAGCCTGCCACGGATTTCACGGCGGTCGCCACGGCCCCCTTGTCGGCCTTGCCGACAAGCTGTTCCAGGATCGCGCCCGCCGTGCTTTCGGCAATGGCACCGACATCCTTCATCGCCGCCGTCTTGATAGAGGCGATGCGGCCTTCAGCCTCGGCCAGCTTCGCTTCGAGGCCGGCTTCGACCTTCTTGCGGGCGGACTCGGCGTCGGATTTGGCGGCGTCGCGTGCCTGCTGGCCGATGGCGTTTGCATTCGCCTTGGCCTCGGCCAGTTCCTGCTCATAGGCGGCGACAGCGGCATCCGCCTCGCCCTTCAGCTTGTTGGCCTGGTCGATATCCTGGAAGATACGCGAACTGCGGGTATCCAGGATGCCGGCAAGACGCGGCATCACCACCTTTTTCAGAAAGACGTAGAACAGGGCGAAAGTGATGACCAGCCAGAATATCTGCGATGCGAACGTCGCCGGATTGAAGGGAGGAAACGTCCCATGTTCCTCGCCCGCCGGCACTTCCGTCCCGGCATGCGTGGCGCCGCTATCAACGGCCTGAGATGCTTCTTGCCCGTAGGCTGGTGTCACGAACATAACCTGTCCCCGTCATAAGAGCCGACCGCGCGCAGCGATCCGGCCCTGCCATCAGCGATCGATCAGCCGAACAGCGCGAGCAGGGCGATGAGCAGCGAGAAGATGCCCATGGCTTCCGTCACGGCGAAGCCGAAGATCAGCCGGCCGAACTGGCCGTCGGCTGCCGACGGATTGCGCAGCGCGCCCGCCAGATAGCTGCCGAAGATGTTGCCAAGACCGATGCCGGCCCCGCCCATGCCCAGGCACGCGATACCGGCGCCGATGTACTTTGCTGCTTCAACTTCCATTTATTTAACTCCTTGTGGGTCCCAATAGTCTCTTTTCGTCGACGCAGCCCGGCTGCGACCGAACCTAGTGCCCTGGATGCACAGCGTCGCTGAGATACATGCAGGTCAGGATGGCGAACACATAAGCCTGCAGCGCCGCCACCAGAATTTCCAGCGCAGTGATCGCCACGGCCATTGCAAGCGGCAGTACCGCACCGGCGATGCCGACCGCGCCCATGGCGCTCAGCGATACGACAAAACCGGCGAAGACCTTCAGCGTGATATGGCCGGCCAGCATGTTGGCAAAAAGACGCACGGAATGGCTGACCGGGCGCGAAAGGAACGAGATCACTTCAATGAGGATCACCAGAGGCATCAGCACCAGCGGTACGCCGCTCGGCACGAACAGCTTGAAGAAGCCGAAACCGTGCTTGATGATGCCGCAGACGATAACGACGCAAAACACCAGCATGGCCAGCGCGAAAGTAACGATGATGTGGCTGGTGACGGTGAAGAAATACGGAAACAGGCCAAACATATTGGCCGCCAGCACGAACATGAAGATCGAGAACACGAAGGGGAAGAACTTCATGCCGTGCGTTCCGGCGGCGTCCTTCAGCATCGATCCGGTGAATTCATAGAGGAGTTCGGCGGTGGACTGCCAGCGCGACGGCACCAGGCCCCGGCCCGACGTGGCAAAATAGAAGAAGGCGCCGGTCATCACCACCACGACGACCATGAACAGCGAGGAATTGGTAAACGATAGATCATAGTTCCCGATGTCGATCGGGATGATCTTGTTGATATGGAACTGGTGGATCGGGTCGACCTTGTCAGCTGCCACGTTCATTCCTCGGTTAAGCCGCGCACGGCTTTCTCAATTCTTCAACACGCATCTGACGATGCGCTTTCAGTCATCCTTCGGGCCGGCAGGCGGCCCGCTTTGTCCGAACCCGGCAACCAGACCAGCCGAGCGCAGGATATTCAGCACCCCGGCACAAAAACCCAGGAGCAAAAATACGATCAGGCCCCATGGGGAAGTCCCCGCGAGGCGGTCGATCATCCAGCCAATGCCGACGCCCACCGCTATACCGGCGATGAACTCGCTGGAAAGCTTGAGCGCCTGGCCATATCCGGCCAAACTGCCCGTTCTCGCCTTTTCTTCCCCCTTGAGCCCTTCCGGCGACCTTGCTGCAAGCGATGCTTCAAGCTCACGCCGGCGGCGCTCAAGTTCGTCGTCGCGGATGTCGCCTTTGCTCCGGTGTCCGGGGCCGGTCTCTCCGGTTTCGCCTGGCCTTTTCCTGTCGGCCATTCGCAACCCCCTGCCCGCCCACAACGTCGCCGTCGGTCCGCATCCAAGTCGCGGGCAACATAGTTAGAGGGCCCGCAACCGTCAAGCCACGGCACAGGTTTCAAAAGCAAGTATTTTGCCTATTGGAATCAATAACTTAATCAAGTGCGACATCGTGCCCGCCAAGAACGGTGGTACAAGCAGCGCGAATCCCGCCGCCCGGCATGCACCCGAGCGCTCAGCTCCAGCCGCCGCCATAGGTGCGGTAGAAGATGTGAAGGCCGATTTTGGTCATCTTCTTCATCGCCCGCGCCCAGCCCGGATGGACATAGTTGGCATAGTAGTGGGTGGAAGAGCCGACTTCCGGGATGAATATCTTTCCCGCCGTCACCGCCATGGCGACCTGCTTAGCGATCTTGTAGTGCTCAGGGCTTTCTATCCGGTCCTTCCTGCCATCGCAGGCAAAGGAGAACTGGCAGGCGTTGTGCCAGTTCTGGTTCTGGTAGACGACGCCGCAGATGCTGCCCGGATAGGCCGGGTTGCGGACACGGTTGAGAACGACCTGGGCGACCGCGGCCTGGCCACGCAACGATTCACTGCGCGCCTCGAAGTAGATCGCGTTAGCGAGGCAGGTCTGTTCCGGCTTGGAAAAGACGCTTGCCGGCAATGGGTTCTGCATCCATGCGTGATCGCCCTTGGCCATGGGCGGGATGAAGCGGCCCGCGTCCGGCTTGTCATCCTTCAACAAGGACTCGAAAGGCGAAGCTTTGGCGTAATCCGGCTCGGCCGGCGCATAGGCGGTTGCCAGGACATCGGGGGTATCGTTGTTGACCAGCGCCGCGAGCATCGCCGGCATGCCGGGCGAGGCCTTCTCGTCCTCATGGGGGTGGAAGGTGGCGGCAATCTCGACTTCCTTGCCCTTTATTTTAGGCTTGGCAAATGTCAGCCTGAGGCCGCTGTTAAGCGTCGGGCGAAGCAGCGAGCTGGTCCGCTCGAAAATCGAGCCTGCGGAAAAATTCTTGGGCGGGGCCACCGGTGCGATCTGCACGATGCGGCCCTTCTTCTCGTTACGTGTAATACGGTCTTCGTCGGGGGTCGCGCCAGCGGCAGCCCCCTTGCCGCGAAAAGCAACAGCGCCGATGCCGGGCAACTCGACGCCGGAACCCGATATGGAACCGGTCACGTCGGAATCGACAAAGGGCATTTCCGCCGCATGCACGGAACCGGCGACGGATTTTTCGACGTAAGCGTTCCACCGCGTCGGTGCTTCCAGCCCCGAAACCAGACTGGTCATGTCCTGATAAGCGGTGACGGTCGGAAAGCCGATCCAGATACCTAGTCCAACGACGACAGGAGACAGGAAGGAACGCTTTTTCCCACCGGCGGCGGCCTCGATCAGCCGCTTCGAAAGACGTCGATGCACGGAAACTCTCCAGAACGCGAAACGGAACCCCACGAGAGTTTCATAGTGATGCATTAACCTTGATGGAGGGTTAATTGCCGGCGGCTTTAGCCCATGATTCCGTTAGCTATTTTTTAACTTTCAAGGCACGGTTGGCCGCGATGGACTTTGACGGCAATCTACGATTGTGGCTGACTGCGTTCGCCAGCTACGATCGGCGGAAAATAGGATGAGGGAAATATGCGGATAGCCATGGCGACTATGATGCTTCTTGCCCTGACAGGGTCGGCGGCAATGGCTAATGAGAGCTGCACCAATGCCAGCGATCAGGCAACCATGAATGCCTGCGCGGACAAGGCCTTCAAAACCTCCGACGCCGAGTTGAACAAGCTCTACAAGGAAATACGGGGTCGACTAAGGGACGACGCCGATACGGCTAAACTTCTGGTTTCCGCACAAAAAGCCTGGATCGCCTATCGGGATGCGGAATGTGTTTTCACAAGCGCCGCGTCCGCTGACGGAAGCATCCATTCCATGATTGTCAGCCAGTGCCGCGAAGGGATCACCCGCAAGCGCATCGTGGACTTCAAGAGCTACCTGTCGTGCGAGGAAGGCGACATGAGTTGCCCGGTGCCCGTCGCGCAATAAAACAGCAGGCGTACCGTCAGGTCCGCTTCTTCGCCCTGCCCGCGAACGGGTTGTCGGAGGTGCGCAGCGCCATGCGGATCGGCACGCCCGGCATATCGAACGCCTCGCGCAGATTGTTGGTCAGGTAGCGGACATAGGACTGCGGCATCGCATCGGGGCGAGAACAGGAAACCACGAAGCCGGGCGGCCTCGTCTTGGCCTGCGTCAGATATTTGATCTTCAGCCGGCGGCCGGCGACGGCCGGAGGCGGATGGTGCGCCAGGATCGATTCCAGCCAGCGGTTGAGCTTGCCGGTCGAGACACGGCTGTTCCAGACCCGGTGCGTCTTGATGACGGCTTCCATCAGCTTGTCGAGGCCGCGCCCGGTCTCGGCCGAAACCGGCACCGCCTGGATGCCGCGCACCTGCGGCAGCAGGCGCTCGGTCTTTTCGCGCAGTTCGGCCAGCACTTCCTGCGGACGGTCGATCCTGTCCCATTTGTTGAAGGCGATGACCGGAGCGCGCCCCTCGCGAACGATGAGGTCGGCGATCTGCAAATCCTGCTTCTCGAACGGGATCGTCGCATCCAGCACGATGATGACGATCTCCGCGAAGCGGACGGCATGAAGGCCGTCCTGCACCGACATTTTTTCCAGCTTTTCCTGGATGCGCGCCTTGCGGCGCATGCCGGCCGTATCGAACAGTTTCATGGCGCGGCCACGCCAGTTCCAGTCGACGGAGATGGAATCGCGGGTAATACCGGCTTCCGGCCCCGTCAAAAGGCGCTCCTCGCCGATCAGCGCGTTGATCATCGTCGACTTGCCGGCGTTGGGCCGGCCGACGACGGCGATACGCATCGGCTTGGTCTCGTCGTAGGTGGGAGCGTCCTCGGCGTCGGGGTCGGCGATATCCTCGCCGATCAGCACCTCGCTGGCGGCGATTTCCTCGTCGTCATCCTCGTCTTCGCCAAAGGCGATTTCAGCGCCAAGCGCCTCGACCACGGCATCACGCAGATCCGGCAGTCCCTGCCCGTGTTCGGCCGAAACCGGCACCGGTTCGCCAAGGCCGAGTTCCCATGCCTCCAGCATGCCGCCCTGCGCGCCCCGCGCTTCGGCCTTGTTGGCGACGAGCACGACCGGCTTGCCCGATTTGCGCACGATCTCGGCGAAGGTCCGGTCATCCGGCAGCAGGCCGGCCTTGGCGTCGACCATGAAGAAGATCAGGTCGGCCTCATGAATGGCGATCTCCGTCTGGGCGCGCATGCGGCCCTGCAGCGTGGAGGCCGCAGCATCTTCGAAGCCGGCGGTATCGATCACGTCGAAATGCAGGTCGTAGAGCTTGGCTGCATGAACGCGGCGGTCGCGGGTAACGCCCGGCGTGTCGTCGACCAGCGCCAGCTTGCGGCCGGCAAGGCGGTTGAAGAGCGTCGATTTGCCGACATTGGGCCGGCCGATGATCGCGACCTTGAAGCCCATGCGTCAGGACGTGGTGCCGGAGCCGCGGATCAGCCCGGCCATCATGGTCGCGCGCTGGCGTGCGTTGCGCGGGGCTGCTTCGTCGGCGGCGATCTGGTCGAACAATTTCAGCGCGTCGGCCTTCTTGCCATCCTTCCAGGCCGCAAGGCCGAGCGCCTCGCGCGCGCTGTGGCGCAGCGGGTTGGTGTCGCTGGTCAGCGCTTCGACGCGGCTCGACACGTCGGCGAAGGTCCCGTGGTCGACAAGCAGCAGGGCCGCCCTCAGCCGCGCCATGTCGCGCAGGACGGATGGAATGTCGTTGTCGGCGGCTACCGCGTCGAAATCCTTGACCGCGCCGTCGACATCACCCTTGTCGGCCTTGACGGTGGCAGCACGCATGCGGGCCAGCAGCGGATAAGCCCCGTAACCGTCCTTTTCGAGCTTGGCGAAGTCGGCAAGGGCTTCATCGTTCTTGCCGCTGTCGGCCAGAGCGAGCGCCTGCGAATAGGCATCGCCCGACCGGTTGGCGCGAACCTCGTCCCAGTAGCGGTAGCCGACATAGGCAGCCGTACCGATAACGATCAACGCCGCGACGGCGATCAGCGCCACGCCGTAACGATCCCACAGCGCCTTGGCCTGCTCCTTGCGGATCTCTTCGTTGACTTCGCGTATGAAACTGTCGTCGGCCATGGATGAACCGTCATTGTCCGGCTGGCGCAGCCTGTCAGGAACCGGAAGGGGTTGCCGGAAAGGCGACGCACAAATTCAAAATGCCGGAACCTGCCTGCCCGTCTTGTGGACGCGCGGCGTTCCGGGCGGCTGATAGAGCCTCGCGTTTTAGCGAAATTTTGCCGGCATGGAAGGGGGAGCGCCCGAAATTCGGCGTGAAGCGACGTTTTGAACCCGACCGGCCGGCCGCAGCGACCGTACCACCGCCACATTTCGTGCTTAATCGACGGTCCTCCTCCCTATACAAGCAGACCGTCTGTTCATGCCTCGCCTGTTTTGCGTCCCTCAGCTTTCTTGCATCGCCGCCTTCTCCTGCTCGCTGCTTGCCGCGCTCGGCGCCGCACATGCCGATCCGCCCCCGGCTTCTCAACCGGCGCCGCCGAAACAGGCCGTCATCATCTCCTTCGACAGCGCCCGCGATATTGCGCAGTGGGAGCGCAGTCGCGCGCTGGCAAAGCGGACAGGCGCGCATTTCACCTACTTTTTATCGTGCGTCTACCTGCTGTCGAAGGATACGGCCAAGCAATACAAGGCGCCGCACAGGGCCGCCGGAAAATCCAATATCGGCTTTGCGCCTACGAAAGAGGATGTCGCAGCCCGGCTGGAACAGATCAGGCTCGCCGCGTCGGAAGGGCACGATATCGGCAGCCATGCCTGCGGCCATTTCGATGGCAAGGACTGGAGCAAGGCCGACTGGCTGGATGAATTCGGCGAAGCCCGGCGCATTTTCGAGAACGCCTATGCCATCAACGGCATTTCACCCGAACCTGCCGACTGGAGCGCTTTCGCCAAGACAGCGGTTGTCGGTTTTCGCGCGCCCTACCTTTCGACCGGCAAGGCGCTTTACCAGGCGCTGCCGGAGGCCGGCTTTGTCTATGACGCTAGCGGCGTATCGCGCGGCCCGGCCCTGCCCGCGACCATCGACGGCATCACGCATTTCTCGTTGCCGCTGGTGCCGGAGGGGCCAAAGGGCAAGCCGGTGATCGCCATGGACTATAATCTCTATGCGCGTCATTCCGGCGCCAAAGAGCAGCTCGCCGATGCGAAAGGGTTCGAGGATCGCGCCTACGCCGCCTTCCGTGCCGCCTTCGACACGCAATATGCGGGAAAACGCATCCCGCTGGAGATCGGCTTCCACTTCACACTGATGAACGGCGGCGCCTACTGGAACGCGCTGGAGCGCTTCGCCGGCGAAGTCTGCGTAAAAGCCGACGTCGAGTGCATCAGCTATCGCGATTACCTCTCACGCAAGCGCGGGATCGACGGAGCGCAGATGGGCGGCTGAGCGCCGCCGCGTCGCGCGTTACCGGGCACCCTCCTCGACCCGACCGCCTTCGATGAACTCGCGATCGATATGCGGCAGCGGTCCGCCTCCCAGCGTCGCCTCGAAGGCGTGCAGGCGCTTGTAGATGGACAGAAGCTCGACGATGGTCGGCCATGCATTGACCAGATACTGAAACGACGACGAAACCTGGCTGAAGGCCGTGGCGATCTGCTGCCAGATACCCATGGTGATGGCGCCGGCGGCGATGGTGGGGATGAGGATCACGCTGGAAAAGATGGCGTCCGCCTGCTGGAAGCCGGAACGGAAGACGTTGAAATAGGCGTAGTGGAAATAGAGCGTGAAATAGTTGCGGCGAACATGTGAGAACAGTTCACTCAACGTCGGTGGGTCGGCACGCGCCTCGTCGTCCTCGCCATAGACGAGTTCCTTGCGGTAGGCGGCCTCGACGCGCTGGTTCTTGAATTCCAGCCCCGGCAGCTTGATGCCGGCCACCATCAAAAGCACCGTTCCGAAGATCGACCAGCCGACTGCGGCGATCACCAGCGAATAGGGGATGTTGCCCACCAGCGGCAACGCCGTCACATGGGTGGAAAGCTGCGCCAGCAGCGGCAGGAAGGCGATCAGCGTCATGACGGAATCGACAAGCGCCACGCCAAGCCCCTCCATGGTCGTGGAAAAGCGCATCGTGTCTTCCTGGACACGCTGGGAAGCGCCCTCGATATGGCGCAGTTGCTCCCAGTTGGCCACGTAATAGTCGTTCATGGCGGTACGCCAACGGAAGATATAGTGGCTGACAAAAAACCGCGTGACGACGAACAGGCCCATGCCGCACATGCCGATCCAGGCATAGATCCAGAACATGGAATAAAGCTCGCCCGGGCTGACCGAGCCGCCTTTGGTGATCGCCCTCTGGAACATGTCGAAGAATGGACCGCGCCAATTGTTCAGCGCGACGTAGATCTGTACGCCGAGATAGGTCGAAAACAGGATCAGTGCCGAGCCGAGGATCGACCAGTTCTGCCAGGGATGATTGGCGTAGAGGCGCCAGAACAGGTAAAACGCCCCGACCATCACGCCGAAATAGATATAGAACCACAGGAACGGCGCGGTCCAGAAAACCGGGATGCCCAATACCTGGGGCGCACCTGCGGCCGCCGGCGGCAGGCCGATCAACGCGCCCAACTGCTCACCGCCGAAGAACCAGAACAGAATGCCGGCAAGGCTCCACAGAACCGCCGAGGTAAAGAAAAGCTTCGGCTGCGGAAAGAAGGATACGAACACGGCGGCGATTTCCTCGATCGGCCGCGCAAATTAGCGGCGTTGCTGTTGGCCGAGCATAAAGTCACAGTTTTTACGGCAAAGAAATGGTCGAAAGACCATATACAAATTACATTATTGTCATGTGGACTCGCGGTGACAAACGGGTCCGCAGCGTAATTCTTGGTCCGACCCGCTCAGCCGGGCTGGCGGGCCGACCAGACTACCAGGCCTGAGGCGACGAGAACCGCGCCGGCCAGCATCGAGGGGGCAAAGAAGCTGCCGGTCCATTCGGCAAGGTAGCCGGCCACGATCGGTCCGAGAATCTGGCCGACGCCGAAGGACGCCGTCATCAGCGCAAACAGCCGGCGCAACGCTTGCGGCGCCAGGATACGGCCCGCCTGCAGGCCGAGTGCCGTGGCGGCGATGAAGGTAAGCCCGAGCAACGCGCCGCCGATCATCGGGCCGGCATGCCCGCCCAGGGCGACGCTGGCGGCGACGCCTACCGCCTCCACCAGGCAACTCACGACATAGGCACCGTAAAGGCCGATCTTCTCGGCGGCCTTCTGCCAGAGCCAGACCGAGAAAATACCGGTCACCCCGGTAACGAGCCAGACCATCGCTTCGAACACGCGGCTGCCGCCGCCCTGCCGTACGATGGCGATGAGAAAAGTGGCCGTCACCACATAGCCGAAGCCGAACAGGCCGTAGGCGAGGATGATCTTGGCCAGCGACCGGTCCTTGGGCAGCGGTGGCTCGCGCCGGGCGACGCCATCGCTGGCGGGGCCACAATTGACAAGCCAGGCGACAACGGCAAAGCCGCAGGCGGAAATCGCCGCCGACCAGAACCAACCGGCGGTCCAGCCGGCATGATCGGCAACCAGCACGGCCATAAGTGCTGCCGACACCGCGATGCCGAGGCCGACGCCGCCGAAATGCATCGCCTGAAGATCGTCGCGCCCGGCAACGCGCAAATGGCTGAACACGATGCTGGCCAGAAACACCATGACGAAGGCGCTGGCGACACCGGCGAGAAAGCGGATGACCAGAAACGCGGCCATGGATTCGGTTAGGCCCATCAGGGCACACAGCACCGCGGTGCCGCCAAGGCCGGTCAGCACCAGTGCGCGTTCATAGCCATGCGCCCAGCCGCCGGCGGCAACCAGCGCACCGACCAGATAGCCGAGATAATTGGCCGAGGCGATCCAGCCGGCTTCAGCCGCCGAAAGGCCGAGTTCCTCCATCATGCCGGGCAGGATCGGCGTATAGACGAACCGCCCGACGCCCATGGCGACCGCCATGGCGATCATGCCGGCGACCGCCAGGCGGAGCGGAGATGGAGAAGCGCTTTGCATTGCGGCGCACACTATTAATGCTGCACCCGCGAAACAACCGGGGTTTCGTTGGGCCAGCAGCCCGATATGCTCTCCATAAATGTGGAAAGCCCGCCGTCGCGGGTCTATGTAAGAACAGACGCATCTCAAGACAGGCAGGACGATGACCACCCACACTCGTGATTTTTCCGCATCGATCGACCCGGTGAAACTCGACAGGCTGGCCGAGGTGGCAATCAAGGTCGGCCTGCAATTGCAGCCGGGCCAGGACCTGGTGCTGACTTCGTCCATCGCGGCGCTGCCGCTGACGCGCAAGATCGTCGAACATGCCTACAAGGCCGGCGCGGGGCTGGTGACACCGATCTTCAACGACGACGAAATCACGCTGGCGCGCTTCCGCCATGGCGCCGACGCCGGCTTCGACCATGCCGCCGGCTGGCTCTACGAGGGTATGGCCAAGGCCTTCGCCAACAATGCGGCGCGACTTGCCGTGCGCGGCGACGACCCCTCGCTGCTATCCGCACAGGACCCCGCCAAGGTGGCGCGGGCAAGCAAGGCCAATTCCATGGCCTACCAGCCGGCGCTGGAGAAGATCACCGGCTTCGACATCAACTGGAACATCGTCGCCTATCCGGAGCTGGCATGGGCAAAACAGGTGTTCCCGAACGATGCCGACGACGTGGCCGTAGCGAAACTGGCGGATGCCATCTTCGCGGCATCCCGCGTCGATGTCGAAGATCCGATCGGCGCGTGGAAAGCGCACAACGCGGCGCTCAAAAGCCGGACCGAATGGCTGAACGGCCACAGGTTCCACGCGCTCCACTTCACCGGGCCGGGCACCGACCTGACCGTCGGGCTGGCGGACAGCCATGAATGGATGGGCGGCGCCTCGACCGCCAAGAACGGCATTACCTGCAACCCCAATATCCCGACCGAGGAAGTGTTCACCACTCCGCATGCGCGGCGCGTTTCAGGCCATGTCTCGAGCACCAAGCCGCTGTCCTACCAGGGCACGCTGATCGACGATATTTCCGTGCGCTTCGAAGAAGGCCGCATCGTCGAGGCCAAGGCTTCCAAGGGCGAGGACGTGCTGAAGAAGGTGCTCGACACCGACGAAGGCGCGCGCCGGCTAGGCGAAGTGGCGCTGGTGCCGCATTCCTCGCCGATCTCGAAAAGCGGCATCCTGTTCTACAACACGCTGTTCGACGAGAACGCGTCCTGCCACATCGCGCTCGGCCAGTGCTACTCGAAGTGTTTTATCGATGGCGCTTCACTGACGCAGGACGAAATCGCCAAACGCGGCGGCAACAAGAGCTTCATCCACATCGACTGGATGATCGGCTCAGACAAGGTCGACATAGACGGCATCCATGAGGACGGCCGCAAGGTGCCGGTGATGCGAAAGGGCGAATGGGCCTGAAGGAGGAATGATGGCAAGAAACGATATCGCCATCAAACGCGTTTACGAACCGCCGGCCGATAGCGACGGACAGCGGGTGCTGGTCGACAGGCTGTGGCCACGCGGCCTGAGCAAGGACAAGGCCGACGTGGCGCTATGGCAAAAGGAGATCGCGCCCAGCACGGAATTGCGCAAATGGTTCGATCACGACCCGGCCAAATGGGCCGAGTTCCAGAAGCGTTTTCGTGCCGAGCTGAACGATAACGGCGAGGCGGTAGCGGAACTGCGCGACCTCGTTGCCAAGGGCAAGGTCACGCTTCTCTACAGCGCACATGACGAAGCCCACAACAACGCCGTGGTGCTGGCCGCCTATCTGCGGGAAGCGAAATAGCGTTTATCTGCCCAGCGCCTCGGCATAGATTTCAGGCTTGAAACCGACAAGCAGCCGACCGCCCAAATCGAGCACCGGCCGCTTGATCATGGTCGGGTGTGCCAGCATCAGCGCCTTTGCCTTGCCGGCATCGAGGTTTTCCTTGTCGGTATCGGGCAGCTTGCGAAACGTCGTTCCGGCCTTGTTCAGCAGCACTTCCCAGCCGAGCTTTTCCACCCATGCACCCAGCCGTTCCGGCTCCAGCCCCTGCTTGCGATAATCGTGAAAGACGTAAGCGACGCCGTGGCTTTCAAGCCAGGTGCGCGCCTTCTTCATCGTGTCGCAATTGGGAATGCCGTAGATCGTGATCGTCAAGAAAACCGTCCTCGCTTTTAGTCCATCCGTCGATGCGGGCCTATTTCAACTGCCGGAAAACGTGTCGCCCGCTTCAGCCAGTTTCACCAGCAGCAGCGACGGCCTGAAAGCCTCCCTGCCGGTGCGGCCATGCCAGTATCGGAGCCGCTCGGCAATGGGTCCGAGGCCGTTGAGCCCGGCCCAGAACATCGGCCCACCCTTGCCCACCGGGAAGCCGTAGCCGTTGACCCAGACGATGTCGATGTCGGAAGCGCGGGCGGCGATGCCTTCTTCGAGAATTTTCGCGCCTTCGTTGATCATCGGATAAAGGGTCCGCTCGATGATTTCGGTGTCGGAAATCGCGCGCCGGGCGATGTTCGTCGCGGCCGACTGCGCCTCGATCAGTGCTTCGACCTCCGGATCGGCCACCGGCATGCGCGAGCCGTTGGGGTAGAGATAAAATCCTTTGCCGGTTTTCTGGCCAAACCTCTCCCGTTCGCACAGCGCGTCGGCAATCGGAGCCGTGCGGCCCAGCGCCTTGCGGTTTCGCCAGCCGATGTCGAGCCCGGCGAGGTCGCTCATCTGGAACGGCCCCATCGGCCAGCCGAAATCGGTGAACGCCTTGTCGATCTGGCCCGGCGTCGCCCCTTCGAGCAGCAAATCCTCGTTCTCGGCCGAGCGCGCAGCAAGCATACGATTGCCAACGAAACCATGGCAGACGCCGACCACCACCGGCACCTTGCCGATGGCACGGGCGAGGCCAAGCAGCGTCACCAGCACATCCGGCGAAGTCTCTTTGCCACGCACGACTTCCAGCAATTTCATGATGTTGGCCGGCGAAAAGAAATGCGTGCCGGCCACGTCCTGTGGCCGGGCGGTCATGGCGGCGATGGCGTCGACATCGAGATAGGACGTGTTGGTGGCCAGGATCGCACCGGGCCTGGCGACGTGGTCAAGCTTGGAGAAGACCTCCTTCTTGACCGCCATATCCTCGAATACGGCTTCCACGATGAGGTCGCAATCGGCAAGGTCGGCATAGTCGACGCTGCCGGTTATCAGGGCCATACGGCGCGTTTTCGCCTCTTCAGCCAATGAGCCGCGCGAAACGGAAATGGCATAATTTTTCTCGATGCCGGCAAGGCCTCGTCTCAAGGCTTCCTCACTTGTCTCGACCAGCGTTACCGGCAGGCCGCCATTGGCGAAGCTCATGGCGATGCCACCGCCCATCGTACCGGCGCCGACAATCCCGACCTTGCGAACGTCGCGCGGCCTCACCTCCTTGCCGATGCCCGGCACCTTGGCCGCCTCGCGCTCGGCGAAGAACAGATGCCGCTGCGCCTTCGACTGGTCGCCCGACACCAATTGCACGAACAGTTCACGCTCCTTGGCCAGCGCCTCGTCGAAGGGCAACGTGATCGCGTTGCGTACCGATTGCGCACAGGCGACCGGCGCTTCAAGCCCCTTTGCTTTTTTGGCGAGCCGGGCGACCTCGGCATCGAAGGCGACGAGATCGGCATCGACCGGGCGATCCCGTACCGCGACCAGCGGCCCGCCGGCGCGTGCCTTTTGCCGTGCGTAAGCGACGGCATTGGCAATGAGATCGCTTTCATAGACCGCATCGACAACCCCATCGGCCAGCGCTTGTTCGGCCCCCGCCGGCACGCCCGAAACGATCATGCGCAGCGCCTTTTCGGCACCCACAAGCCTCGGCAGGCGTACGGTGCCGCCGCCGCCGGGCAAGAGGCCGAGCTTGACCTCGGGCAGCCCCAGCTTGGCCGCCTTGTCGGCGACGCGGAAATGACAGCCGAGCGCCAGTTCCAGCCCGCCGCCGAGCGCAGTGCCGTGGATCGCTGCCACCGTGGGTTTGGCCAGTGTTTCCAGCGTGGCGATCAGGTCTCGCAGCTCCGGCTTCCGTATCGGCTTGCCGAATTCGGTGATGTCCGCACCCGCGACGAAGGTCCTGCCGGCGCAGGCGATGACGATAGCGGCGACCGATGCGTCGTCGCGCAGTTTCTCCAGCGCCGCCAGCAACGGTTCGCGGACATGAAAACTCATCGCATTGACGGGCGGATTGTCGATCGTCACCACGGCGACATCGCCATCGTGGGTGACGGCTACGAATTGCGTCATGCGTTCATTTCCTTACCGATACCGGCCAACCTGCCGCCTTTATAGCGGCATGCGGCCGCCGGACAATGCGGCGAAGCGAAACCACCGACAAATACACCTGCGCCGCTTGCTTCCGTTGCGTGAGCCGCTTTCGCCGACGCTGCCCTTGCCCATGGCCGCTTCGCCCTAGATAATCCGGGGCGTAAGCGACTGACGCGAACGACGAGTGCCGTCGCAGGATGGCTGGACACCAGACAAGGAGACGAATGTGGGAATCTTCGACAAGATCAAGGGCGCGATTTTCGGCAGGGCGGAGGCCGCCGAAGCACCGGCCTCAACCGCGGGCGCAGCACCCTCCGCACCCGCCACCCCGGCATCGCCAACCCCGGCACCCAGCGCATCGCCTGCTCCTGCCCAGCCGGTGGATGTGGCGGCCGTTCTCAACGCGGCGGTCGCGGCCAAGAAACAGAAGCTC
>JBARYG010000076.1:0-4214 GCA_049647745.1 Mesorhizobium sp.
GCCGTGAGCACGCCGAGCCGTTCCGCCTCGGTCGCCGAGCGGAAGACGCGGCAAAGTGCGTTGTGCAGGCCGCCGGCGCTGTCATGCACGGCGCCGAGTTCCAGATCGAAGGCGCGCTCGGCGATCCACGGCGAATGCTCGAACACGCCGCCGAAGGTTTTCACGAAATCGCCGCGGTCCATGCGCGAGGGCCTGAGCGCCGCCGCTTCGTAGGGGTGATGTTCATGCCAGTGCTGGGCGATGTCGATACGCTTGGCCAGCCATACCTTGTCGTGGCTTTGCACGTATTCGACGAAGCGCTTCAGCGCGCCGAAACGGCCCGGACGGCCGATAAGGCGGCAGTGCAGGCCGATGGTCATCATTTTCGGATGGCCGTTCCTGCCTTCTTCGTAAAGCGTGTCGAAACTGTCCTTCAGATAGGTGTAGAACTGCTCGCCGTTCGAAAAACCGGCCTGGATGCCGAAACGCATGTCGTTGGCATCCAGCGTGTAGGGGATGATCAGGAGCGGCTCCATGGCGTTGCCATGGCCGTCATGGCTGAGCCAGTAGGGCAGGTCGTCGTCATAGGTATCGGAACAATAGGCAAAGCCCCCCTGCTCGGCGACGAGCCGCACGGTGTTGTCGGAGGTGCGGCCGGTATACCAGCCGGTCGGGCGCTGCCCGGTCACTTCCGTGTGCAGCCGGATCGCCTCCTCGATATCGCGGCGCTCGTCCTCGGGCGAGTGGTCGCGGTAGTCGATCCATTTCAGCCCGTGCGTCGCGATCTCCCAGCCGGCTTCCTGCATCGCGGTCAACTGATCGGGCGACCGGGCGAGCGCGCTGGCGACGCCGTAGCAGGTGACCGGCACCTTCGCTTCGGTGAACAGGCGATGCACCCGCCAGAAGCCGGCGCGCGCGCCGTATTCGTAGATCGATTCCATGTTCCAGTGCCGCATCCCCTGCCACGGGGCGGCACCCGTGATTTCCGACAGGAAAGCCTCGGAAGCCTTGTCGCCGTGCAGGACGCAGTTCTCGCCGCCTTCCTCGTAGTTGACGACGAACTGGACCGCAACATGCGCGCCGCCCGGCCATTTCGGGTCCGGCGGGTTGGCGCCATAGCCGCGCATGTCTCTCTGGTAACGCATGTTCTCTCGCTCCCACGCCGAAAATTGCTGTTCAGGATAGTCTAAAGGGGCGGGCGGCATTTCCCCGAAAAATTTGAAAGTGTTTTTGGGGCGAACCGCTCGACCATACCTTATGCTACGCCTTTAAATGGCGCACAATTCACCGATATGCGCGGGGACAGGGAGGCAGTCATGGCGGCAGGAGCAGGATCGGGCGGGGGAAGCCTCACCACCCATGTACTGGACACGGCGACCGGCAAGCCGGCTTCGGGCCTTTCCATCCAGTTGTTCCGTCTTACCGGCGAGAACCGCACCCATCTGAAAACCGTTGCGACCAACGCCGATGGCCGTTGCGATGCGCCGCTGCTCGCCGGCGAAGCGTTTGCCACCGGCGAATACGAACTGGTGTTCGCTGCCGGCGACTATCTGCGCCGGCAGGGCTCGGGCCTGCCGAACCCGGCTTTTCTCGACACCATACCCATTCGTTTCGGCATGGCCGAGGCGGTGCATTACCATGTGCCGCTGCTTGTCTCGCCCTACGGTTATTCTACATATAGGGGGAGCTGAGCCATGCCCACACCTGCAATTCGTCGCGAAATCCGTTTCATCCTCAATGGCGAGGACGTCGCGATCGCCGACATTGCTCCCGATGCCACCTTGCTCGACTGGCTGCGCCTTTCCCGTTCGCTGCGCGGCACCAAGGAAGGCTGCGCCGAAGGCGACTGCGGCGCCTGCACCGTACTGGTCGGCAAGCTGACGGTGGCCGGCCTCGTCTACGAAAGCGTCAATGCCTGCATCCGCTTCATGGGCTCGCTCGATCGCTGCCATATCGTCACCGTCGAGCATCTCGCTGGCGAGGGCGCGAAGCTGCATCCGGTGCAGCAGGCGATGGTGGATTTCCACGGTTCGCAATGCGGTTTCTGCACGCCGGGCTTCGTCATGTCGCTCTACGGCCTGTGGATGCGTGACCCCAATCCGTCCAATGGATCAATCGAAAAGGCCTTGCAGGGCAATCTGTGCCGCTGCACCGGCTATGAGGCGATCATGCGCGCCGCCCGCGCCATCTCCAGCTACGGCAAGGCCGAGAGCGACCCGCTGCGCGTCGAGCGCGAAGCGATCACCGCCCGGCTAAAGGCGCTCGACACCGGTGCTCGCGTCGAAATAGGCGAAGGCAGGAAGCGGCTGACCGTACCGGCGAATGTGGACGATTTCGCAACCGTGCTGGAGGCCGAACCTGCCGCCACCGTGGTCGCCGGGTCGACCGACGTCGGCCTGTGGGTGACGAAACAGATGCGCGACATTTTCCCGGTCGTCTTCATCGGCAATCTCGCCGGGCTCGGCGAAATCGCCGTGAAGGACGGCCAGGTCGAGATCGGCGCCGGCGTCACCTACACGGAAGCCTTCTCGACGCTTGGAAAACATATCCCGGCACTGGGGCCGCTCATCGACCGCATCGGTGGGGAGCAGGTGCGCAACATGGGCACCATCGGCGGCAACATCGCCAACGGCTCGCCCATCGGTGACACGCCGCCGCCGCTGATCGCGCTGGGCGCGACGCTGACCTTGCGCAAGGGCAAGCAGCGGCGAACCATTCCGCTCGAAAAATACTTCATCGCCTATGGCAAGCAGGATCGCCAGCCGGGCGAGTTTGTCGAGAAAGTCACGGTGCCGGTCCCGGCGCGGGGCGAAAAATTCGCCATCTACAAAATCAGCAAGCGCCGCGACGAGGACATTACCGCCACGCTCGGCGCCTTCTTCCTGCGGCTTGCGGCCGATGGCACGGTGGCCGAGGTGCGCATCGCCTACGGCGGCATGGCGGCGACGCCAAAGCGGGCGTCCGCCGTCGAAAAAGCGCTCATCGGCAAGCCATGGACGGAAGAAACGGTGGTCGCGGCAATGGCCGAATATGCCAGCGACTTCCAGCCGCTTACCGACATGCGCGCGACAGCCGATTATCGTTCGATGGCGGCGCGCAACCTGCTCCTGCGCTTTTATGCGGAGACATCCGGTTTCAAGGGACCGGTGCAGGTTTCCCGGCACGAGGCAGCATGATGACCAAGCACACCCCCAACCTTAAGGCCGCGAAGATTGCCGGCGGCGTCGCCAGCAAGCTCAGCCACGATTCCGCGCACAAGCATGTCAGCGGCACGGCGATCTATATCGACGACCTGCCGGAACCTGCCGGAACGCTGCATCTCGGCATCGGCCTTTCCACCGTCGCTCACGGCAATATCAAGGCGATGGACCTGTCGGTGGTGCGCGCTGCTCCCGGCGTGGTCGACGTTTTGACGGCCAAGGACATTCCCGGCGACAACGATATTTCGCCGAGCGGCATGCATGACGATCCGATTCTGGCGGACGGGAAGGTGCTGTTCCACGGCCAGCCGGTTTTCGTCGTTCTAGCAAGAACACGCGAACAGGCCCGTCATGCCGCCCGCCTCGCCAAAATCGAGTACGAGGAACTGCCGCCGATCATCGATATCTGGGACCTTGACGCGGAAACGGCGAGGCAGGTCACCACGCCGATGATCCTGAAGCGCGGCGATGCAGCCAAGGCGCTCGCATCGGCGCCGCGCCGCATCAAGGGCCGCATGGAACTCGGCGGGCAGGACCATTTCTATCTCGAAGGCCAGGTGTCGCTTGCCGTGCCCGGCGAAGACGACGAAGTGACGGTCCACTGCTCGACGCAAGGACCGACCGAGACGCAGCACATGATTGCCCATGCGCTCGGCGTGCCTAACCATGCGGTCACGGTGGAGGTGCGCCGCATGGGCGGCGGCTTCGGCGGCAAGGAAACGCAGGCCAACCAGACGGCGGTGCTGGCGGCGATCGCCGCCAAGAAGCACAACCGCGCCGTCAAGCTGCGCCTCGACCGCGACGAGGACATGACCGCCACCGGCAAGCGGCACAACTTCGCCATCGACTACGACGTCGGCTTCGACGACGAGGGTCGCATCCTCGGCATCGACTATACCTACGCGCTGCGTTGCGGCTTTTCGGCGGATTTGTCCGGGCCGGTCGGCGACCGCGCGCTGTTCCACTGCGACAACACCTATTTCTATCCGGCGGTCCACGCCAGGTCGGCGCCGTTGTTCACCAACACCGTGTCGA
>JBARYG010000077.1:0-32160 GCA_049647745.1 Mesorhizobium sp.
GCTTGAGACCATGCGGGCGAGCACCCGGTCGCGCGCGGCGTGCGCGACCTCGGGATTGCGGTCGGGCCGCCGCTTTTCAGGCAGTTGCGGAAGCGCCACGAGAAGCGCCGATTCGGAAACGGTCAGCCGCTTCGGCTCCTTGCCAAAATAAGCGAGCGAGGCGGCGCGCACGCCTTCCAGATTGCCGCCATAGGGGGCGAGCGTCAGGTAACGTTCGAGGATTTCACGCTTGGAAAGTCGTCGCTCGATCTGGAGGGCGCGCAGCACCTGCTTGATTTTCGATCCGATGCTGCGGCTGTCACGCGGTTCGATCAGCCGCGCCAGTTGCATGGACAGCGTCGAGCCGCCGGAAACGATGTGGCCGCTGATGGCCAATTGCAGGGCGGCGCGGCCGAGCGCCAGCACGTCGATGCCGGGATGATCCCAGAAGCGCTTGTCCTCGTAGGCGACGAGCATGTCGACGAAACTCTTGTCGACCTGGTCGAGGCCGGTTTTCAGCCGCCAGTAGCCGTCCGGCGTGGCGAAGGCGCGCAGAAGCTCGCCGTCGCGGTCGAGCACTTCGGTCGAAACGACGGGCTTTTCGCGCAGGGGCGGCGGGAAGGCGCGGTCCAGTTGCCACAGCGCTGCGGTTGCAAGAGCGAGGCAGCCAACCCCGGCAGCTACGCCGAACAGTAGCCTGCGGAGCGCTTTCGATGACCAACGCGAGGCCGCCAAGATTGCCACGTCCTTTCCCTACTGCGCCTTCACCTCCATCATGCCGGTGGCGGTGCGGGCGGAAAACTGCGGGCGGTACATGTCCTCGACCACCGCCGCCGGATGGGCATAGACGCCGGGCGTCACCGCGCGCACGACGTAAGCCAGCATGATCGAACGGTTGCCGCCGCCGTCATTGGGGTTGAAGGCGGCGACGAAACGGTCGTCGCGGAATTCCAGATGCGCCGTTTCCGTCTGCGCCAGCCACGAGAAATTCGACAGTTGCGCGCTGGAAACCAGACTGGGATTGTCGATCTCGAAGCCGGCAGGCAGCAGGTCGGTGACCAGAAGGCGCGACGGCCAGCTGTTCAACTCGTCGATCTTGAGCACGACCACGTAGCGCTCGTTCTGGGCGGCCTCGGTGACATTGGCTTCGTTGCCGTCGAGCGTGTAGTAGGTGCGCTCGATGGTGAAACCGTCGCCGCCGGCCGGCAGCGGCTGGGCGGGGGCCGCGACCGTGGTCACGACCGCCTGCAACGGCGTGCCGCCGGTGTTGGCTATGGTCAGCGGGCTTTCGACCAGATCGCTGCCGGCAATTTCATTCGAATAGGCGCCGCTGTGCGGTGTGCCGTTGACGGTCAGCGAAATCGAATCGTTGCCCGCCTTCAGGGCGCGCGCCGCCAAAAGCATCCAGGCTTCGTCCTGCGTGCTCGTCCAGCGTGCCCGCGCGCGTTCCTTCGTCACGAGCTTGACCAGATCAGGGACGATTGCCGGCACCGGTTTGGTTTCTGCGGCCAGCGACAGCATTGCCGCGCCATCGCGCAGCGCCGAGCCATAGTCGGAGCGATACCAGTCATAGTCGGTGGCGGCCTGCGCCAGCCGAAGTGCGGCAGCGAAGGTCGATTCCGAGCGCTGGGTATCGCCGTAGAGCGCCAGCGCCGCCCCCAATTGCGCCACCGCCATCGGGCTCGAAAACGCTTCGAGCTGGGTGTCGGCATAGTAGCGCAGGTCGCCGATGGAAGCCTTCTTGTTGCGAGCCAGCACATAGAGCGCATACGCCATGGCGCTGCCGCGACTCTGCACGTCCTGATCGTAGCCGAGCGAGTTCTGCAGATTGGCCAGCGCCTGGTTCATGGCGCTTTCCGGCACGTCGTATTTCGCTTCGCGCGCCCGCGTCATGAAATCGGTGACGTAGGAATCCAGCCACAGATCGCCTTCGCCCGGCCCCCACAGGCCGAAACCGCCGCTGGAACCCTGATTGTTCAGGACCTTGTAGATGGCGTCCTGAATACGCTTATGCAGGTCCGGGTCCTCGGCCATGCCGACGCCGGCCGCCATTTCGTTGAGGTAAAGCAGCGGCAAAGCACGGCTGGTGGTCTGTTCGGAACAGCCATAGGGATAGCGGTCGAGCGTCATCAAAAGCGAGGGAACGTCGAAGGCCGCCGCCTGTGAGACGCCGACGCTGACGGATGCGCCGTCGAGCAGGCTTGCCGCCAGCAGTTCCTTGTCGATGCGCAGCGCGCCGCCGTTCGGCTTCAGGTCTACCACCATGCGCGTGGTGACCGGCAGTTGCGCCGGGCGCACGGGCAGGGCGAGTGTCTGCTCAACGCTGGCCCCGCTATCGTTGGCCAGTTTGACGGTGATCGAGGCATCGCCCGGCGTGACCGCGATCAGCGGCACGGTGAAGGATTGACGCTTGCCGCCGGCTAGCGTCAGCTTTTGCGGAACCCCGTCGCTGCCGATGGAAAGGCCGCCTGTCCCCTCTATCGACACGGCATAGTCACCGTCTGGCGAGTCGGTGTTGGCGACGTCGAGCCGCATGGTGGCGGCATCGCCCGGCGCCAGGAAACGCGGCAGGCCGGCGGTGATGACGACGGGATCGCGTACGATCACGTCGGAGACGGCATGGCCGACCGCCTCCTTCGTCCAGGCGACGGCCATGACGCGCACGGTGCCGTTAAATTGCGGGATGTCGAAATCAACAATCGCCTTGCCCTCGGCGTCGAGTTCGACGATGCCGGAGAAGAAGGCGACCAGCTTTTCGGTCGGCGGTTCGCCCTGCGCCTGCATGTTGGCGCCGTCGCCGCCGGTACGGAGCTTGCCGGTGGTGCCCAGCGAACCGTCGATCAAGAACCCATAGAGGTCGCGCAGTTCGAGCCCCATCATGCGCTGGCCGAAGAACCAGTTTTCCGGGTCCGGCGCTTTATAATTGGTGAGGTTCAAAATGCCGACATCAACGGCTGCGACCGTCACGTAGGCCTGCGTTCCGGGCTGGACGCCGGCCACGGCAACGGGGATGGACAAGGTCTGGCGCGGCGTCGTCTTTTCGGGCGGCGTCAGCGTGACCGAGAGCTTCTTGTCGGCCGGATCGACCTTCAGCCATTTCACGCCGATGGCACGCGTCGGCATGCGCGATTCCTGCGCGTCGCCCGGCCGGTAAAGAGTGGCGGTGACATAGGCGCCGGCGCCCCAGTCGTCGCCGACCGGCACGTCGATGGTGGCGCCGCCTTCCGGCACGGTGGCCGTCACGGTTTTCAACAATCTGTCGGCTCCGACTGTGACCAGCAATTCGCCGCCGAAATGCGGCGATATCTTCAGCCTGGCTACGTCGCCGGCGGCATAAGTATCCTTGTCGAGCGCGATTTCGAGCCCGTCCGGCGTTTCGGTCGAGGAAGCACTGACATACCAGCCGGCATCGAACTCATAGCTGGTCGCCGGGCCTTCGGGATCTGCGGTTTCGACTTCCAGCCGGTAGCGACCCCAGTCCACCGGCAGCGAGACGGTGGCCTCCTTGTCGGCGGCGAGATCGACGGTGCCGTTGGCGACCGCCTTGGTGAAGTCCACCGCCTCATAGCGCCACGAACCGCCGCTGCGATACCACTGATAGTTGCGCTCGACCTTGACCAGCGACCAGGCGGCGCCTTTCAGGGCCTCGCGGTTGCCGTCGGCATCGACGGCGATGAGGCTGAATTTCGCCGTGCCGCCTTGCGGCACCTCGTCGCCGGAAAAATCGGGGCGGATGCCCATCATCTGGCCTTGCGGGCGAATGCCGATGTCGAGCGAGCGTTCGACGGCACGCCCGCCCGTCTCGCGCATGCGCACCGTCACCTTGGCATTGACCAGCTTGGTCGTCGCCGGAAGCTGGTCGACGGACACCGGGAAACTTGCCTTGCCGTTGTCGCCGACCAGAGGCAGGTCGGCGAACGGCGTCACCGTCGGCTCGCCCGCCTGTTCGTCGGCGAGGCCGAAGGAAAAGCCCTTGTAGCGGGGCCAGTCGCGGGTGGTGGAGAGCGTCAGTTCGCCTTCCAGCGCCAGGCCGGCAGCCGGTGCGCCGTAAAGGAAACGGCCGTCGACGGTGACGTTGGCCGTCTCGCCCTGCGCCATTTCCTTCTTGTCGGATGACAGGTCGAACTCGATGCGGTCGGGCACGAAGTCGTCGACCAGAAACATCTGGCTGGCCACCGCCGGTTGCTTGGGGTCGGTGTAGAGCGCCACCGTCCAGGTGCCGCGCATGGCGTTGGCGGCGAGCGGCAGGTCCACGGCATGACCGCCGGCCTGGACGCCGTCACTGACGATGCGGCGATCCTCCACGCCGTCGGGGCGGGTGAAGATGAAGGTCAGTGGCAGCTTTTCGACGGCCTTGGCCGCCCCGTCGCGGGCAAGGGCGGCGACGTGGACCGTCTCGCCGACGCGGTAGATGCCGCGCTCGGTCCAGGCATAAACGTCGAGCGCGCCGGGGGCGGCGCGGCCTTCCACGCCACGGTCGGAAAGGTCGAAGCCGGCACGGTTCATGTCGAGGAAGACGAAATCCTGATCGCCGTTCTTCGCCATCAGCACGGCAGGAACCTGTCCGCCTTCGCCGCGCGTCAGGCCGGGGTTGAAGGTGACGCGGCCTTCGGCGTTGGTCGTTGCGGTGCCGAGGATTTCGTTGTTCTTGGCCAGCAGCGTCAGTTCGGCGCCGGCAATCGGCTTGGCGGTGGCGAGCGAGCGGGCGAAGACGTTGAGCCCGTCCTCGCCGGTATAGGTGGTGAGGCCGATGTCGGAGACGACGAACCATTGCGTGGCGCGGGAATCGTAGGTCTCGCTGCGGTCGTTCAGAGGCTGCGCGGTCAGCACGTAGACACCGGGCTTGCGCACGGGCAACGCCTCGTCGACCGGAAACGAGGTGGTGACTTCCTTGTTGAGTTCGCCGGCAATGTCCATGCGGCCTTCCCAGACCGGCGCGCCCAACTGGCTGGCGATGGAATCGATGTCGTAGCCGTCGAGCTGGCGCAGGAACTGGTAGCCGGACAGAAGCTGGGCGAGGGCGCGGTCGCCGATGCGGAACAGCTTCATCTGGGCGGCATCCATATTGACGCTGACCAGCGGAATGCCGCGCCGCGTGCCGGCCGGAAGCACAAAGCTGTCGCCGGTGAAGCGAGCGGACGGGGCGCGATCCTGCACATAGATCGACAGGACGGTGGGAGCCGCGATGACCTCGCCAATTGCCGCCGGCAGGCCGGCGCGGAAGGCGACGTCGTAGTGATGGCCGTGTTCCAGCCCTTCGACGCAGATCTGCTTGTCCTTGGCCTCGACGCCCTTGGGGGCTGCGCCGTCGACGGTGACGAACTGGGCGTAGTCGACGCCGCTCTTGACGAGTTCTTCGGAGAATTGCGCGCAGATGCGCGGCGCGCTGGTGTCGGCATCGACCGAATGGTCGACGATGCGGAAGCCTTTTCGCGCCTTGAGATCGGTATAGGCGGCAAGAACGGTGGGCGAATTGACCAGCGCCAGGCTTGCCTCATAGGCCTGCAGGGCAGGGCGGTAGAGGTCGCGCTTGTCGAGGCCGGCGGCCAGCACGGCGAGCGCGTCGGCGCGGGTCTTGGTGGTGCGCAAAAGATTGTAGGCGTTGAAGGCGGCCGAGGTGGTGTTGGCCTGGAGAGTCGACGCTTCGGAGCCGTTGGCCGGCGGCACGGCCAGCGTTTCGCGCGCCAGTTCAAGCCAGGTCGCGCCATCGTTCGGCATGACGGAGGCGGCCGCCTCGTATTTCTGCATGGCGGTGCGGTGGTCGCCGGCCAGCGCTGCCTGCTCTGCGGCTTCGCGCAATGCACCAAGGCCGTCGGCGGGCTTGTCGTAGCCGGGGCCGGTCAGGGTGTTGCGGTATTGCTGAGCCTGGTCGGCCATCCAGGCGGGGAAGAAAGAAAGGGCCGGCGGCGCGCCGATATCGGGGTCGCTGTCAAGCAGAACGACCTTGCCGGCGGTCGCACCGTTGAAGGGCTTGAGTGAATTGTAGTCGGATTTGAGGAAGCACCATTTCGCCTTGTTGTTATAGGTAAAGGCGCGGCAGGCCGTGTCGCCGAGGCACTCGGTCTTGCACTGGTCGAGGGTGACATTCTGCGAAGAGCGCAGGTCGAACCCGAAATAATCGGAATTTTCCGTGGTCGCGATGCGCCGGACTTCGGCTGCCTGCGCCATGCCGGCAAGCGTTGCCAACAGAAGGAGAAGAACCGGGAAACAACGGGCCGCGCGCATTGCCATGACATCTCTCCACTCGTTGTCGGTCCATGTTCAGGCTTCGATTGAGCTTGTCAACCTGCGAGGCGGAGGCGCATCCCTGCCCATGGTTTCTTTTCGCGGCGCCGCCCGGTATGTCTGCAAATCCCGGGCAAGGTCACGCTTTCTTGCAAGATTGCAAGAAGTGTGAGTTTCAACCCCGGGCACTTTCAGACAAGTGGATTGTTGCTCCTTTACGGGTGCTTCAGACTTTCATTTCAATTTTAGGTTTTGCCGCTAGGGTTGTGTGGATGCAGGCGAAAGACAGGCAAGGCAAAGAAAGCGGCGCGCGCAGGCGCACCCTTTCCCGCGCCTTGCTTTGCGCCCTGCTTGGATCGACGCTGATTGTCCTGGAGGGCGGCTCCGCTGCCGCGTTCGAGCTGTTCGGGATAAAGCTGTGGAATTCGGCTTCCGACAAGGAGGACGCCGAGATCGTCGATCCGCTGCGCTATTCGGTCAATATCGAGGTGCCCGACGCCGACAAGGACCTGCGCAAGAAACTGGAGGCCGCGTCCGCGCTGAAGGGCGACGAGGAGCGGCCGGTGTCGGGTTCGCTTGGGTTGATGACCAAGGCGCGCAGCGACCGCGAGCAACTGGTGGCGGCACTTTATGCGAACGCCTATTACGAGGGCGTCGTCGATATCACCATCGACGGCAAGTCGCTGGACGAGTTGCCGCCCGATGCCGAGTTCAGCGGGCCGCAGCCTGTTCCCGTCGTCGTGACGATCCAGCCGGGGCGGAAGTTCGTTCTTGGCAATATAAGGTTGGAGGGCGACGCCGCCGGGCTGATGGGCGCCGACTACGGGCTGATTGCCGGCGGGGACGCCAGTTCCGTCGCCGTGCTGAAAGCCGAAGCCAGGATCGTGCGCGCGCTGAAGGAAGAGGGCCGGCCGCTCGCCAAGGTCACCGGCCGTGAGATCGTCGCCGACCATGCTACCTCGACGCTAGACGTGACGCTGACGCTCGCTGCCGGGCCGGTGGCCGGCTATGGCGAGACGACGGTCGAGGGCACGCAGGCCGTGGACCGCGACTTCACCGCCTATATGGCGGGCCTGAAGCCCGGAAAACGCTATTCTCCCGAAGATATCGACGAGGCGCGCGAAAGACTTCTGGCGCTGGAGGTTTTCAACAGCGTCACGCTGAAGGAGGCGGACAAGCTGGACGCTGCCGGGAACATTCCCATCGGGGTGCAGGTGAGCGAACGAAAGTTCCGCTATTTCGGCGTTGGTGGCACCTTTTCCAATACCGAGGGTCTGGGCGTCGAGGGCTATTGGGGCCATCGCAACCTGTTCGGCCACGCCGAAAAGCTGCGTATCGACGGTGCGATCAGCGGCATCGGCTCGAACGCTATCGGCAAGCTCAACTACAATGCCGGCATCATGTTCGAAAAGCCGGGTGTGATCGGGCCGGCGTCGAAATTCTTCGCCAATCTGAAAACGGTCTACGAGCATCCCGACGCCTATGACCGCTTCTCGACCAAGGGTGGTTTCGGCGTCTCCTACGAGCTGACGCCGAGGCAGACGGTGTCGGCGGAACTGTCGCTCGACTATTCCAAGATCACCGACAGTTTCGGCAAGCACGACTATCTGATCGCCTCCGTGCCGCTGCAGTATGTGTTCGACAATCGCGACGATAAACTGAATCCGACCAAGGGGTTCCGCGCGTTGGCTTATGCGGAGCCAAGCTACGATCTCCTGAACGGCGCGACCTTCGTCAAGCTGAAGGCCGAGGGTTCGGCCTACCGGGCGCTGGACAGCGCCAGCAGGTTCGTTGCCGCCGGGCGCGCGGCTATCGGCTCCATCGTCGGCGCTTCCTTGCAGGAAGTGCCGGCCGACCGGCGGTTTTATGCCGGCGGTGGTGGTTCGGTGCGCGGCTATGCCTACCAGGGCATCGGGCCGAAGGCCGCCGATGGCCAGCCTATCGGCGGGCTTTCCTGGTTCGAAACCTCGATCGAGATGCGCTACCGCGTGACCGACACCATCGGTATCGTGCCCTTTGTCGACGCCGGTACGGTTTCCACCAAGCAATTTCCGGATTTCGCCGACGTGAAGGTGGGCGCGGGCGTCGGCCTGCGCTACATAACGCCGTTCGGGCCGCTGCGCGTCGATGCGGCGGTGCCGCTCAACCGTGGCCCCGGCGATCCGCGCTTCGGCATTTATGCCGGTATCGGCCAGGCGTTCTGACGGCATGACAATCGTAAAGCGCATCCTGCGCGTGCTTTTTTATCTGGTGGTGCTGGTCGTGGTCGCGGCGGTTGGCGCGCTTGTCGTGCTGACCAAGACCGAACGTGGCCGCGATAACCTTGCCGGCCTGATTTCCTCCGTGGCCTCGTCCGACACCAGCAAGCTGACCGTCGGCGGCATCGACGGCATCTGGTCAGGCAACCTTACCGTCGATCATGTCGTGCTGGAGGACAGGCAGGGGCCTTGGCTGGTGCTGCGCAAGGTCGCGGTCGACTGGTCGCCGCTGGCGCTGTTGTCGAAGCGGTTTTCCGCCGAGCGCGTCGCCGCCGGGCGCATCGAACTGGCGCGGCTGCCGGTCGCCGATCCGAACGCCAAGCCGAAGAACAGCAGCGGCACGACGACGCTGCCGCTTTCCATCGACGTCGACAAGATCGATCTCCCCGACATCGCGCTGGGGCAGGCGCTTGCCGGGGCGGGCATCGCCGAGCTTGCCGCCAAGGGCTCGGTTCACGCCGAGGCTTCGCCGCTCGACATCGAGACCGTCCTCAACATCGCCCGCAGCGACGGCAGAGAGGGCAGCGTGGATGCGAAGGTCAATTTCGCGCCGGAAAACAACAAACTCGACCTCGACGTGAAGGCGTCGGAGCCGGCTGGCGGCATTATCGCCAATCTTTTGAAACTGCCGGACGCGCCGCCCGTCGATATCACGATTTCCGGCAATGGACCGCTGGCCGACTGGAGCGGCAAGGGTGCTTTTTCAATCGACGGGAAAGTCGTCACGCAACTGTCGGCGCGCCACCAGTTGACCTCGAAGGGCAATCGCATCGAAGCCCGCGGCGACGGCGATTTTGCCCGGTTCGTGCCGGCACAGGTGAAACCGCTTCTGGCCGGCAAGGTGACGTTCGATCTTGCCGGAACCGCGACCAACACCGGCGGAATCGAGATCGAACACGCCAATGTCAGCAGCGATGCGCTCGGCGGGACCGCCAAGGGCACCATCAACCCGGACGGGGCGAGCGATTTCGCGCTTCAGTTCAACTCTGCCGGCCCGACACTGCCCCTGTCGCTCGGCAGCAAGGAAAGCCCCATCGACATCGAACTCAAGTCGGCTTCGCTCAGGGCTTTCGGGGAGGGCCGTGCGCCGATGGTGGACATCGCCGCGTCGCTGGCGAAAGTTTCCACCAACGTCACCAAGGTCGACAACATCCAGCTTGCGCTGCATTCCGACGCCTTCGACGTTGAAAGCCGCACCGGGCCGATTTCGGGCACGGTGAGTGCCGACAGGCTCGGGCTGGACAATCCCACCATCGCGCCGCTGATCGCCGGCAAGATTATCGCCAAGGTTGCCGGCAATCTGTCGAAGGACACGATCACCGTCGATAGCGGCTCCATCGTCAGCGATGCGCTGAAGGGCGGGTTCGACGGGCGTGTGTCGCTGGCGGACGGGTCTATCGAACTCAACGTGACGGCGGATGCGGCATCGGCGGCGCTGCCCGCTCCGGCCCGGCCGGTGCTTGGCGAGCGTGCCACGCTCTCCGTCGCCCTTAAACGCGACGCCAACGGCAACGTCACCGCGAACTCGCTCAAGCTGTTGTCCGGAGCGGTCTCGGCCAACGGCAATGCCAGTTTTGTCGACGGCAAGATCGCCGCTGACCTGAAAGGGGCATTGGCTGACGTTTCGCTGTTGTCGAAGGACGCCAAGGGCGCCATTGGCTTCGCCCTGGCGGCGAAGGGCGAACCTGTCATGCCCGACGTTTCGCTCACCGTCGAAAGCGACCGGCTGGTGGTGGCCGACCGTGAGATCACGGGGCTGAAGTTTTCCGCCGGCGGCAAGGCCGACATGGCGAGCCCTGCGGCCAAGGTTTCTCTTGCCGGCGATGTGGCCGGCCAGACGCTTGCCGGCAGCGCCGAACTGGCCACGGCGGACGGCCGGCGTTCGATCAAGGGTCTTTCGCTGTCGCTCGGGCCAAACAAGGTTTCCGGCGATCTGGCGCTCGACGATGCCTTCGTGCCGGAGGGCACCATCGCGCTCGACTTGCCAGATATCGGGCCGCTGGCAGCACTTGCGCTCGAAAAAGCCGAAGGCGACGTGAAAGGCACGATCCGCTTTTCGAAGGAGAACGGGACGCCGCAGGTTGCGGTCGATGCCGCGACCGCGTCGATTACGCGCGGCGATATTTCGGCGAAGAACGTTTCGATCAACGCGCTGATTGCCAACTATCTCAAGGCCCCGGTTATCTCCGGGAAGATCAGGGCCGATGGCGTCAATTCCGGCGGCACCGTCGTCAGCGGCATCGACATTGACCTCAAACGCGACGGCGAATGGACAGGCTTTTCGGGCGGAGCCACAGTCAAGGACATTCCGGCCAAAGCCGCAGGCCGCGTAAAGGTCGCGGGCGGCACCACCACGGTCGAACTGACCTCCGGCCAGGCGACCATGCGCGGCATCAAGGCGGCGATCGCTGGACCTTCCAGCATCACCATCGCCAACGGCACGACGACGATCGACAGGCTGGCGCTTGGGCTGGGCGGCGGTAGTGCTACGGTTTCAGGAACGGTCGGGCAGGCACTCGACCTCAATGCCGTGCTGGCGCAGGTGCCGCTTTCACTCGCCAACGCCTTTTCGCCTGGCTTGCAGGCCGGTGGCACGGTTTCCGGGACCGCAAAGGTAACCGGGGCCGCGTCTGATCCGAAGGTCGCCTTCGACATCAAGGCGTCAGGGGTCGGCGTGGCGCAGACGCGCGGTGCCGGCGTTGGTGACCTCGGCATCGCCGCCACGGGCAGCTTCGCCGGCAAGAAGCTCGGCTTCAATTCCTCGATCAGTGAAGCTTCGGGACTGGCGCTGAAAGGCGGAGGCTCGGTAACGCTTGCCGGCACGCCCGAACTGTCGCTGGATTTCTCCGGTCCCGTGCCGTTCGCGCTGGCGTCGCGGCAACTGGCCGCGCAGGGCCTGTCGCTGTCCGGCTCGGCCAATGTCAACGTGCAGGTGCGCGGACCTGCGTCAAAGCCGGCCATCGCAGGCACGATAACCTCGTCGGGCGCGCGCTTCATTGATGCCGGAACGGGTCTTGCGATCAACGATATCGCGCTCGATATCGGTATTGCCAGCAATGTCGCGCGCATCAACAGGCTGACCGGCAAGCTTTCCACCGGCGGCACGCTGACCGTTGGCGGCACCGTTGGCATAGACCCGGCGCAAGGCATGCCTGCCGATCTGTCGATCAAGCTTGCCGACGGCCGCTACACCGATGGCCGCATCGTCACCGCCAATCTTGGCGGCGACCTGACGGTCAAGGGGCCGCTCTTGTCCGCGCCGGTCATTGCCGGCAAGATCGATCTCGGCAGGACGGTGGTGACCGTTCCGGACAAACTGCCCGGTTCGCTGACGGCGCTCGGAGTGCAGCACAGGAACGCACCCGCTGCGGTGCGCGCCCAGGACAAGGCGCTCAATCCGCCTTCGGCGGGCAGCGGCGGCGGTAGCGGTGGCCTGTCGCTGGATATAACCGTCAACGCGCCGAGCCAGATATTCATCCAGGGCAGGGGCGTGGACGCCGAACTGGGTGGCAATCTTCGCCTGACCGGCCCGACTTCGTCGCCGCAGGCAGTCGGCGCCTTCACGCTCAGGCGCGGGCGGCTGGAAATCCTCGGAAAGCGGCTGACCTTCACCGAAGGCACGCTGACCTTCTCCGGTTCGCTGGTGCCCTATCTCAATCTCGTGGCGCAATCGAGCGCCAGCGACGCCACCGTGACGATCACCGTATCCGGCGAGGCGACCAATCCTAAATTCGCCTTCTCGTCGGTGCCGGCGCTGCCCGAGGACGAGGTTCTGGCCCGGCTGATCTTCGGCCGCTCGATGTCCAACCTGTCGCCCCTGCAAATCGCGCAGCTCGCCGAGGCGGCGGGCCAGCTGGCCGGTGTCGGCGGCTCGACCTCGCTGCTGCAAAACCTGCGTAGCGCTATCGGGGTCGACGACCTCGACGTCATCACCGACGACAAGGGCGGCACCGCCGTCTCGGCCGGCAAATACCTCAACGACCGCACCTATCTGTCGCTGCAGAAGGGCGAGAAGCCGGGCTCCGGCAAGGCGCGGATCGACCTCGACGTCGGCAAGGGCGTCAAGCTGCGCGGCGAGGCGTCCGATGCCGGCGAAGCCAAGGGCGGCATTTTCTACGAGCACGAATACTGAAAGCGTATCCGCCCGGATTCCCATCATGGCCCGTGCCGCCAGGCGGGTTGGCGGTCATGAGAATCGGCTGATTGTCTCAGTCCAATCCGATGCCGATTCTGGCGAAAATCAGGTAATTTCGGCTTTTCCCTAACAGATTTGCGTCAGGACTGTCGTATTCGCGCAAACGGTGCGCTCCATGACGTTGCACATTTCGGTGGAGGTTTCTGGACCGGGTTCTTTGACATCCGGGCCGGGATACGGAATGCTAAAAGGCGAAAAGCCAACAACGGGAGTGAGGAAATGACTTTCTACAAAAGTAACGGTGATCGCGTACCCGAGGCGATCAAACAGCTGGCAAAAAGCGCCAGGGCCGGCGAGATGGACCGCCGCGAATTCCTGGCCATGGCGAGCGCGATGGGCGCTTCGACGGCGATGGCTTACGGCATGATCGGGCTTGCCGCGCCGACACAGGCGCATGCGGAAGAAACGCCGGTCAAGGGCGGCGTGCTGCGCTGCTCGATGCCGGTCAAGGCGCAGAAGGACCCGCGCAGCTACGACTGGTCGGAACTGGCCAATTGCACGCGCACGTTCCTGGAGCCGCTGGTCAAGTACACGCATGAATATACGTTCGAGCCGATGCTGCTCGAAAGCTGGGAAGTGAACGACGACGCCACCGAGTACACGCTGCATGTGCGCAAGGACGTGAAGTGGAACAACGGCGACGACTTCAACGCCGACGACGTGATGTTCAACCTCATCCGCTGGTGCGACAAGGGCGCGGAAGGCAATTCCATGGCGGCCCGCATGGGCGGCATGGTCGACCAGAAGACCGGCAAGGCCGCCGAAGGCGCCATCACCAAGGTCGATGACCACACCATCAAGCTGAAGCTGCCGGGCTCCGACATTTCCATCATCCCGAACTTTGCCGATTATCCGGGCCTCGTCCTGCATCGGGATTTCGAGAAGAACGGTTCCGACATCGTCAAGAATCCGGTCGGGACGGGCGCGTTCGAGCTTGTATCCTACGATGTCGGCTCGAAAGTCGTCGTCAAACGGCGTGAGAACGGCAAGTGGTGGGGTGGCGAGGCTTATCTCGACGGCGTCGAATTCATCGACTACGGCACCGATCCGTCGGCAACGGTCAGCGCCTTCGAATCACGTGAGATCGACACCGTTCACCAGACCATGGCGGATTATGTGACGATCCTCGACGACATGGGACTGGTGCGCTCGGAGTCCAAGACGGCCACGACGATCACCTGCCGCACCAATGTCGGCCACAAGCCTTACGACGACCAGAAGGTCCGCAACGCCCTGCAGATGGCGGTCGACAACGCCACGGTGCTGCAACTCGGCTACAACAATTACGGCACGGTCGGCGAGAACCACCATGTCTGCCCGATCCATCCGGAATATTACGAACTTCCGAAGAAGAGCCGCGACATTGAGGGCGCCAAGAAGCTGATGGAAGAAGCCGGCCAGACGGGCTTCGAGCACGAACTGATCACGGTGGACGAGGACTGGCACAAGAACACCGGCGACGCGATCGCAGCCCAGCTTCGCGAGGCCGGCTTCAAGGTCAAGCGCACCGTGCTGCCGGGCGCGACGTTCTGGAACGACTGGACGAAATATCCTTATTCGACCACCAACTGGAACATGCGTCCGCTCGGCGTCCAGGTGCTGGCGCTTGGCTATACGACCGGCGCCGCGTGGAACGAATCGGCCTATTCCAATCCGGAATTCGACAAGAAACTCAATGAAGCGCTCGCCATCGCCGATCCGGCGAAGCGCAAGGAAATCATGAAGGATGTCGAGCAGATCCTTCAGGATTCGGGTGTCATCGTCCAGCCGTTCTGGCTGTCGCTCTTCAACCACTCGACGAAGCAGGTGAAGAACAATCCGATGCATCCCACCATGGAAGACAATTACGAACGGACATGGATCGATCCGAACGCCTGATCGATTGCCGCCAACCGCAGACGGGGTTTTCCCCGTCTGCGGTATTTCACGAGCGTCGGGCCAAAAGACTGATTGCCGTTATCGGGTCGCCCGACGTTCATCCTGAATTGGCGGAGCGTTTGTGCGATCCACTCTCCTGCATGGCGCTCTGAACTTTAGTTTGAGCATGATCTTTTCCGAAGCCGGTTCCCATTTTTTCGGGATCATGCCCTGACGACCAACCCCAAGCCTCGAGGAGGGGCCTAGGTGATATCGTTCATAGCCCGGCGGCTGGCGACCATGGTGTTCACCATGATCTGCCTGACGCTCGTCGTCTTTTACCTCGTCAACCTGGAACCCAACCTCAAGAAGCTCGCTCTGGCGCAGACCAACAGCCGCGCCACGCAGGCCGAGGTCGATAGCTGGCTGGTCCGCAACGGCTACCGCGAGCCGTTCCTGAAGCAGTATGCCGAGTGGATCGGGGTGTGGCCGAAACAGCCGGGCCGAAGCGAGACGGGCGAGGCGCAGCCGCGTTTCAACTATTGTAGCGAATCCCTGACACCGAAGCTGTCAGGCGTTCTGCAAGGCGATTTCGGCTGCTCGACCAAGTTCAGGACAACGGTTTCCAAGAAGCTGTTTCCGGCGCTGGAAGCCACCGGCATCCTGATGTTCTTCGTGCTTCTGGTGATGGTGCCTGTTTCGCTTCTGATCGGCATCCTGGCGGGGATGCGCGAGGGCTCGCGCACCGACCGGGTGCTGTCGGTCGCTTCTATCGCCTCGACGGCGACGCCCGAATATGTCTCCGGCGTCATCTTCACGGTGATTTTCGCCACCTGGCTCGGCTGGCTCAACGGTTCGGCGGCGAGCGCCACGTTCGACGGCATTACATTCCACAATTTCACGCTGCCGGTGATCACGCTGGCCATCTACGGCATCGGCTACATCGCCCGCATGACGCGCGCCTCGATGGTCGAGGTGATGACGCAGCAATATATCCGTACCGCGCGGCTCAAGGGGCTGGGCTTCAGGGCGGTGGTCGTCAAGCACGCGCTCCGCAACGCGCTGATCGCGCCGTTCACCGTCATCATGCTGCAATTCCCCTGGCTGCTCACCGGCGTCGTCATCGTCGAGGTCATGTTTCGCTACCAGGGGTTCGGCTACACGCTGGTGGAGGCCGCCGGCAACAACGACATCGAGCTTCTGCTCGGCTGCTCGCTGGTGTCGGTATTCATCGTCCTGATTACCCAGCTCATTTCCGATGTCGGGTATGCGTATCTCAATCCGCGCATCCGGGTTCAGTAGGGGAGAACGCCGATGCAGACGACCTATCTCGATGCCGGGCAGATCGTCCTTGCCGTCCTGGCGCGGTTCTGGCCGGTATGGCTGGCGCTCGCCATCGTGATGGGGGCGAGCTTTGTCGCCAAGCGCAAGCTCGGCCTCTACGGCCAGTTGTTCGACAGCGCCGTCGGCATTGTCGGCGTCGGCATCTGCCTGTTCTGGCTGTTCACAGCAATCTTTTCCTCGACCATCGCGCCGTTCGATCCGCTTGGCCAGATCCCGATGATGAAGGATACGCTGCCGGGCGCGATCGAGCCGCAATCCGGCCTCGCCTATCTGTTCGGTGGCGACAAGCTTGCCCGCGACGTCTTTTCGCGCATGGTCTATGGCAGCCGGATCGTTTTGATCATCGCGCCGGCGGCGACCGGCTTCGCGCTGATGGTGGGCATAACGCTCGGCCTGCCGGCCGGCTATTACGGCGGCAAGATCGACACGTTCCTGTCGTTCCTCGCCAATCTGGTGCTGGCCTTCCCTGTCATCCTTCTTTTCTACCTGCTGGTCACGCCCGGCATCATGGATACGCCCATTCCCTACGCCATGGCGGGTGTGTTCTTCCTGTTCCCGATCATCTTCTTCGCCGTCCTGTTCTGGACGCGCTACAAGAACCGGCCCGACCGCATCTATGTGCTGATGGGGCTGACGCTGGTGATCGGCGGCTGGGTCTATGCCGGCCTCGTGTTCAACGCCGATCCGCTGCACCTGATCCGCATGGCGCCGAACCAGCTCAACATCTTCGTGGCGGTGGTGTTCGCTTCCAGTCCCGGCGTATTCCGCATCGTGCGCGGGCTGGTCATGGACATCAAGACGCGCGACTATGTGGCGGCGGCGCAGACGCGCGGCGAGAGCCCGTGGTACATCATGCTGTGGGAAATCCTGCCGAACGCGCGCGGGCCGCTGATCGTCGATACCTGCCTGCGCATCGGCTACACCACCATCCTGCTCGGTACGCTGGGCTATTTCGGGCTCGGCCTCGCGCCCGAAAGCCCCGACTGGGGCACCGCGATCAAGGATGCCAGCCGGCTGCTCCGCCAGTTCATCCACCCGGCGCTGCCGCCGACGATCGCGCTCATGTCGTTCGTGCTGGGGCTGAACCTGCTCGCCGACGCGCTACGTGAACAGTCGATGAAGGATTGAGGAGTTTTCGTCATGAACGAAGTCGTCAAATCCCAGAACACGGCCAACGCCCAGCCGATCATCGAGATCGAGAACCTGTCGATCTCGTTTTTCACCCGCAAGGGCGAAATCCCAGCCGTGATGGACTTTTCCTGCACGGTCATGCCCGGCGAGGCCATGGGCATCGTCGGCGAGAGCGGCTGCGGCAAGTCGACCGTGTCGCTCGGCATCATGCGCGACCTGTCCAACATCGGAAAGATCGTCGGCGGCAGGATCAAGTTCCAGGGCAAGGACATGGGCGAACTGACCGAGGATGAGTTGCGCGCCATCCGCGGCAACAAGATCGCCATGATCTACCAGGAGCCGATGGCCAGCCTCAACCCCGCGATGAAGGTCGGCAAGCAACTGATGGAAGTGCCGCTGATCCATGACAAGGTATCGAAGGAGGAGGCCTACAAGCGCTCGCTGGATATGGTGAGGGCGGTCAAGCTGCCCGATCCCGAGCGCATGATGCGTTCCTTCCCGCACCAGCTTTCAGGCGGCCAGCAGCAACGCATCGTCATCGCCATGGCGCTGTTGTCGAAGCCGGCGCTGCTTCTGCTCGACGAGCCGACCACCGCGCTCGACGTGACGGTCGAGGCCGGCATCGTCGATCTGGTCCGGGGGCTGGGTGAAAAATTCGGCACGTCGATGATCTTCGTGTCGCATAATCTCGGCCTTATCCTCGAGACCTGCGACCGCATCACCGTGATGTATTCGGGGGAGGCGGTGGAGACCGGCAAGATCGAGGACGTTTTCGATCGCATGCGCCACCCCTATACGCAGGGGCTGTTCCGTTCGATCCCGCTGCCGGGCGCCGATAAGAACTCACGGCCGCTGATCGCCATTCCGGGCCAGTTACCGCTGCCGCACGAGCGGCCAAAGGGCTGTAATTTCGGCCCGCGCTGCCAGCATTTCGTCGACGGCCTGTGTAACGCCGCCGAGATCCCGATGATCCCGGTCGATGGACACGAGGGGCATTTCTCGCGTTGTGTGCGTTTCAACGAAATCGACTGGGACGAGCTGCCGCCGGGGGCGGACAAGGAAACGGAGAAGGTCACCGCAGGCGATCCGGTACTGGAGATCGAGGATCTCAAGAAATACTACAAGGTCGGAGGCAGCGAGGTGTTCGGCGGCAGCGACGGGCGCGTCGTCAAGGCCAACGAGACGATTTCGTTCATCGCGCGCGAATCCGAGACGGTCGCCATCGTCGGTGAATCCGGTTGCGGAAAATCGACGCTGGCCAAGGTGCTGCTCGGTCTCGAAACGGCGACTTCAGGCAGCGTCAAGCTCGACGGCAAGCCCATCCAGTCGACCGGCGTGGAAGGCCGCGACGTCGATACCGTTTCTTCGATCCAGATGGTTTTCCAGAATCCGTTCGATACGCTGAACCCCAGCCACACGGTCGGCTCACAGATCGTCCGCACGCTGGAAAAATTCCATGTCGGCAACAACCCGGCGGAACGCCGCCAGCGCATGCTGGAACTGCTCGACCTGGTGAAGCTGCCGCGCGCCTTCGAGACGCGCAAGCCGCGCCAGCTTTCGGGCGGGCAGAAGCAGCGCATCGGCGTTGCGCGAGCCTTCGCTGGCGAGGCCAAGGTGGTGGTGGCCGACGAGCCGGTGTCGGCGCTTGACGTGTCGGTGCAGGCGGCGGTCACCGAATTGCTGATGGACATCCAGCGCAAGAACAAGACGACGATGCTGTTCATCAGCCACGATCTTTCGGTGGTGCGCTACATCGCCGACCGCGTCGTCGTCATGTATCTCGGCTATATCGTGGAGCAGGGCACGACCGACCAGATTTTCTCGCCACCTTATCATCCTTATACGGAGGCGCTTTTGTCGGCGATCCCGATCGCCGACACCTCGGTGGTGAAAAAGCACATCGTGCTGGAGGGAGACATCCCCTCGGCCATGAATCCGCCGAGCGGCTGTCCGTTCCAGACGCGCTGCGGCTACAAGCACCTGGTGCCCGGCAACAAATGCGAAACGCAAGTGCCGCCGGTGAAGGATCTGGGCGGCGGGCATATGAGCCTGTGCTGGTTATCGGACGAGCAACTGGCGAAGATGGAACCCGTGATCAGTTTCGAAGCGGATCAAGCGGGGCGAGGCAGCGCCCCGGCTACCGTACGCGGCACCGGACCGGGCTTCACCGGCGAGGTGCCGAGGCGACCTCACGGCAAGACCGGAACGGTCGACCTGTCGGACGATGCCGATGCCGAAGAGGAAGCAGACGGCGAAGCCCGCATGGGACGCAGCCAGGGCGCGGCACGTAAGCCGAAAACCCGATCCGTGCAGGTAGGGTGGGGCGAACAGGGTGACGACGCCAAGGCGCGCTCGCCGTTCGGCAAAGGCAAGGGCCCGCGAAAGAACTAAGGCTTACTGGCACTCGCGCAACTGGGCGGCGTAGTTTCTCGCCATCTGGTCGGTATCGCGGGCGTAGCGCTGCAGGCTGGCGTTGTTTTTCCAACTGCCGCGGCCGTAAGCGCTCCAGCCGGAGTAGTAGGCCAGATAGAGGTTGTAGGTGTCGTTCTTGGCGACGCCAAAGGTGTCGGCGGTCTTTTCGTGGTACCAGCCGACGAAATCCACGGCATCGGCGAAACTGGTGCGGCGGGCGGTGAAGTTGCCGCTTTCGCGTTTGTACTGTGCCCAGGTGCCGTCCAGCGCCTGCGAGAAGCCGGTGGCGCTCGATGGCCGCTTCCAGGGGATGAAGCCGAGCAGCTTGGTGCGGGGCGGCTTGGCGTAGGCCTTGAAGCCGGACTCCTTGCGCACCGTCGCCATCAGCACGGGAACGGGCACGCCGTATTTGGCTTCCGCGCGTTTGGCGGCGGACTGCCAGTTGTTGATCCAGCCGTCACGCTGGTCGAAGACGGCGCATATGTTATTGATGTGGCGCGGAGCGGTGGCGCAAGCCGAGAGCGCCAACAGGGCAAGAACCGGGACAATTTTACTAAAACGCAATGCGACCATGGCGTGAGCAATAGGCGAAAATCATAAAGGGAGTCTTGCCGCCGTTCTTAACCTTTCCGGCGTCTTCTTTCGCATTTTTGTTATCGATAAAGCGACCTCAATAGTCGCTTTTGTTGCTATAGGACAAAAGATATGGCGCTGTGAATAAAATCGCGCCCAGCCATGCCGTATTCCTGACAGACGAGATCGGCCGGCGCGGCTTTGATGCCGTCCATGAGCGAAACCAGACGACGGCGCGGTGCGGAGCGGTCCGGCAACAGAGGCCCCGCAGCCATCCCTCAACTGCCGCTGCGGCGGGTGGCGAATCCCTATCCGCCGATGGCGTTGCTTTCGGTCGACCAGATCGAGGCGATCCACGAAGCCTCGATGCATATCCTGGAGAATTTCGGCATCGAAGTGATGTCGCCGCGCGCGCTGTCGCTGTTCGAGAAAGCGGGAGCCACGGTCGATCACGCATCGATGAACGTGCGCGTCGATCGCGGGCTGGTGGCGCAGGCGCTGAAGACGACGCCGGCCGCCTATCGGCTTACGCCGCGCAATCCGGCGCATAGCATCCACCTTGGCGGCAACGAGATCAATTTCACGCTGGTTGCCGGCCCGCCCAACGTTCATGACATGGAGCGCGGCCGGCGCGCCGGCAACATGCGCGATTATCGCGACCTGATCCGGCTGGCGCAGCATTTCAACTGCATCCACATGCTCGGCAACCAAGTCTGCGCGCCCATCGAACTGCCGGCCAATTCGCGCCATCTCGACACCTATCTCGCCAACCTGATGCTGACCGACAAATCGTTCCACGTTTCGGCGATCGGCCGGGGCAGGGCGCTGGACGGCATTGAGATGATGGCGATCAGCCGGGGGCTGACGCTCGACCAGATGCGCGAGGATCCCGGCATCACTACGATCATCTCGGTCAACTCGCCGCGCCGCTTCGACGACATGATGGCCGAGGGGCTGATGACCATGGCCGAGTTCGGCCAGTCGGTCGCGGTGACGCCGTTCACGCTGATGGGGGCGATGAGCCCGGTGACGCTGGCCGGCGCGCTCGCGCAGCAGAACGCAGAGGCGCTGTTCGGCGTGGTGTTGACCCAACTCGTTCGCCCTGGCGCCCCGGTCATGTATGGGGCCTTTACCTCCAATGTCGACATGAGGTCCGGGGCACCGGCCTTCGGCACGCCAGAGAACACGAAAGCCAACATCGCCTCGGGGCAGCTGGCGCGGCGATACGATCTTCCCTACCGCACCACGCCGGGCAGCGCTTCCAATGCGGCGGACGCGCAAGGAACCTACGAGACGATGATGGCGCTGTGGGGCGCGATCCTCGGCCACGGCAATCTCGTCTATCACGCCGCCGGCTGGCAGGAGGGCGGGTTGACCGCCTCGTTCGAAAAGCTCGTCATCGACGTCGAGATGATCCAGAACATGATGGAGTTTTTACGCCCCATCGAGGTGAACGAGGGTGAACTGGCGCTCGACGCGCTGGGCGCGGTACCGACCGGCGGCCATTTCTTCGGCGAGGCGCATACGCTGGAGCGCTATTCGACGGCCTTCTACCAGCCGATGCTGTCCAACTGGCAGAATTACGAAGCATGGCAGGAGGCCGGCGGCCTCGATACGACGGCGCGCGCGACGCTTTTGTGGAAGAAGGCGCTGGAAGACTACGTGCAGCCGTCGATGGAAGCATCCGTGCGCGAGGAACTGGAAGCCTATGTCGCCCGGCGCAAGGAGGCGATCGGGCCGGGCGAGCCGTAGGCCGTCAGCCGCGGCGGTTGTCCAGCGCGAAGGCGCCGGGCCCGGCGAAGACGAGATAAAGAAAGACGAAGCAGAATGAGATTGCCGCGTCGCCGCCATTGTTGACCGGGAAGAAGTCACGCGGCATGTGCGCCGTGAAATAGGCGATCGCCATCTCGCCGCTCAGGAGCAGCGCAACCGGCCGCGTGAAAAGACCCAGGGCCACAAGGATACCTCCCGCGAATTCGAGGATCCCGGCGGTCAGGCTGAGGCTGCTCAAGGTACCGGCATGTGCGCTCGCCGGAAAGTCGAACAGTTTCTGGCTGCCATGCGCGATGAACTGCAGCGCCGTCATGATACGCAGGGCCGCAAGGGCGAAGGGCTGACAGCGTCCGAGGGATTCTAAAAGCTTCATGCATGGCTCCATTGTGTGGCCATGCGGTAGAACATTGCCGTGCGCGGTGACATTCACTTCGCCGCGCGGGCCTTCAATTGTCCGTGAGCCGAGCGGGCAGGAGGTTGCTCTGGCCGCAACCTCCCACGGCTTCGCCTACCGTTTCGGTGCGCTCATGGCGAAATGCGCGCCTTGCGGGTCCTGGCACTGGACGATCCAGCTGCCGCCGGGCACCTCCATCGGTCCCATCAGCACCTTGCCGCCGTTTTTGGTTACGCGCGCGGCGGCCGCGTCGATGGCGGGTACGGTGAAATAGAATTGCCAGACCGGCGTCGGAATCTGCTCGGGCTTGTTCATCATGCCGCCGGCCTGCTGGCCGTTGACGGAAAAGATCATGTAGGTGCCCATTTCGCCCATATCGAACGGATGGTCCTTTTCCCAACCGAACTGGCTAGCATAGAAGTCCATCGCCGCCTGCCAGTCGGTGGTGTAGAGCTCATGCCAGCCGACATGGCCGGGTGTTCCGGCAGGCACGGCCGGCTGGTCCGGGCCGTTGGGCTGCAACAGCATAAACATGGCGCCCTGCGGGTCGGCGACGACGGCGAAGCGGCCTACGCCCGGGATATCGGACGGCGCGCGGTGGATTTTCCCGCCGGCTTTCTCCAGCGAGTCGGTCGAGGCGTCGACGTCGGTGGTATGGATATAGCCTACCCAGGCCGGCGGCATCCCCATTTTCCTTGCATCTTCAGGCAGCGTCATGATCCCGCCGACGCCACGCTCGCCGACGTTCATGACCGTATAGGCAGGCATTCCGGGGGCGGTATCGAAGGGCTGCGCCTTCCAGCCTACCACGTCGGTATAGAACGCCGCGGCGGCGTCCATGTCGCTCGTCATCAGTTCGTACCAGAAGAAGGGTTTCGCGGTTTTAGGCATCGAAGGCTCCTCTCGGTTTCCATTCCATCATGGTCCAGGGTCCTGCCCCTGCACATCATAAGACGGAAAAGAGGCGGGCAACCCGACACGAGCGGTAAAAATATGTTTCGCGGCAGCGGTGGCAGCGCTAAACATGACAAAATTTATCATGTTTTTATCGAGTGATTTCAACCACTTGCCCGGAAAATTGACCAATTGATAAAAAAATAAAACGTGCTAGCCTTCCTTAAAATATAACAATGGGGAATGAGGAATGGCGACTGGTCATTTCAAGGAAGGCATAGAAGGCGGCCGCCTTGCGCCGGAATCCTATGCCGAGAACTTTTCCGATCTGCATCCGCCTCTCGATCACCATGAGGCGCTGGTCGAGTCCGACCGCTGCTATTTCTGCTACGATGCGCCATGCATGCATGCCTGCCCGACGTCGATCGACATTCCGCTGTTCATCCGACAGATATCGACGGGTAATCCGATCGGCTCGGCCAAGACCATCTTCGACCAGAATATCCTGGGCGGCATGTGCGCGCGTGTCTGCCCGACGGAAACGCTGTGCGAGGAAGCCTGCGTGCGCGAGGCGGCGGAAGGCAAGCCAGTGCAGATCGGGCGTTTGCAGCGCTACGCTACCGATATCGCCATGGAAGAGGGCAAGCAGTTTTATACGCGCGCGGCCCCTTCGGGCCGGAAAATTGCCGTGGTCGGGGCAGGACCGGCCGGGCTGGCTGCGGCTCACCGGTTGGCGCGCTACGGCCATGCGGTGACCGTTCTGGAGGCGAAGGAAAAATCCGGCGGCCTCAACGAATACGGCATCGCCGCCTACAAGAGCACCGACGATTTCGCCCAGGCGGAAGTGGATTATGTGACCGCCATCGGCGGCATCGATATCCAGAACGGAAAGGCGCTCGGCCGCGATTTTCAGCTTGGTGACCTCGTCAAGGACTATGACGCCGTGTTCCTCGGCATGGGGCTTGGCGGCATCAATGCGCTTCAGGCCGAGGGTGAGGACGCCGATGGCGTCGCCAATGCGGTGGAGTTCATCGCCGAGCTTCGTCAGGCGAGCGATCTGGCCAGCCTGCCGGTCGGGCGGCGGGTCGTCGTCATCGGCGGCGGCATGACGGCCATCGATGCTGCCGTGCAGTCGAAACTGCTCGGCGCGGAGGAAGTGACGATCTGCTACCGGCGCGGGCAGGAGCACATGAACGCTTCCGGTTTCGAGCAGGATCTGGCCGCCGCCAACGGCGTCACTATCCGCCACTGGATGCAGCCGAAGCGGGTGATCGCCGAGAACGGCAAGGTCAGCGGCATCGAACTGGAGTATACTTCGCTGAACGGCGACCGGCTGGCCGGCACCGGCGAGACACTGACGCTCACTGCCGATCAGGTGTTCAAGGCCATCGGCCAGACTTTTGTGCCTGCGGCGCTGAACGGTTCGGGCGCTGCGATCGAACTGGAGGGCGGGCGCATCAGGGTCGACGCCGAAGGCCGCACTTCGCTGGCCAAGGTGTGGGCCGGCGGCGACTGCGTGCGCGTCGGCGAGGATCTGACCGTGACGTCGGTCGCGCAGGGCCGCGACGCCGCCGAAAGCATCCACCGCGCGTTCACCTCGAACGGGAGGGCATGAGCATGGCAGACATCCGCAACAATTTCGTCGGTATCAAGTCGCCCAATCCGTTCTGGCTGGCCTCCGCGCCGCCGACCGACAAGGCCTACAACGTCATCCGTGCCTTCAAGGCGGGGTGGGGCGGCGTTGTGTGGAAGACACTGGGCGAGGAAGGCCCGCCGGTGGTTAACGTCAACGGCCCGCGCTATGGCGCGATCTGGGGGGCGGACCGCCGCCTGCTCGGCCTCAACAACATCGAACTGATCACCGACCGCGATCTGCAAACCAATCTGCGCGAGATGAAGCAGGTCAAGATGGAGTGGCCGGACCGGGCGCTGGTCGCCTCGATCATGGTGCCTTGTGAAGAAGCAAGCTGGAAGGCGATCCTGCCGCTGGTCGAGGAAACCGGGGCAGACGGCATCGAACTGAACTTCGGCTGCCCGCACGGCATGTCGGAGCGTGGCATGGGCGCTGCCGTTGGCCAGGTGCCCGAATACATCGAAATGGTGGTGCGTTGGTGCAAGCAGTATACGCGCATGCCGGTCATCACCAAGCTGACACCCAATGTCACCGATATTCGTAAGCCGGCGCGGGCGGCGCACGCCGGCGGAACCGACGCGGTGTCGCTCATCAATACGGTCAACTCGATCACGTCGGTCAATCTCGACACGTTCTCGCCGGAGCCGTCGATCGACGGCAAGGGTTCGCACGGCGGCTATTGCGGCCCGGCGGTGAATCCGATGGCGCTGCACATGGTGGCCGAGATCGCCCGCGACGCCGAGACGCGCGGCCTGCCGATCTCCGGTATCGGCGGCGTCATCACCTGGCGGGATGCTGCCGAATTCATGGCGCTCGGCGCCGGCAACGTGCAGGTGTGCACGGCTGCCATGACCTATGGTTTCAAGGTCGTGCAGGAGATGATTGCCGGGCTCGAAAACTGGATGGACGAGAAGGGCCATCGCTCGCTCGACGATATTATCGGGCGCGCCACGCCCAACGTCACCGACTGGCAGTATCTCAACCTCAATTACGTCGTCAAGGCACATATCGACCAGGACGCCTGCATCAAGTGCGGGCGCTGCCACATCGCCTGCGAGGATACTTCGCATCAGGCGATCACCTCGATGGTTGACGGCGAGCGCCATTTCGAGGTGATGGACGACGAGTGCGTCGGCTGCAATCTGTGCGTCAATGTCTGCCCGGTAGACGGCTGCATCACCATGGTGCCGCTGGAAGCGGGCGTGCTCGACCAGCGCACCGGCAAGCCGGTTTCGCCGGTCTATGCCAACTGGACCACGCATCCGAACAATCCGACGGCAAGACAGGCCGCGGAATAGTTCCTCCCAGGCCAGGCGGGGTTGCTCGAAGTGGAGCGGCTCCGCCTGCGCTTGGTTTGCTGGCAGTGCCCGATTACCGTCTTCATACTTTCAGGATGAGTCAGGAGAAGTGCTCCCTCTCGTACAGATTCCTATTGACGATAAATTTTATCCAAGATAAAAAGTATCCATGATTAGGGATGCAAGGCAATGAAGCTCAGCGAAGGCGTGGAGGCAGCTATCCATTGTGCCGCGACATTGGCCGGCCTTGAGGACGGGGCGACGATGCCGGGTTCTGCGCTGGCCGAGCAATTCGGCCTGTCGCCAAGCTATCTCGCCAAGCATCTCAACGCGCTGACAGCGGCCAAGGTAACGGAATCGGTGCCGGGGCCGGCCGGCGGCTACCGACTGGCGCGGCCGGCGGAGCGCATATCGCTACTCGATATCGTGCTGGCGGTGGAAGGGTCGCAACCGGCGTTCCGCTGCGGTGAAATCCGCCGGGGAGGGCCGGTCAAGCTTCCGGCGTCCGCCTATGCGATGCCATGCGGCATCAAGGTGGCCATGCTGCGGGCCGAAAAGGCCTATCGCGCGGCCCTTGCCGCCGAAAAGCTTTCCGACATCGTTGCCGATTTCATGACCGACGCAGATCCCCGTTCGGTCGCCGCTGCCTGTGCCTTCGTAACGCGCCATCAGCGCCCACAGAAATCCAGTTAATCCAATCCGTAAAGAAAGGAACGACCATGAAGACGCGCATGAATTATTTTGCCAAGGAACCGAAACTGCTGGGTGCGGTGAGCGCGCTGGAGAAAGCAGTGCAGGAGTCCGGTTTCGACCGGAAGCTGCTGCATCTTGTGAAGCTGCGCGCCTCGCAGATCAATGGCTGCGCTTACTGCGTGGACATGCATGTCAAGGAAGCGCGCCATGACGGTGAGACCGAGCAGCGTATCCACCTGATCAGCGCCTGGCGTGAAAGCCCGCTGTATTCGGAACGTGAGCGCGCAGCGCTCGAATGGACCGAGGCGCTGACGCTCCTGCCGCAGAGCCGCGCCGACGACCAGTTCTACGATCCGCTCAAGGAGCACTTTTCCGACGTGGAGATCGTGCAACTCACCGTCCTGATCGGCATGATCAACGTCTGGAACCGGCTTGCGGTCGGGTTCCGCTCGCAGCATCCGATCGACCGCGAAAAGGCGGCGTAACCGCCGGTTGCGGGTTTCGGCGGGAACACGCCGAAGTCCCTTGAGAAATCCAACAGCCACACGCATTGTCCGGTCCTCGAAACGGGGGGAAGTAATGCGTGTGGCTGGATTTGGATTCGCGGCGCTGGCCGTATTGTGGTTCGGGCCGGCCTTCGCGGAGGAGCCCGTTTTCGAGCCGCTGCCGCTTCTGGACCTGACCGGGGTCGACCCGGAGTTTGCCGACGACATGTTCGGCCAGTGGACGATCCACGATGCGAGCGGTGAAAAGAGCTGCGCTATTGAATTGAAACAGGAGGCCACCATCGGCGGCATGGAGATCGGTGTCGATCCTGGCTGCGAGAAGGTTTTCCCGGTCATGGCCGATATCACCGCGTGGCGGCTGCTTGAGGGATGGACCATCGATCTGGCCGATGCGGAACGCAAGACACGCGTCCGTTTCTCGACGCCGGACGAACGCTACGTGGCGATCCCGGAAGTGGACGGCATCGCGACGATCGAGCCGATGTCGCTCGACTGACGGGCAGGGACCTTCGGACGGAGCAGGTTGCGAAGGCGAACTTCAAGCAAGAGGGAAGCTTATGACGGCAGAGACCCTGGCAATTGTCGGGCGCGTGATCTTCGGTGGTTTCTTCGTGATTGCCGGGTTGCGCAACTTTCTTCACTTCGGCGAGCGTCGCGCGAACGCCGGTACCAATTACGGCTGGTCGCTGCCGGCGCCGCTGCTGGCCATCGGATTCATCTTGCAGCTTGCCGGCGGCCTGCTGCTGATCGCCAATCTGTGGGTCGTGTCGGGCGCGCTGATCCTGATCGGTTTCCTTCTTGCCGCTACACCGCTCTACCACAACCCCTTCATGTTCGACGGCAAGGAACGCGCCCCGCATCTTTACCTGACGCTGGTCAATATCACGCTCTGCGGCGGCTTGCTGATGGTGATCGCCGACGCGCTGTAAGGTGACGGTCAGTTCGTCGGCTTCAGCCCGTCGAGGAACAAGCGCTCCAGGAACCGCGCAGCGTCCTCGAAGCGGGCTTCGCCACTGCGGTCCTGCCCCAGCACGGCGCGTACCTGCACGTCGAAGTCGGCATAGTGCTGCGTCGTTGCCCAGATCGAGAAAATAAGGTGGTAGGGGTCGGCCTGTGCGATCCGCCCGCTCCGCATCCAGCTTTTGATGACTGCCGCTTTTTCGTCGACCAGCGTTTTCAGTTCGCCTTCCAGCAGCGGCATGATGCGCGGCGCGCCTTGCAGGATTTCGTTGGCGAACAGCCGGCTTTCGCGGGGAAAATCGCGCGCCATTTCCAGTTTTCGGCGAATATAGCCGCCCAGTTCGGTCAGCGGATCGCCGACGTCGTCCAGTTCGCGCAGCGGCGCCAGCCATGTGTCGAGCAGGCGCTGCATCAGCGCTTCGTGAATATCTTCCTTGCGGCGGAAGTAGTAGAGCAGGTTGGGTTTCGACATGGTGGCCTGCTCGGCGATCTGGTCGATGGTGGCGCCGCGGAAGCCGTTGGCGGAAAATACCTCCAGCGCGGCTTCCAGGATGATCTCGCGCTTCTCCTGCTGGATGCGGGTGCGGCGAGGGGCGGGAGCTTCCATTCAGGTCCTATCCCTTTTGCGGCAAGGCGTCGGGCATTAACTGGACCAATGTGCTGGACCAGTTTTTCTTGACCTGTGGAGCGCGCTTTCGATATCGCATTTGGGCTACTTAGTCCCTTGACCGCCGCCATGGCGGTGCTAACGTTTGTCCAAACGGTCAAAAATTTGCGTAGCATGAAAATGCGCCGATGACCAAGCGTTGGCCACAAGAAACAAGGTTTTGAAAGGATAGCTTGGTCATGTCGAACCGGCTCAAGGTAACGCCGAACGATCTTAGTGCATTCTGGATGCCGTTTTCGGCCAATCGCCAATTCAAGCAGGCGCCGCGCATGCTGGTCGCCGCCAAGGACATGCACTACACCTCCAGCGATGGCCGCCAGATCATGGATGGCACCGCAGGCCTGTGGTGTGTGAACGCCGGCCATTGCCGCCCCAAGATCACCGAGGCGATCCAGAGCCAAGCCGCAGAACTCGACTATGCGCCCGCCTTCCAGATGGGCCACCCGATCGTCTTCGAACTGGCCAACCGGCTGGTCGATATCGCGCCCAAGGGCATGGACCATGTCTTCTTCACCAATTCCGGCTCGGAGTCGGTTGAAACCGCGCTGAAAATGGCCATCGCCTATCACCGCGCCAAGGGCGACGGTTCGCGCTTCCGCCTGATCGGCCGCGAGCGCGGCTACCACGGCGTCAATTTCGGCGGCATCTCGGTCGGCGGCATCGTTTCCAACCGCAAGATGTTCGGTACGCTGCTGACCGGCGTCGACCACATGCCGCACACGCATTTCCCCGACAAGAACGCGTTTTCTCGCGGTGTGCCGGAGCATGGCGCGGAGGTCGCCGACGAGCTGGAGCGGATCGTTGCGTTGCACGACGCCTCGACCATCGCGGCGGTCATCGTCGAGCCGGTCGCCGGTTCCACCGGCGTTATCCTGCCGCCGAAGGGCTACCTCAAGCGCCTGCGCGAAATCTGCGACAAGCACGGCATCCTGCTGATCTTCGACGAGGTCATCACCGGTTTCGGCCGTCTCGGCACGCCGTTCGCCGCCGACTATTTCGGCGTCATTCCCGACATCATGACCACGGCCAAGGGCGTTTCCAACGGCGTCATCCCGATGGGCGCGGTGTTCGTGAAGAAGGAAATCCACGACGCCTTCATGAACGGTCCGGAACACCTGATCGAGTTCATGCACGGCTACACCTATTCGGGCAACCCGATCGCTTCCGCCGCTGCGCTGGCTACCCTCGACACCTATAAGGAAGAGGGGCTGTTGACGCGCGGCGAGGAACTGGCCCCCTATTGGGAGGATGCGCTGCATTCGCTGAAGGGCGAGCCGAACGTCATCGACATCCGCAATATCGGCCTTGTCGGCGCCATCGAACTGGCGCCGATCGCCGGGGCGCCGACCAAGCGGGCGTTCTCTGCCTTCCTCAAGGCGTTCGAGCGCGGCCTTCTGATCCGCACGACTGGCGACATCATCGCGCTGTCGCCGCCGCTGATCATCACCAAGGGCCAGATCAATGAACTGGTCGATCACGTACGCGAGGTTCTGCGCGCGATCGACTGATGCAACGAGCGGTAAGGCCGGGGAGAGGAGTCCCCGGCCTTACCGGTTTAATGGGAGGATAGAAAGCGAATGGCCGCACCCGGCGAGAATCTGCGAATCAATCCAGACCGTTTGTGGGATTCGCTGATGGAGATGGCGAAGATCGGCCCCGGCGTTGCCGGCGGCAACAACCGCCAGACGCTGACCGACAGCGACAAGCAGGGGCGCGAGCTTTTCCAGTCGTGGTGCGACGCCGCCGGCCTGACCATGGGCGTCGACAAGATGGGCACCATGTTCGCCCGCCGCGAGGGGACCGACCCGGATGCCTTGCCGGTCTATGTCGGCAGCCACCTCGACACGCAACCGACCGGCGGCAAGTATGACGGCGTTCTCGGCGTGCTTTCCGGGCTGGAGGTGGTGCGTTCGCTGAATGACCTCGGCATCAGGACCAAACACCCGATCGTGGTCACCAACTGGACCAACGAGGAAGGCGCGCGTTTTGCGCCCGCCATGCTGGCATCGGGCGTGTTCGCCGGCGCGATCCCGCTCGACTACGCCTATGGGCGCCAGGATCTCGACGGCAAAAGCTTCGGTGACGAACTGAAGCGCATCGGCTGGGTGGGGGAAGAGGAAGTCGGCGCGCGCAAGATGCACGCCTATTTCGAATACCACATCGAACAGGGGCCGATCCTCGAAGCCGAGAACAAGAAGATCGGCGTCGTCACCCACTGCCAAGGGCTGTGGTGGCTGGAATTCACGCTGACCGGCAAGGAGGCGCATACGGGTTCGACGCCGATGAACTTGCGCGTCAATGCCGGCCTCGCCATGGCCCGCATCCTGGAGATGGTGCAGAAGGTGGCGATGGATGCCCAGCCGGGCGCTGTCGGCGGCGTCGGCCAGATGAAGTTTTCGCCCAATTCGCGCAACGTGCTGCCCGGGACCGTGGTGTTCACCGTGGACATCCGCTCGCCCGACCAGGCCAAGCTCGATAGCATGCGCGCACGCATCGAAAAGGAAGCAGCGCCCATCTGCGAGGAACTCGGCGTCAAATGCTCGATCGAGGCGGTCGGGCATTTCGATCCGGTGACGTTCGATCCGGTGCTGGTCGGGCGCGTGCGCAAGGCGGCCGAAACGCTTGGCTACAGCCATATGAACCTCATCTCGGGCGCGGGGCACGATGCCTGCTGGGCCGCCAAGGTGGCGCCGGCGACGATGGTGATGTGCCCCTGCGTCGGCGGGCTTTCGCACAACGAGGCCGAGGACATTTCCAAGGAATGGGCTGCGGCCGGTGCCGACGTTCTGTTCCACGCGGTGCTGGAGACGGCGGAGATCGTTACATGATCTGAGAAGGTTGCCGAACGCAGCTCACCAGAAGCGCGAACATAACAAGGGAACGAAAATAATGACCAGAGTGATCAAGAACGGCACCGTCGTCACCGCCGACCGTACCTTCAAGGCGGACGTGTTGTTCCAGCACGGCAAGATCGTCGCCATCGGCTCGGACCTGCACGGCGATCACGAATTCGATGCGACGGGCTGCTATGTGATGCCGGGCGGCATCGATCCGCACACGCATCTGGAAATGCCGTTCATGGGCACCTATTCGGCCGACGATTTCGAGAGCGGCACGCGCGCTGCGCTTGCCGGCGGCACCACGATGGTGGTCGATTTCTGCCTGCCGGCGCCGCAGCAATCGCTGCTCGAAGCCCTGCAGATGTGGGACAACAAGACCTCCAAGGCTTCCTGCGATTATTCCTTCCATATGGCGATCACCTGGTGGGGCAAGCAGGTGTTCGACGAGATGGCGACCGTCGTCGACAAGGGCATCAACTCGTTCAAGCACTTCATGGCCTACAAGGGCGCGCTGATGGTGGACGACGA
>JBARYG010000078.1:0-1633 GCA_049647745.1 Mesorhizobium sp.
TGGAGTGAACCCCTGCGGCTGGACCAGGCGAGACCGCTAAACTAAGCCGCCTTCCGGGCGAGTTGGATTTCAAATTCCTCTGGTGTTCGATAGCCAAGGGCTGAATGCAGCCTTTTCGAGTTGTAGACCTCTTCGATGAATCTCGGCAATCGTTCGGCTACGTCGGCGAAGTTGTCGTAGCCAGCCACATAGACGTCCTCGACCTTCAAAGTCTTCATGAAGCTCTCGGTCTGCGCATTGTGGTAGGGATTGCCGACCGCGCTCATCGAGCTACGCAGGTCGGCCGTTTCGAGCGCTCTTCGATAAGTTTCGGACGCGTATTGGCACCCACGGTCGGTGTGGTGGATGCAGCCTGGCGGCGGCCTCCTTCTTGTCAGAGCGGAGCGCAAGGCAGCAAGCGCCAAGGGCGTGTCGAGCCGTCGGGACAAGGCATAGCAGACAACCTTGCGGCTGCAGGCATCGAGAATGACGGCAAGATAACAGAAACCGGTGGTAATTCGGATGTATGTAAAATCGGCAACCCAGACCATGTCAGGCCGATCCGGGATCACATTGCGGTAGAGGTTCGGGTAGATCGGGGAATCGTGGCTGCTGTCGGTCGTGCGCACACAACGCCTGCGCGGCTTGATCCCCAAGCCTGCCGCCCTCATCACACGGGCTACACGCTTATGGTTGACCAGGTGCCCGCGCCTGCGCAACTCGTGGGTCACCCGCCGATAGCCGTAGCAGGGAAGTTCGTCCTGGATTTCCTCGATGATGGTGACGAGTTCCATATCCGAGAGTTTGGCTGTCTTGGTCGTGGCGCGATAGTAGAAGGTGCTCCTCGGCAGATCGATCACTTTACACCCCCGTCTGACAGAGCATGGCGAGGGCCGGTAACGATGAAGGATCTCTCGCTGTCGCCGGCGGTCGGTTGGCGCGGTGTTTTTTTGGCAAGGTCCAACTCCATCGTGAGTTGGCCGACCTTGCGCTCGAGAGCCGCAATGCGCGCTTCATATTCTGCGATCACGCTGGCCTCAGCTTCCTCGTCATTCAGTTCGCCCCGATCGAACTGGGTCAACCACAGCTGGATGAGATTTGCCGAAACGCTATATGTGCGTTGAGCATCGCGACGCCCGATGACGCCGCCGCGGATGTCTTGGCAGAGCTGCAATTTGAATTGCGTCGAGTGCCGACGGTATGGACCTCGTGACTTCATGAGCCTTCTCCGTTTAAGGCCCATCGAGCGTATCAGCTTTTCACGTCCCCCTGGTCCAGCCGCAGGGGTTCACTCCAATCCCGGGTCAGTTCTCGGCGGAAATCAACAGCCAGGGCTACGACAAGATTGGTCGTCCACGTCACGCCATGCGCATGAATAATGACCGCGGCAACGTCGTCGAGAGGAATGCGGCCGACCTCCGCGCGGTCCTCGCTGACGACGAGAAAGCCTCGATACGCTGAGAGATGGCGGCCGTCGGTGGCAATGTCGACGATCCGTTCCATCGCGTGCGACGTCCTACTCGGTCGCCGCCCGCTTGGGAGGCCTGCGCCGCGCCGCCTTGCGGGCGGGAAATCCCGGATCGGAAACGCGGCCCAACTCGTCCACCCGCACCTGCCGCGTTTTCCATGATTTCAGCGTATTCGGCGACGGAGA
>JBARYG010000079.1:0-27831 GCA_049647745.1 Mesorhizobium sp.
GCGCGGAGGCCCGGCGTCCGCTCCAGGCGACCCATGCGATCGCCGCCGCGCGCCCGGCAATCAGCGATGCCAGCATCAGGAAGTAGCGGCCTTGCGCGGCAAGCCCAGCGGCAAGGCCATCCGACAAGAGATAGATCGCGAGGGCGGAATTCGGGCGCGGACCGGAGGCCAGCAGCGGACCAATGAGCATGTCGAGGCCAATGGCGCCTTCGATCGGCCTGGCAGGCGCCTCGGTGGGGCTCCCGGATTCAATGATTTGATGCTTCATCGCCATCCTACTCCCGACCGGCCCTGACCGCCTTCAGGATCTCCCGCACGCCGACAACTCCGGCTATGGAGCCGCCGTCCTCGATGATGACCGGTCGCTCGTGCTCCAGTTGAAGCCGAATGAGTTCGTCCAGATCGGCGCCCGGGCGGACTCTCGGCCAATCGGACGTGGAGCAGGTTTCAGCCGAAGCGCCGGGCCGGGCATATTCTGCCAACGGCACCATCACGCGCTCGGCCTTGACCAGATGCACCCTGGAGATGCCCTCGACAAACTGCGCGACATAGTCGTCGGCCGGCGACATGACGATCTCTTCCGGCGTCCCGATCTGCACGATCCTGCCGTCGTGCATGATCGCGATGCGGTCGCCGATCCGGATAGCCTCCTCAAGATCGTGCGTGATGAAGAGCGCGGTCTTGTCCAGCGTCTTCGTAAGGCGCCGAAACTCAGTCTGAAGCTGCCGCCGGATCAACGGGTCGAGCGCGCTGAACGGCTCGTCCATGAGAAGGATACTGGCATCCGCGGCCAGCGCGCGGGCAAGGCCGACGCGCTGCTGCATGCCGCCGGACAGTTCCCTTGGGTAGCGGTCTTCCCAGCCGCGCAGGCCGACGATTTCCAGCGTACGCCGCACTTCCTGCTCGCATCTGGCGGCGTGCTCGCCCCGCAACTCCAGCGGCAGGCGCGTATTCTCCGCAACGGTGCGATGCGGGAGCAGCGCCACGTTCTGGAACACCATGCCGATCTTGCCGGCGCGTATCTCGCGCAGCGCCGCAGGACCGAGCGCCGCCATCGACTGGCCGTCGATCTCGACATCGCCGACGGTCGGCTCGATCAGCCTGTTGATATGCCGGATCAACGTGGATTTGCCCGATCCCGACAGCCCCATGATGCAGAAGACTTCGCCGCGCCTGACTTCGAAACTGGCGTCCTGCACCGCAAGCACGCATCCGTGCTCGTCAAGCGCCTCTTCGCGGCTGATCTCGCCAGAAAGGACCCCGTCCAGAATTTTCCGTACCTTGTGGACGCCTCCAAAGACCTTCCACACATTGCGGCAGGAAACGGCGACGGAAGTCTCGCCATGGGACATGGATATTGGCTTCACCGTGGATTCCTTGCCAGCAGCCACCGCTATGGACTGCCGTTCGCTTTGCATCGGATGCACCAGAAGGCTGAAACAGGCATCACGCGCACGCACCGGCCGCCGCCGCTTCCGGCAGCGGCGCCCAGGTACCGAACGAGCCGCTGCGATAAAGCAAAGCGTCGTCATGGTCGTTTTCGGGGATATCGACGACTTCCCCGATCAGGATGACGTGGGTGGCGACGGCATGACTCGTCATCAGCCTGCATTCGAAGGTTAACATGGCGCCGTCGAGAACCGGCGCGCCACTGGCGCCAGGACGCCACGTACCGGCATTGAACCGCTCCTCACCGATCGCGCCACCTTCAATCCCGGCGAAGCGACGTGCCAGGCCAAGCTGTTCGCTCGTCAAAATATTGACGGAGAACGCCCGTTCTTCACGAACGGCTTTGCAGGTGCCGGTCTCAGCGTTGAGGCAGACGAGGATTTGAGGCGGCGAAACGGACAGCGAACATACGGCCGTTGCCGTCAGGCCGACACGATTGGGCACCTTGCCGGTGGCAATAACGCAAACGCTCGCCGCAAACCTGCGCATAGCCATCCGGAATTGCTCTGGTGTGCAGCCCATAACCTCCCTTTCGTCCACGAAACATCGAACCCGTCGACATCGAGCGCCTCGCACCCTCACCATATCGGCTACTCTTGACAGACAAGGATAATCTCGTAAATCAAAATATTTTAGCCGTTATGTTCGATATTATCGAATTACAGGCCAGCATATATCCCGGATGAGAGGGGCCGCAAATATGAATCTGTCGCACGTGCATACTTTTCTCGTGGTGGTAGAGACCGGCAACCTCAACAAGGCCGCGGCCAAGCTAAACGTCACCCAGTCCACGGTGACCGCGCGGATCAATGCTCTTGAGGACGTGATCGGCCAGAAGTTGCTCCGACGCATCAAGTCCGGCGCGGAATTGACCGCAGCGGGTTCCAAATTCCTTCGCCACGCGCAGATCATGGTTCAGGTCTGGAAACAGGCGCGGCACGATACGTCGCTTCCAAAGGGGTTCGACGACGTCTGCAATTTCGGCTGTGTGGATTCCCTCTGGCCATCGGCCGGCGAGTGGTGGGTCAACAGTTTGAGGGCCACCTGCCCGAACATCGCGCTCAATGTTCAGTGCGGCAACGAGAACGAAAACCGGCTCTGGCTTTCAAATGCCATCGTCGACATTGCGATCGCCTACGAGCCTCCGATCACCAACGACTTCTCCATCGATCCCTTCTTCGACGACGTGTTCCTCGAAGTATCGACCGTGCAGCGCGACCTGATGCGGTGGGATTCGATGTACGTCTATGTCGATCACGGAGAGGACTTCCGGCGCTGGCACGCCGGGGCGTTCCCGGTGGACGAGACGGCGATCGTAACCTTCACGAACAGTTCTCATGCCCTGAACCACATCTTGTCCTGGGGTGGTTCGGCCTATCTCCCGGCCAGGATCGTTGCCCAGCAAATGCAGGAAGGACGGCTCTTCGAGGTCAAGGACGCGCCCAGATTCTCACGCACCTGCTATTTGGCTCGAAACAGAAATCGCACCTCGAAATGGGACTGGCTGGATACGATCTCCAAAAATGCCAGGGCCGTTCTCCTGGACCATTGCAAATGTTGAGGCAGGGGCCATGCGGTGGCGGCGCTCATGCGGCAGCGTTCCGGTGCGGCCAGTTCTGATGCCTCGCACCCGTTGCAAAGCCCTACCATGCGCCGTGGTGCTCCGGCACCCGCGCGATGAGCGGAAGAGCGACGATGAGAAGCAGTGCCGTGACGACGTAGATCCAGGCGTGGACGCTGCCAGGATCATCCGACGCCGTTAGTACGGCGGTCGCTACCGACACAGTGACGATCGACCCGATCTGCAGCGACAAGGAGCGCAGAGCGGCGAGCGTCGAGGAATGTTCCGGCGCCAATTGCAGCCCGGCATTGCGGCTCGCCGGGTTGACCGCTCCGGCTCCCGCCCCGATCAGGCACGTCGCGCCCGTCAGCCAGACATGTGGAGGAATGCCGGTAAGCGCAGGCGAAACCGCAAGCAGCAGCATTCCGATCGCGACAGCCGTGCCGCCGGCATAGAGCGGCAGGCGATAGCCGGTGCGCCGCAACATCAGCGCGACCGTTACGGACAGCAGAACGGTCGCGACGCCCTGGGCGATGAGCAGGGTACCGGCATCGAAGGCGCTCAGCCCATAGCGATTGGTCGCATAGAGCGGGACAAGCGCCACCGCGCCGATGGTGATGCCGCCATAGATCGCGTTGATGAGGTTGACCAGACCGAATTCGGCGCCGAAAACCAGATGAGGCGCGATGAACGGATTGGGGCTGCGGGTAATGTGGCGGAAGAACATCCACAGCGCCGCGACCGCGATCACGGATGGTACAACGACCATGGGAGACCACCCGGACGTCCCTGCTTCGCCCAAATAACTGACGGCAAGCATGCTGGCGAGCAAACCGACACCCAGCAGGAGTATGCCGGCGATGTCCATCCGGAAGCCGGGCGTTCCGGTACGCGGCCTGTCGTGCGGTATGTAGCGCAGTGCCAGCAGGACCACGATGAGCCCGATCGGGACATTGACAAGGAATATACCCCGCCAGGACCAGTAGGTTACAAGCAGGCCGCCGAACGCGGGGCCTATCATGGCGCCGATCGGAAAGATGCTGCCGAACAGGCTGACGGCCCGATCACGCGCCGACCCGAAATGATCGACGATGATGCCGGTCGCCGAGGGCGTGAACCCGGCCCCGCCCGCCGCCTGCATGGTACGAAGGGCAATAAGAACGAAGATGCTGTCGGCGAGCCCGCAGCATAGCGAAGCCAGGGTAAAGGTAAGGACGGAGCCGAGGAACACCTTGCGGTGCCCGTACCGCTCGCTCAGCTTGCCGCTGATCGGGAGCATCAGGACACGGCCGAACGAATAGGCGGTGAGCGTCCATGCTGCCCAGTTGACCGATGTCTCCAGCCCTTGCTGCAGGGCGTGCAGCGCCGTCGCGACGATGGTCGCGTCGACCGACATCATCATCAGGGCGAGCCCCACGACGATAAACACCGTCGCGCGGTGGACGGGGGGCTGACTTTCCTCTGAAAGAGCCTGCCCCCGGTCTGCTATCGTGTCCATATATGCGGCATCCCCGCTTTGTTCGCTCGTCACGGCCAGCTTCCACTGAACGAGCCTCACCTATACATCCCGAGCGCGATCAACTGCCAAGATGTATTTTCCCGGAGAAACGAACCCACACCGTTCCATCCCGATTTCAGCTTCGACGAGGTGCGGTATCGCGAGAATCTGGGCTGGCTGTGCGGCTATAAAATCGCCGGCCTGTTCGCTGCGGGAGGAACAGGCGGGCCCCAAATATCATGCCGAGCGGAACCTATCGGTGAAGGCGGTGCCCTCGCCCCCTATGGCGACCCGCCCGCTTTCTGCCTTGCAGAGGACTTATGATCACATAAAGCCGGGGTTGCGTGGCAGGTACCGTGTCCAGGTCCCGTATCCGGGTGATGCCATGAGCAGCATGGGAAACGTGATGCGCATGCCCTGATCGACGGCAAGGCCCAGCGCGTCTTCGCAGGTGCCCGGCAGGAACGCCGATACTTTTTCCGAGGACCCGCCCGCCGCCACCTTCAATGCCGCCGTGAAGGCGTCGCCGAGAACATCGACTTCCCTGACTGCCAGGGGCCCGATATGCCCGTTGGAACCGATATAGCTGTAGCCGACACACTCGCCGCCAGCGCAGAGCAGAACTCCCGTGGTCGCAGGGTCCTTGAGCAAATAGCGGTGATGCTTCTCGCGCGCGACGCCGATCGCACGAGCATCGATCTCAGCGAGCCTTCCCATGGCGGCGGCACTGCCATCGATCGGGATGCCCTCCAACGGACACTCCGGCAGTCTTTCCAACAGCCCCTTTCGAGCCGTATCCAAAAAATAAATCGGCATCCTCGGAAATAGCCCATGCCGCATATAGAGACCCTGCGAGACGCGGTTGAAGGTGAAAGTGATCAGCACCTTATGAGCCGCACCCGCTTTCCGGGCGTGTTCCAATGCCCGTTTCAACAACTCATTCCCGATGCCACGCCCCTGCCGGGCCGGATCGACGAACAACTGGGCAAGAAACCACAGGTCCCCACACACCCAACTCCATGCGAAACCGAGGAGGCGACCGCCATCCTCGGCAACCCACAGGCCGTCGGGATCGTCCTGGAGTGAAAACAGTTGGAAATTCGGGGGGCTTGAAGTTGCCATCGGGCCGAAACCGTGGCGCACGGTCAGGTCGTTGATACTGGCGACCACCAGGGCGTCAGCCGCTGCCAGGTCAGTTGCTCGGGCAGGCCTGTAGACGAGGGACATCAGACAACTCCTCCCGGGCAGATTTTACGGAACAACACCTTTGAATGATATTCTCCCATTCGACGTATCGCCGCGGCGATCCGTCGAATGGGGAGGATAAAAAACGAGAGGCTGCCCTGCGATGTCAGCGGACGCCGTTCAACGACAACCCGAAGCCGAACTCCAGCAGGAATTCCTTCGTCGCGACATGGATGCAGGGCGCACCCGGCGTCGAACTGCGCAAACCGGACGCGATAAGGCCGGTGCCGCGCTCCGCGATCATCCCAGCATGCCAGCGTGCCGGCGTGGATCGCAACGGCACCCGCCCTTAAGCTTGCCTTAAGCCTTGTATAGAATGGCGGCTTTGAATCTCAGGGTAATCTTCATGCGTGTCTTGATTGTCGAAGATGATGCCGTGCTGCAGGACGGTTTGCGTGTCGGGCTGGCCATTGGCGGGTTCAACGCCGATGCGGTCGAGAGCTGCGAGGAAGCCGACGCCGTGCTGCAAAACCACGAATTCGACGCGCTGGTACTCGATCTGATGCTGCCGGACGGCTCCGGCCTCGACGTACTCAAGGCGTTGCGCGCGCGCCGCGACATGACCCCCGTCCTGCTGCTGACAGCACGCGACCAGGTGGCGGACAGGATATCAGGGCTGGATGCGGGCGCGGACGACTATCTCGGCAAGCCGTTCGATCTCGACGAGGTTGCCGCGCGCCTGCGCGCTCTGATCCGCCGCGCGGCGGGACGCCCCGGCTCGCTGCTCGAATGGCGCGGCCTCATCCTCGACCCGGCAACGCAGAAGGTTACGCGGGACGGCACGCTGGTCCGCCTGTCACGACGCGAATATGCGATCCTGCAGACGTTCATGGCTCATCCGGGTCAGATTTTATCGCGGAGCCAAATCGAGGACAGGCTCTACGGCTGGCAGGAGGAAGTCGAGAGCAATGCGGTGGAAGTCCATATCCACCATCTGCGCAATAAGCTGGGACCCGGTCTGATCCAGACCGTCCGTGGCATCGGCTACCGGCTCGGGGAGGAACCGTGATGCCTTCGATCTCGAAACGACTCTTTATAATCCTCGTCCTGACCACAGGCCTTGTCTGGCTGTCGGCGGTGGTCTGGATTTATCTCTCGACCCGCGCCGAGGTCGAGAGGGTTCTCGATGCGCGGCTTATGGAAGCCGGCCGCATGGTCTCCTCGCTGATCGTCAGCCAGGAGGTCGGCGATCCGGCGCAGGCCGCTGCGGCGGGTCTGCCCTTCCGTACCCATGGTTCCTATGACCGGCAGCTTTCTTGCCAGATCTGGTCGTTGCAAGGCACGCTCATCGGGCGCTCGGGCGGCGCGCCTGCCGAGGAACTCTCCGGCCATGCCGACGGCTTTTCCGAAACCGTGATCGACGGCGAGAGCTGGCGCGTCTACGCCGTCACCAATCCCGAACTCGGCATCCGTGTCCTCGTCGGCGACAATATGAAGATTCGCGACGGGCTGGTGAATGACGTGATCCGCGGTCTTCTCCTGCCGGCCCTGCTGATCCTGCCTGTCCTTGCCGTTCTGATCTGGCTCAGCGTGCGCAGAGGGCTCGAACCTTTGAACAGGATCGCCGGCAATCTCGAGGCGCGTCACGCCTCCGACCTCAGCCCCATTGAAGATGTGCCGACGGCAAAGGAAATCGTGCCTGTGCTGCAATCGCTGAACGGGCTGTTTGCCCGTGTCGCGGGCCTGCGCGAGCGTGAACGCAATTTCACGGCCTTCGCCGCCCATGAGCTTCGCACACCGCTCGCCGGCCTCAAGACGCAGGCTCAGGTAGCGCTTGCCAGCGACGACGCAGCAATCCGGGATCAGGCGATGCGGCAGATTGTGGTGGGTGTCGACCGGACCAGCAGGCTGGTCCGACAACTCCTCGACATGTCGGCGATCGAGGCGGTCGATCGGACGGAGGGGCGGCGTATGGTGCAGCCGGGTAGCGTGCTGCGGGCGCTGGCGGAGGAATTGGCTGATCCGGCCCGGAATGTGAGGGTCGAGGTTTCACCTGAACTCGACGCCATGAACCTGGAGATCGAGCCCGAACTATTTTCCCTGGCCGCCCGCAACCTGATGGAGAATGCGATGAACCACTCGCCTCGGGGCGGCGTGGTCCGATGCCGGGCGGCTGACGGTTGCATCGTCATCGAGGATGACGGCCCCGGCATCCCCGAAGAAGAGCTTCCCCGGATTACGGAGCGCTTCTTCCGGGGCCGCAACAAGGTCGCCATCGGCAGCGGCCTCGGTCTCGCGATCGTCGAACTGGCGCTTGGACGAAGCGGATGGAAGCTCCGGCTTCAAAACCGCGATGCCGGCGGGCTGCAGGCGGTGATCGCCGCCGCCTGATCGTTATGCGCCGGAGGCTGCCCGCTATGCCGCCATGGGCCGGCCCACTGCGGGATCCGGAATGACGACGATGGTGCTGCCGTCACGGACGCTGTCGGCCAGGTGGATGACGTCCTGGTTGATCATGCGGATGCATCCCGAAGAAACGGCCCGGCCGATAGTGCTGTATTCCGGACTGCCATGGATGCGGTAGATCGTGTCGCGATTGCCTTCGTGGATATAGAGAGCCCGCGAGCCCAAGGGGTTGTTGAGCCCCGGTGCCATCCCGCCATTGGCGATGCTGACCGATTTGAGCTTCGGCTGGCGCGCGACCATTTCGTCGGGTGGGTTCCAGCGCGGCCATTTCCGCTTATAGGCGATGTGGCCGCGACCCGCCCATTCGAATCCGGCGCGGCCGACGCCGACGCCGTAGCGCATGGCCCGACCGTCGCGCAGAACATGGTAGAGGTAGCGGTTCGGCGTATCGACGATCACCGTGCCGACCTTTTCGTCCGTGGGATAGTCCACTTCGGCCCGCCACCATTTCCGGTCGACCTTGGTTACGTCGACCGCGGGAATCGGGAAGCGCTCGTCGGGAAGCGCATAATAGATCGGTGGCGTCACCGGCAGCGCAGAGGGCGCCAGCGGCTCGATCACCGGTGCATTCGGGCGTGTCGACTGGCACCCGGCAAGCGCCAGTGCCCCTGCGCCGGCAAGGAATGCACGCCGTCCAAGTGTGGCAGGATGTCGGCTTTGCGTACTCAATACAGTGTCCTCATGTCAGGTGTGGGTTACGCAAGAGCAGAAGAGTGACCTTAAGCCAGCCTTAAGGGCCGGTGCGCGGCAAGATCGATCTGTTCGGGCCGACAGCGTTCGTCCCAGTGAATTACCGTCATCCGGAAAAACCTTCAGAGCGCCGTAAAGGGCTTCAGTCGCCGGATGAGATCGCGTCTGGTAAACGATCCCAATGAACGGGTTTCCTGGTATTCCTGGCCTGTCGCGGCGTCCACGACGAAGAAAGTAGGCGGCCCGCTGGCGCGAAGATGGGTCAGAAGCTGGCGATTGCCGTCGTCCATTGCCGTAATGTCCACCTTCACCAGCTTTATGTGTTCGAGGTAGCGCCGCACTGTCGGGTGGGGAAGAATCTCGCGTTCCACACGCAAGCATACCGCGCACCAGTCCGCCCTTATGTCGATGAGGGCGAAGCGATGCCGCGCGGCAGCCCCCGTCAGCGCCTTCCGATAGGCCGCAACATTCCCGACCATGTCCGGCGAAGCGGCACGCGCTGGCCCCGCCAGCAATCCGACCGGCGCGGCGAGGCTGCCCAGCAGAAGCGAACGCCGTGTCAGGGATACGCCGCTGCGACGGGATATGGAGGAGTCACTATTGCCAATTTCCCGTTGCATGTCCGGATCCCTGCTGAGAAGGAGACGGAAAACACCCTTCCTTAACGCAGGCTTAAGACGGTCATCTCGGTGCGACACGGCCTGCGCCTTAAGCTTGCCTTAAGCTGCGTGCGATGCGGTCGATCCGGTCCAATCAACAGGAGTCCGGCCATGTATCATCGGCGTAATCGCATTTCTGCCGTTCGATCCCAATTGGACAGGCGCATTCATTCGCCAGCCGCCTTTGACCGGCGGACCGTGCTCATGGGCCTGACGGCGCTGATCGGCGTGGGCCTCGCCACCCGGCTGCGCGCCGACGACCTGTCCGCCGAGACGATCCTGAACGACCCGGACGCGCCCGTCGGCGGCAATCCGAAAGGCGACCTGACGATCGTCTCATTCTTCGATTACAACTGTCCGTTCTGCAAACGCACCGTCGAACCCCTGAAAGCCGTGCTGACATCGGACGGCAACATCCGCCACGTCTACAAGGACTGGCCGATCCTCGCCCCATCCTCCGTCTCCGGCGCGAAACTGGCGCTGGCGGCAAAATACCAGGACCGTTACGAGGACGCCTATCACGCCCTGATGGGTATCGAAGGTTCGCGCGTTTCCGAAGACCGGATGCGAAAGGGGCTGGAAAGCGCGGGTTTCGATATACCGAAACTCGAAGCGGACGCCAACCGGCATGACGCCGCGATCAACGCTCTGCTCCAGCGCAACACTGCACAGGCGGAGGGGCTCGGCCTGCCTGGCACGCCCGTCTTCCTGATCGGCCCGTTCATGGTCGCTTCCGCCCTCGATGAAGCCGGCTTCCGCCAGGTCGTCAAGGATGCGCGCGAAGCATCCTGACGCCAGTTTGCCGATCAGCCAGCAATCCGGGAGATTCCATGCTTCGCCTCAGCACCCTTGGCCTTGTCGCAAGCTTGATGCTTGCCCTCTCGTCGCTCCTTGCCGCCGCACAGCAGCAGGGTCTCCTGCAGGCCGAGGAAGCCTTCCGGTTCTCGGTCGGACGCGCGACGGATGACAGGATCGAGCTTCGCTGGGAAATCGAGGACGGCTACTATCTCTACCGCGACCATCTGCAAGCGAAAGACCCGGCGACCGGCAAGACGGTCACGCTTTCCACCGAGCCCGGTGTCGTCGAGGCCGAGGACGCCAATTTCGGGCTGTCGGAAGTCTATTATTCCAAGGCGGTGGCCCATCTCGCCGCCGACGCCCCGGACAAGGTCGCCGTCACGTATCAGGGCTGCAAGAAAGATTCGATCTGCTATCCACCCCTGACCCTGACGCTCGACACCGCGACTTTGCAGGCATCCGCGCCGGTAGTCGGTTTCGGCCTGGCCGCTCCCGCGCCGGCCACTTCCGGGCATTCGGGCGGCTTCATGCTTGCCGCCGAGACACAGAACGGCGGCCTGGTCGGCACGTTGCTGGCGAGCGGCGGCGCGCTCTGGGTTGTCGCGAGCTTCCTTGCCTTCGGCCTGGCTCTGGCTTTCACACCATGCGTTTTGCCGATGTATCCCATTCTCAGCGCAACGCTGGCGCGCGAGGGCGAGGCGCTGACGGCAAGGCGCGGCTTCATGCTGTCCTTTGCCTATGTGCTGGCGATGGCTGCCGCTTTCGGAGTTCTGGGCATCGGTGCCGCCTGGTCGGGCCAGAACCTGCAAATGGTGCTGCAATCGCCTTATGCCGTCGGTGCGGTCGCGGTCCTGTTCCTTGTGCTGGCAACTTCGATGTTCGGCCTGTTCGAACTGCAACTGCCGGACGCCTGGGTCAGAAGGATCATGGGCGTGAAGGCGGGAGCGCGCGGCTCGGTCGGCGGGGCCGCGGGCCTGGGCTTTCTCTCCGCACTGATCGTGGGGCCCTGCGTCACCGCGCCGCTTGCCGCGGCACTTTTGTATATCGGCCAGACCGGAGACGCGTATCTGGGAGCGGCGGCGCTGTTTGCGCTGGGCTTCGGCCAGGGCATCCCGCTGATCGTCTTTGGCACGATCGGCAGCCGTGCCCTGCCCCGCGCCGGCGCGTGGATGGTGCAGGTCAAATATGCATTCGGCTTCGTCTTCCTCGGCGCCGCCATCTGGATGGCAGCGCGGGTCCTGCCGCCGCAGGCGACACTGGCGCTGTGGGCGGTTCTGCTGCTGACGGCCGCCGTCTTCACCGGCGTCGCTGACCGGCTGGCGACGGACGCAACCGCCTTGCCGCGTTTGCGCAAGGCGGGCGGGCTTGCGCTTGCTCTTGCCGGCGTGATTCTCGCCGTCGGCGCGGCGTCGGGCGCAAGCGATCCGCTGCGCCCGCTTGCCCATTTCGGCGTCGGCAACGTGGAGCGTCGGCTCGCCGTGTCTGCGACGAGTTCCGTCGAGGTGGGCTCGACAGCGGAGCTCAGGCAGGCGCTCGCCTCAGCCGGGGGACGCCCGACATTCGTCTACTTCACCGCCGACTGGTGCGTCACCTGCAAGACGCTCGAGCGCAACGTGTTTCCTGATAGCGAAGTCGTTGCCGGGCTCGGCGGCTTCCAGCACATCAGGGTAGACCTGACGGTGCTCGACCGGGCCAGGGAAGAGATGATGCGCGACCTGGCGGTGGCGGGACCGCCGACCATGATCTTCTTTGACGGCAATGCAAGGGAGGCGGAAGGCTCCCGCCTGATCGGCGGCGCCACGGTCGGTGCGCTCAGCGCCTCGCTCGAAATGGCGCGGCGCTGATGAACGCGGTCGCCATCGGTCCGCTGGTCTTTGCGCCTGATCGCTTCGCGGCAATCCTGGCAATCGCCGCCTTCCTGATCGTGAGTGAGGTCCTTGCCCGGAAGATCGATCGGCGCTTCTCACCCTGGGCATGGGGCGCGGTTCTCGCTTTCATCATCGGCGCACGGACCGGACACGTACTGGAGCACGCTGGAAATTTTCTCGCCGAGCCACTGCGCGCCTTTTATCTCTGGCAGGGCGGTTTCATGATCGGGGTCGGTTTCGCGCTGGTGCTGGCCTTTACGCTGTTTCGTTTCCGGCGCGAGTTGCATCTTGCATTGTGGGCGGCCGTCCCGGTTGTCGTGGCTGCCTATGCCGCCTTTTTCACGCTGCAACTCACGGCCGGCACGCCCGCCACGCCGCTGCCGTCGGGAGGCGCATATCGCACGCTCGCCGGCGACCCGTTCCGGCCGGAGGCGCTCAGGGGAGAGCCTCTGGTAATCAATCTTTGGGCAAGCTGGTGTCCTCCCTGCCGCCGCGAGATGCCTATGATGGCCGAAGTGGCAGCCGCTACCGACGAAGCGACGCTCATCTTCGTCAATCAGGGAGAAAGTGCGGAGATCGTTCAGCGCTATCTGGCGGCGGGGAACCTTGAGCTCGACCATGTCGTGCTCGATACGCTTGGCGAGTTCGGGCGTCACTACGACGTGCCGGGCCTGCCCGCGACATTCTTCGTCGGACGTGACGGGCTCCTGCAATCGGTACATATGGGCGAGATATCGCGGGAGGGGCTGCTGGCAGGGATCGGGCGGATCACGAACGGCACGGACGGCAAGTAGCCCGCCCGCATGACTACAATGCCCTATCGCATCCTCATCAGGTGCTTTGCGACGGCGTCGTAGGCCGGCAATGAGGTCGGGTCGTTGGCGGCATTGCCGGCTTGCGGGGTGGACGCAAACCGCGCGATCACCATCCTGGCTTTCGGATCGACATAGATGGCCTGTCCATGGACGCCGCGCGCCATATAAGCGCCGTCCTCGTTGTGCGTAATCCACCACATGCCGCGATAGCTCCAACCTTTCAGCAGCGCGTAGCCGGCTTTCGCGAAGGCCGCCTTGTCGCCGTCGGCGCGAATGCTCGCAATCGCAGCTTCCGGGACGAGACGCCGACCGTTGATCACGCCGCCATCGAGCATCAGTTGTCCGATGCGGGCAAGGTCGCGCAAACCGGCATTAAAGCCGCCGCCGGCAAAGGGCGTGCCGATGGAATCCACCGTGTAATAGCCGTCCTGTTCCGCCCCCATCCGGCTCCAGATGCGGTCTGCGAGCAGGTCGGCGACCGACTTGCCCGTGACGCGTGCGATGATCCAGCCGAGCGCATCGGTGTTGATGGTCTTGTAGCCGAAAGCCGCGCCGTGCTCGCCTTGCTTGGCCACGGTTTCGAGATACTCGAAATAGCTTTGCGGCCCGGTATAACCTTCCGGCTTGGGCAGCGGGTTGCCGGCCGCGCCGTAGCGCCAGACATCGGCATCGGGATCGGAATAGTCCTCGTTGTAGGCAAGCCCGGTCGTCATGTCGAGCACCTGCCTGACGGTGGCGTCGCCGAACGCGCTCCTGGCCAGTTCCGGGACGATCGTGGCGACCTTGGCCGTCTCGTCGAGTGTGCCTTCCGCCATCTGCATCTCGCCAAGCAGGCCGGTCAGCGACTTCAACCCGAACAGACAGTGGTCCAGATCGTATCGCCTGTCCATCAGGAACACGTTGTAGGGAAGCGTGCTATTCGGGGCGGTGTACGAAGCGGTCGGCCGAATAGGGCCATCGCATCGGCCATGCGCCAGACCCGAAGCAAGATCGCTGGATCGATCAGGGCAGGTACGGCCTGATCGATCCAGCGCCAGGACGGCCAGTTCCAGTTCAGCCGATCGCCGGGCCGCCAGCGGCATCGTGGCGCTGGAAAGCGATACCGCGCCGTGCCAACCTGCGCGGTACCGACGCTATGGCAGCGAGGATGCCGATGACGCGCTTCATCTCCGGAGATGCCCCTTGAGCAACGCATTCGCCAGCGGCATCCACCATGTCACGCTGATCACGCGCCATGTGCAGGCCAATGTCGATTTCTATGTCGGCTTCCTCGGCTTGCGCCTGATCAAGCGCACCGGCGGCTATGAAGATTCCCTGCAACTCCATCTGTTTTACGGTGATCGCCTCGGCTCCCCCGGCTCGTTGGTCACCTTCCTCGTCTGGGAGGATGGAGCGCCGGGGCGGGTCGGTACGGGCCAGGTCGCGGAGATCGCCCTTGCGGTGCCGCCCGACAGCCTCGGCGAATGGATGACGCGCGCCCTGCGGGCCGGGGTGCCGTTCGAGGGGCCATCGCGCGAGTTCGGCGAGCCGGTGCTGCGGCTGAAGGACCCCGACGGGATCATCGTCAAGCTGGTGGGCGCGGATCTTGCCGCCGCGCAGCCCTGGGGCGACGGAGCGGTGGCTCCGCGCCGGCTGCGCGCGGTGACGATCCTGACCGAAACACCGGAGGAGACGGCAAGCTTCGTCGGCCGGTTCGGCTACCGGCCGGGACCGCGCGCGGAAAACACCATGCGCATGCTCTCCGTCACCGACGCCGTCGATGTCCGGGATGTCTCCGGCTATGTGCCGGGCATACCGGGCACCGGTACCGCCGATCATGTCGCCTTCCGCGCCCCGGACGTTGCCGCCGTCACCACCGAGGAGCAGGCGCTGTCGCGCCTCAATTCGTCGGCGACCACCATGCACGACCGCAAATATTTCACTTCGCTCTATGTGCGCGAGCCGGGAGGCACGCTGTTCGAACTCGCCACCGACGGGCCGGGCTTCACCGTGGACGAAGACGCGGAGCACCTTGGCGAAACGCTGCTGGTGCCGCCCCGCGACAAGGACAGGGCGCAGGACATCGTGGTGATGCTGCCGCAATTTTCGATGCCGGGCGAACCACGCATGGCGCCGCGCGAACTGCCGTTCGTGCACCGTTTCCATGTGCCCGACGATCCCGACGGCAGCACCATCGTGCTGCTTCACGGCAGCGGCGGCAACGAGGCCGACCTGATGCCGTTGGCCCGGCGCGTCGCCCCGCGCGCCACGTTGCTTGGCGTGCGGGGGCGCAGCCATGAGGAAGGAAACGCCCGCTGGTTCCGCCGACTGACGGCGACCCGCTTCGACCAGCCCGACATAAAAGCCGAGGCCGAGGCCTTCGCGGCGTTTGTGGAAGGTGCGGTCTCTTCCTACCGACTCGATGCCGCGCGTCTCACCTTTCTCGGCCATTCCAACGGCGCGAATTTCGCCGCCGCCGTCATGGCGCTTTATCCGCACATCATCCGCCGGGCGGTGCTGCTGCGGGCTATGCCGGTGCTGGAGGAACTGCCGCCAGCCGGGTTGGAGGGCGCGCGGGTGCTGATGCTGGCGGGTGCGCGCGACCCCTTCGGCAAGCACACGCCGGCGCTGGCCGACTGGTTCAGGACCAGAGGTGCCGCGCTGGAATGGCGCAGCGTCGATGCCGGCCACGACATCGTGGCGGATGACGAGACGCTGTCGCGGCAATGGTTCATGCACGAAAGTGGAGATGCAGACGGCTGAGGTCAGGATTACGGGAGGACCGCGACGTGCACACGGGACACTACGCGGCCCGCATCGCCGGCATCGCCGGCGAAGCCGAGATCACCTTCACCCGGCGGGGACCTGCTTCATCAGGCCATACCGGCTTGCCGGAGACGACGCACGGCACCAGTGCTTCCGTTCGGCAGTCTGGTCGACATCGAACTCGCGCGCGGTCCCGACCGTGGAAGGCCCGATACCGTGGGAGGTATGTTCCGTCGCCTCAAAGACCGGAGACGCAATCGCGCCAGCAAATGAATCTCCGGTAAGGATAAATCATCGGATCAGGCGGGCAACACGAGCCGAAGAACGCGGGCCTGCCAGAAGAGCCTGACTGGCGGCTGCGCTCGCGGATCAGGAGCCCAAGGAATGCGTGAACAACCCCGCCTGCAAAGCATCCGTGGGACCCGCGAACCAATCTTAAGATTCCCCGCCATGCCAAATGCATAGGCACTCGATAAGCTCAATGCGTATATCGAGGTCGAAACTGATGCGGACTGACATCGGACGACCATCAGGAGCGTTTCATGTTAAGGCGCAAGGTGGCCGTTGTCACGAGATCGACATCCGGAGCCGGACTTGGGATCGCATGTAGGTTTGCCGCTGCAGGGGCCGACCTGGCTATCAATGGCTTCGATGAGACGACGGCGGCAGAGATATTGCGGCAGGAGATTTCCGACACGTATGGAGTACGCGTAGTATTCTGCCCGGCAGACGTTTCCGAGCCATATGGCGCGGCTCGACTGATTGGCGACGCGACCAGTATGCTGGGGCGCGTCGATATCCTGGTCAACTATGCCGGGACCCGTCTCGATGCGGCGGTGCACGAATTTCCTACCGAACAATGGCACGCCACAATCGCCAATAATCTGACGGCTGTTTTCCTGACCACGCGAGCCGTACTGCCGCAGATGTTCGAGCGGAACTGGGGCCGCATAATCAATGTCGCGTCGGTGAGCGGGCTTGTGGCAACGGCAAACAGAGCTGCTTATGTTGCTTCCACGCATGGCGTCATAGGATTCACGAAATGTGTCGCCCTGGAAATTGCTCCCAGCGGCATCACCTGCAACGCGATCTGCCCAAGCCTGTCGCCCGCAAGTCGACTGCGAGAGCAGCGGACGTCGAGGTTTGTCGCCTCCAAGCGACTCGATTTGGTGGAAGAGGGTGCGGTATTGCTTGAGGAGGGATGCCCGGCTCTTGCTCTGCCCGGAGACTGGCTGGGCGATCTGGCAAAATTTCTGTGCTCGGACGCCGGGGCACATCTAAATGGGGTGGCATTGCCTGTAGACGGCGGCTTCCCACTCGATGAGTACGGTTTCCGTGATCGGCTTTAGAGCATGACCCGAAAAGCGCGCAGCGGTTTTCGGGATAAAGATCATGCGCCCTGCCCCTGATACGCCGTAAGGTTGTCCCTTCACCCCGGCGGCATAGTGTGGCGATCCGCTACGCACGGAGGCCAGGTACACCCATCGCCTTGCGGCGGGTCTGCGAGGGCACTTCCCCGAACATCTTCTTATAGGTGGCGGCGAACCTCCCCAGATCGGTAAAGCCATAGTCGAGGGCCGCCTGCGTAACACTGACATTTGTTGGTTCCGCAGCCACCAAGGCATGACGAACCGCCGACAGACGCGTTAACCGCAGATAGGTCAATGGACCCATCCCGAGCGCCTGTTGAAAAGCGCGATGAAGGGTACGGCGCGATACGGTGAAATGTGAGCACAATTCCGAGATGTGCACCGGCTGATCGACTTCGACGCTATCGAGATAATCTTCGACATCACGGACGAGCCTTGCGTCGCGGCAAGGCCGGTCGTCACGCTCATCCGACACCGCATCGACGATGCCTGCGATAAACGCCTCAACAAGAGACTGCTGGAAACAACGTATTCCCGCCTCGCTGGTAGGAACCGTCCCGCTGCTCAACAGCGAAATCTTTTGAGCAACCTCGCGGCGAATAAATGCCCGCAGGGAGGGAGACGGGCGAAACCTGTCGATCCTGGTCCAGAAGTTGGGCTCCTGCAGCGCCGGCTCACCCGCGGCACAGGCGGCAAGCGCCTCTTCGCTGAGCGTGATCGTGGCATAGCAGGAACGGCCTGTGTAACGGCCCTCCTGTTCGACCGACTTCGGAAAGACAATGATGTCGCCCGGAACGACGTCATAATGCCATTGGGATACCTCGCCGCTGCTCTGCAACATCATGCCGACGGTAACCAGTTGCTGGTTCATGACACCGCGCGCCCGGATATCAGGCCCGAAATCGCCGGCGCTTACCGAGAGTTCACCGACCTGAGCGCGCATCAGTTGGCCGTCGAAACTGCCTGGCGCCAACTGCACGATTTTCAGGTCTGCACCACTCACCGCCTCGCGAAGGTCGTCCGGGTTACGCAGTTTGACGGTGCAAACGTCGAGCTTGATGTGGTCGGTTGAAGCAGCACGGCCGACAGGCCATGACCCGGCAGGGCTGCCATCCAACCCCGAAAATTGCGCCACAAAGATATCGTTCGGGCCGCTAGACATGAGGATGATCCGCCAGGGTCGTCCTCCCCCCTCCACATCAATTTATAACAGTTTATGGCACGGATTGCATGTCGTGAAACGGCCTGATGGTTAACCCTGAAACAGAAACACACCTCTCACCGGCTTGCCTGAACACAAACCAGTTCGCAGGCCTTCCAGATGGGCAGGAGAACTGTCGAAGTCTCCACGAAATCAGAGGTTCGACATTCATGAAACTCGATAGGGTCTCCCCTAATCAAGGCTGGCACAAACTGCATAGCATCGCAGCACCCAGCGCTTTAGCTTCAGGCCATTGAATTGTTGTGTGCATTTTTTGATTAATTTTGCATCTGGTGCTGAAGATGAACCAATCATTCAACCCCACTGCCCAGACACGGCACCTCAGTGACAGGCTGTCGTGCTCGATCGACTTTTCCACCCTCGAATTCCCGGCGCGCGACCAGTTCGATGTATTTCGGGAGGCGCACAGAAACGCCGCCGATGCACAGATCATCAATCGCCGTGGCCCCTCCTATCCCGCACGTGAAGTAGTGTGGGATCTCAACACGATGATCTTCGCCTACATCAAATGTCCCGGCGAAAGCGTCACCCACCGCTGGACGCATCTGAAGCGACCGGAAGTCGACCACTGGTATTTTATGCTCCCATTCGAGTTCGCCCCTACCGCTGAGCGCGACAAGCGACCCGCCGATTTGCCGAGCCTGCATTGCCTGGCCAAGCCGTTCGAACTGGTGACGAACGCCGAGGGCTATGTCGCCTTGTTCATTCCCCGCGACATTCTGGGCCTGACGCCGGCCCTGGACCAGATGGCGAATACCCGGTTCGACGGCGGCATCGGGTCGATCCTCGCCGACTACCTTTTGCTCCTCAACCGCTCCCTGCCCCAGTTGCGGCTTACAGAGTTGCCGAGCGTCGTGGAAGCAACCCGAAGCCTCATCGCGGCTTGCCTGGCTCCGTCAATGGATCGGCTCGTCAATGCGCGCAATCCCATCGACATGACGCTGCTGGAGCGGGCACGCATCCTGATCGGCCGCAGGATGCTGGACCGGGACCTGACGCCTGAAAGCATATGCCGGGACCTGCACGTGTCGCGCTCCCGGCTCTACCGCCTGTTCGAGCCGACCGGCGGAATCTACGCCTATATCCGGCGGCAGCGACTGTTGCAGGCACGCGATGCACTCGCCGACAACACCGACATACGCCCCGTCGGCCAGATTGCCGAACAGTGGGGGTTCGTCGATCCCTCGGCCTTCAGCCGGTCCTTCAAGCACGAGTTCGGCATGTCTCCCAAGGAAGCGCGCATGATGGGATGGGACGGCAGGGGGCGTGCTTTTTCCGGGGAGGCCAAACCGTCTGTCGAGGGACGAAACCTTGGCGAAATGCTGTGCGCGCTTGCCTCCTGAAGCCGCAAGGTACCCGCACCCCGGCTTCTTCAAATCCGGCCGAGGCTCGCCAAAGTATCGACGACCATATGCGTGGTGCCATTGACGAGAAGCGTAACGGCGATCGCCGTCAGTAGAATGCCCGCGATGCGTGACAACACGGCTCGGGCGGCGACGGATACCCGGCGATGCAAATGTCCGGCAGCGTACACCGTGAGCCCGGTCAGAACGGCATAGGCAAGACCCGCAACAGACAGATAGATATCCTCGGATATTCCCTGCGCCGACGCGGCGAAGGCAACGATAAGACCGAACGACGTCCCCCCGATCGTGAGCGGGAAGGTCAATGGCGTGAACAGCACCGACCTCCAGGATTCCTGCGTCCCGTTTCCAGAACTCGCATCGTCCGGTTCATCGCCGGCGGGGGCCGCTTTTTCCAGACCTCGCATCATCGGAACGCCGGCGTAAAGGAGCGCGATGCCGCCCGTTACAGACAGGGCTGCCGTCGTTACGCCAAGAAGCTCCAGGATCGGCTCACCGATCCAGACCGCCAGCAGCACAAAGGCGGCGACATTGATGAACAGGCCGACCGCAAGGCGCAGTTGATCGCGGGAACTGAAACGGCCGATGATCGGAAGATAGGAAGATAGTGCGGCAAGAGGACTGTAGAGCGCAAAAAGCGCCATGAACATGAGGACCGGATTGCCTGTTTCTACGCCCATATCCCCTGCCCTGGAAGATTTTTACCGTCTGGTGCTGCGACTGCCGCTGCCCGAGCTTTGGAGAGCGGCAGCAGGCGCGAACAGGCGCCCAATAGTGGCCGCCCGCGAGTGGGTTAAGGACTCAAAACGCCTCCGGCCTTATGCACGATGCCGACAGGTGGCCCATCCATGGAAACAGCCACCTTCCGGGGAGGCTCACAAAACCCCTCAATAATCGACGGCATCACGGATGATCGGACAGGTCATGCAGTGCCCGCCGCCGCGACCGCGTCCGAGTTCCGCGCCGGTGATCGTGATAACCTCGATACCCTCCTTGCGCAGCAGCGTATTGGTGTAGGTGTTGCGGTCATAGGCGAAAACCACGCCCGGCGAGGCGCAGACCAGATTGGCGCCGCTGTCCCATTGCGTGCGTTCGCGCATGTAGTCGTTGCCGCCGGTCTGCACGATACGCATCTTTTTCAGCCCGAGCGCGTCGCGCACGGTGTCGACGAAGGAGCCCTTGTCCTTGTGCAGCTCGACGCCGCCCTTGCCGTCCGGACGATAGGAGAAGGCTTTGATGCCGTCGACGATGTCGGGATAGACGAGCACGCAGTCGCGGTCGGCGAAGGTGAACACCGTATCGAGATGCATCGCCGCGCGCAGCTTCGGCATCGCCGCGACGATGACGCGTTCGGCCGCGCCCTTGTCGAACAGTGCCTGCGCGACCTGGCTGATCGCCTGGCGCGAGGTTCGCTCGCTCATGCCGATCAGCACATTGCCCTTGCCGATCGGCATGACGTCGCCGCCTTCGAACGTCGCCAGGCCATGGTCCTTGAGCGGGTCGCCCCACCACACGTTGACCTTGCCGGCGAAGTCGGGGTGGAATTTATAGATAGCGGTGGCGAGGATCGTCTCCTCGTGCCGCGCCGGCCAGAAAAGCGCGTTCAGCGTGACACCGCCATAAATCCAGCAGGTGGTGTCGCGGGTGTAGAGCGTGTTGGGCAGCGGCGGTAGCAGGTACTCGGTGACGCCCGCCGCCTCGCGAATCAGCGTCAGCATCTCGCCGCCGACCGCCTCGGGGAATTCGTAGGTCGAAAGGCCGCCGATCAGCGTTTCGGCGAGCGCCCGGTTGGACAGGCCGTCCAGATAGCTGCGGATCTCGTCGACGAGGCCAAGCCCGACCTGGTCGGGGATGATCTGGTTGTCGAGGACCCACGCCTTGGCTTCGGGGATGGCCATGGTCTCGGCCAGCATGTTGTGCATTTCGACGACGTCGACGCCGCGATCGCGCATCTTGGTCATGAAGTCGAAATGATCGCGCTTGGCGTTGTCGACCCACAGCACATCGTCGAACAGGAGGTCGTCGCAATTGGACGGCGTCAGGCGATGGTGCGCGTGCCCCGGCGCACAGACCATCACCTTGCGGAGCTGACCGACCTCGGAGTGGACGCCGAATGGAGTGTCGTTTGTCATGATCTGATCCTCAAGGTGTGATGATGCCCGTCAGCAGTCCATAGGCTCCGACCAGGCCGGCAAGCAGCGTGACGGCGAAGACGATGAACTCGACGGAGGTGAACAACTGCAGTTTCTGCTCACGCCGCGCCCAGACGTAGAGGATGGTTCCAGGCACGAACAGGACCGCGACGAGCAGCACGTATTTGAGACCGGCGGCGATGAACATGAAAAGCGTGTAGACTGCCGCGATCCAGGCGAAGACCTGGTCGCGGCCGCGCTCGCCGGGCGTCGCCTCATAGCCCACGCCGCTGCGGGCGAGCAGGATGCCGTAGCCGGCCACCAGCAGATAGGGCAGCAGCGCCGTGACGCTCGTCATGTCGAGCATGAAGTTGAACGCATCCCGCGACCAGTAGGTCGAGATCACGAAGAGCGATACGACGATGTTCGTCAACCAAAGCGCGTTCGCCGGCACCCGGTTGCCGTTCTGCGCGGCGAACAACTTCGGCATGTCGTCGGACTTGGCGGCGGCGAACAGCACTTCGGCGCAGATCAGCGACCAGGCGAGATAGGCGCCGAGAACCGAGATCAGGACACCGATGGAGATGAAGACCGCGCCCCAGTGGCCGACGACCGCTTCAAGCACGCTGGCCATCGACGGCTGCTGGACAGCGGCGATGCCCGATTGCGGCAGCGCGCCGTAGGGCAGAAGCGTGACCGCCACCATCAGGCCGGTGACGCCGACGAAGCCGAGGATCGTCGCGCTGCCGACATCGGAGCGTTGTTTGGCAAAGCGCGAATAGACGCTGGCGCCCTCGATGCCGAGGAAGACGAAGACCGTGATCAGCATGGTGTCGCGAACCTGGGCGATCAGGGTTTTTGGCGGCATGTCGGCGCCGCCGAAGAAGTTATCGCCGAACTGCCCGAAATTGAAGGCGAAGATCAGGAGCAGCACGAAGGCCAGGATCGGCACGATCTTGCAGATCGTCACGATGGTGTTGATGAAGGTCGCCTGCTCGACGCCGCGCAGGATCATGAAGTGGAAGGCCCAAATGCCGACCAGCGAGACGATGATGGCGATGGGGCTGCTGCCGTCCCCGAAGATGCCGGGAAAGAAGCGCCCCAGCGTCGAACTGATCAGAACCCAGTAGAACACGTTGCCGAGACAACTGCCGAGCCAATAGCCGAAGGCGGACAGGAAACCCATGTAATTGCCGAAGCCGGCCTTGGCATAGGCGAAGACGCCGGCATCGATATCCGGCCGTTTTTCGGCCAGCGCCTGGAACACGCGGGCCAGCATGTACATGCCGGTGCCGGCGATCGCCCAAGCGATGATCGCGCCAAAGGGGCCTGTCGCCGCGCCGAACCGGCCGGGCAGGTTGAAAATGCCCGCGCCCACCATGGACCCGACCACCATTGCCGTCAGCGCGGACAGCGAAAGTTTCTGCGTCGTTCCCGAAGCCATGGTGTCCCCTTCAACACTAGGTCGGCCTTCTACAGCCCGCTCACCGGAGCGTCGGGAATTATAATCCTCCCCAAGTCGGCGCGTGACCGGCGCAGAATCCCGCTACTTTTCCCATGGTCCCAATGTCGGCTTTCAGCGACTGCCGGGTTCGGGACAATTCTCAGGCGTAGGGCACGGGTCGAGGGCAGGCAGACCCGGCTGGCGCCCGGTCAAGGCGAAACGCCAAAATATTTGTCGTGCAACTGCTCCACGAGGCCACGCTCATGAGCGCCGATGAGTTCGACCGTCAGCCGCCTTGTCGAAGGGCTGTTGAGGGGAAGCCCGAAGCCGTATTTGTCGGGCTCGAAAATACCGCCGATGACTTCGACCCTCCGTTCGGGGTGGCTGTGGGCATAGAATTCCAGCACCGGGGCGTCGCCGATGATCGCCGCGATGTCGCCGTCCTTCAAGGCCGCCACGGCTTCGTCGATATTCGGGAACGAGTAAATTTCGAGCCCGGAGGTACGGGCAAATTCCTCCGACACGCTTCCGGCGAATACCCCGACGGCCTTGCCGGGAAGATCGTCAAGGCTGTTGATCTGGTTGGTCAGCGAAAGCGTGGTCATCACGCTCGTGACGGACGAGGTGACGAAGGCAAGCACGGCGATCCCGCATACCAGCCACAGGCCCTGCCATAGCCGTCCGACCCATCCGAAGACGTTCCTTCGCCCGGTCGCTTTGCCGGCGGCAATAGACATGACCGAGAAGAAGCTCTCCGCTGCCCCGTCGCGCCACCGGCGCGGAAAGTTGGGGTCGAACCTTCGGTCGAAGACAGTGAGCGACAGGGTGGCCGCCACGACAACAAAGGCAATCCATGCATAGGCGCGAAGGAATCCGGACTCCCTCAGTCCCGATACGACCTCCAGAAACCCCGTGCCCTGATGTTCGTCGATCATTATTCTCAGCCCGGCGTCGAACCACGGATAGGTGAAATCGATGCGTTGCGCACGGCCCTGCGTGATCGTGAGATTGGTGACGGCAATGTCGACCTTGCCGCTGGCGGTAGCGTCGATCAGGGCGCTGACGGTGGGGAACGACTGGTACTGGCTTTGAAGCCCTTGCGCTTCTGCAAGCGCCTTCCAGAGTTCGACCGCCATGCCGGTGAAGTGGTCCTTCTCCTGGATGACAAATGGTGGGCTCACATAGACCCCTACCCTGACCGGCTGCCTGGCATCGGGCAGTCCTTGCGCGAACGAACCGCTCGCTGACAGCAGAAGCCACAGCAGCACCAGATAGAGAGCATTCTTCGCCATAAAACCCCGTCTTCGATGCCTTACGTTCCGGCATGATCGCCTAAACTGCCCACAGGGCCAAGACGTTCACTTTTCAGGCAGCGCCTCCGCCCGGTCGTCTTCGGATGCGCCCAGCAGAACCGCCAGCCACCGGGCAGAGCGCGACTGGGCACAGAATGTAAGTCCGGCAATGGCGATCGGAACGCCGATAAAAGCACCGAACAAACCCCAGAGGAAGGTCCACAGGAACACCGAGAACAGCACGATGAAGGGCGAGATGGCCAATGCTTTTCCCGCCACGCGCGGCTCGATGTAACTGCCGATCACAAACTGGATGAGATTGAGGCCCGCGAAAACGACGAGGGCCCATTGAAGGGATTCGAACTGCGCCAGCGCGTAAAGCGTCGGCAGCACCGTGGCGATGAAGGGGCCGATAAAGGGGATGAAGTTCAAGATGAAGGCGATGACGCCCCATTCGGCGGCAAGCTGAAGGCCGAGCGCCGCGGCAAGAGCGTAGACCATTCCTCCCGTGGCGACGCTCATGATCGTCCGGATGAGCAGATATCTGCGCAGCTTTGCCGCCGTGAGGCGGCTGCCCTCGATAAGGACCCGTGCGGCGTCCTCCTTGAGGGCGGCACTTATCCTGCGCGTGACCGGGCCGATCTCAAGCAGCCCAAGAAGGACATAGACGAGAACCACCAGCCAGAACGAGACTATGGTGTTCAACCGCGCCGATACGCCTTGCAAAGCCCGCACGATCCAGCGCATGTCGAAGTGCTCGGCCCACAGGCCGGCCACCGCGATACCATGGATTTCCAGCCAGCCGGCCGCCTGGTCGTAAAGCATCTGGAATCGGGGCGCGTCGGCGATGAGGGACCGACCGATCCGCCCGAAGCCCCAGGCCACGATCGAGCCGAAGACCGCGAAAACGGCCACCGTCGACGCAGTCACGATGGCCAGGGCCACGAGTTGCGGCATATGCCGCTGGAGCCGGGCCTGTATCGGCCAGACGATTGCGATGATGAACAAGGCGCCGGCGACCGGGGCAATGATGACCGTGGAAAAATACAGCCCGGCCACGACCGAGATCGTGGCCAGGATGCCGAGTGGGACAGCAACGGTTCGCTCGGTCGTCATGGGTGCCGGCAATCTTCTTCCATCTCGCCTCTACGTTTGCAGCGCGAGGCTTTTCTATCCGTCGAGAACAACCCTCGGATGCTGCCGACCCGGCAACAACCGTATCGTTCCCTTGAGCCACCATTCCCGACATCGATCGCGGCAGACCTGATCGGGCGATGCCGGGCTCACCGGTCAGCCGGCGGAGTTCGACCTGTTCCTGCGGAGGACCGTCAGGACCAGCAGAATGACGCCAATGGCCAGAACGAGGCATCCGCCGGCAACGCTGGACGGCGATCCGTACCGATAGCCGGACGCCAGAATGAGGAACCCGAAAACGACAAGGACAATTGCGGTCACTTTGTTGACCAGCAGGGACTGTGAATTTACGGCCATTTCCATCTCCATCAGACTAAAAACTGTAACCACTCAACGTCTTTTCCGGCGGCCAGCGCCGGGTGAAAGCTGTATCTAGAACGCTATTTTCGTGCGGATCGCAGCTGTCATGGCGGTCGACACGTCTGAAACGACCGGCCGCACCACCTGCAAGTCGCCGGTCACCAAAAACCACGGCGTGACCGCCACATTGTAAAAAGCTTCGATACCCTGCTCGTCGCGCAGGTCGACGCCGATCGAGGCAAGGCCGTCGCGCAGATCCGAACTCAGCGAATAGCGGAAATAGCCGACGCCCCAGCGGTCGAGGTTGCGGCCGGGCAGGAAGCTCGTTCCACCGACACCGAGTATGGCGCTCCATTCGACCGGGTTGGGATTGCCGTCGGAGATACCGATCTGTCCGAAAACGCCCCAGCCCTCACGCGGGTTCTCAGGATTCTGGACAAGATATTGCTGGAACGACGCGCCGAGGAACCAGCTTCCCTTCCTCGTGCCGATGAACTGCTGGCTTCCATGCGGAAGAACCAGTCCCGGAACGTCGGCAAGGTCCGTGGTTTCCTTGTTGTTGTAGATCGCCCGGGCGCCGAAGAACCCGCTGCGGCCGGCAATCCGGTACGGCACGGTTGCCGACAGCATTCCCGTTACGCCTTCGCTGAAGGGATTTCTCACGACGTCCATGTCGCGCGCATCGCGTGGATCGTAGACGAAAGCGGTCCAGATGACCGGATCGGTCCTGATGGTGAGATTGGCGCCGAGGAGGTGGGGCGGCGTCACGCCGGTAACCGGGGCGGCAAGCGCCATATTCATGAAGGTGTCGGTGCCGCCGCCGCCAAGCAGTGGCGTATTCGACAGCGCGTCGAGCATGTTGAATTTGCCAAAACTTACCGAGACGCGATCGCCAAACGCCTGCGTCACGACGATCGACAGGTCCTGGTCGCTTCCGCCGAGGCGCGGGAACGCAAGCCCCGTGTTGACCGGCAGGAGAACCTGGTTGCCTAGCGCGTTGGCGTCGTCGCCGTAGAGCAACTCAAGATGAGCCGCGACGGACAGCCCCGGCCAAAATCCCAGTTTCTCGCCGTCGAACGTGACGAACAGATCGCCCTTGCCACCATACTGCCACTGGCGGGAGCCGTTGCCAGCAACCGCTCCCTGATAGAACTGGGTCAGCCATGCGTCGATATCGACGCCGTGGTCGCGCAACTCGGCCCGCCACTCGCCTTCCAGAAGGCGGGGTCTCGTCGACAGCGGCGTTGCTTCGGATACCGGGGCGCTCGATGACTGGGCATGAGCATCCCCATTCGAAATCAATCCGCAGGCCAACAGGAAAAAGACGTTGAGCAGTCCAAGGCGCAAATCGCTTCTTCCTCCCTGGCATATCTCCCGAAGTGGCCCCGGTTCGGGGACAAAGACATGCGTAAAATCAAAACTCTAAAGCGTGTGGAGCGATTTCGGAAGATCGCGACAAGCTTTAGGAATTTCCCGGCCTCGAAACCGCGCCCCGACCGTATCCTTGTGGATTTTCCCGACCTTCATGATGAGGACAAGGCATTCCTCGGGCCTCGCGAGCAGATCGATGTTTCCCTCGGATTGCCGTCGGCGCCAGGCGCCGGCAGCTTTCCCGACATGTCGCGCACGCCCCCCGGCCATTCAGCTCCTGAGCCGGGGACGGCTACGGTCGCGCTTCATCGGCTAGGCGGGGCACCGGGCTGTATAGATCGTGCCGTCGCGACGCTGGAAGCGGCAATAGTGCGGAGCCCGGGGCGTCGTGGCGCTTCCCGCCACGGC
>JBARYG010000080.1:0-8839 GCA_049647745.1 Mesorhizobium sp.
GTGCCGCATGTCGGCTGGGCCCGCGGCACGGTCGAGGCGGCGCGTGCGCTGGCTGCGGAGGGCGTGGCCTCGCTGCGCATCGACCTGCCGGGACTCGGCCAGAGCGACGGGCCGGCGGAAGAACGAATGTTCCTTTACGATCAGTGCACGCGCCACGACGTCGCCCGCGCGATAGACTGGATGGAGAGCGTCGGGTTCCCGAGCGTTGGGCTGGTCGGCACCTGCTCCGGCGCCTTTCAGGCCTTTCATGCGTCCCGCGCCGACAAGCGTGTCGCGCGGCTGACCATGATCAACCCGCTTTGCTTTTCCTGGAACAGCTCCTACGCGCTGGAGATGGCCGTCTGGAAGGCCTATGAGACGTCGAAGGTCGCACTAGGGCAGGACAAGGGCACCTTGCAGGAGGCCGATGCGCCGCCGCACAGCTCGCGGCTGTTCGGCGGAGCGTCGCACATTGCCAGCCGCCTGGTACGGCGAGGCCTGGAACTGTTCAAGACGGCCCTGTCGAGGCTGCATCCTTCCATGTTACAGGGCTCGCCCGTCCGGCGCTGGATGCGGGCGCTTTCGAACCGTGGCGTGCGGGTGCTGCTGGTCACCTCCGAAGGCGATCTCAGCCTCAAGGAGATCGACCGCCATTTCGGCGCCGACGGCAAGCACCTGAAGACGATGCGGGGCGTGGCGAGGCTGACGCTCGACGCCGCCGATCACACGCTGACGCCTTATCACGCCCGCCGCGCCCTGATCGCCCGCCTGATCCATTTCGGCCTCGATACCGGTCCCCATGCCGCGAGCCTGCCGGTTCGTCGCGTGCTCGCCCAGACCGCCGACGCCGCCGGCCGGTAACGGCGCTCGGGCCTGCTATTTGCCTTCCGATACGGTCGTCAGCACTTTCTGCGCGCCGGGCGTCACCGTTCCTTCGTTCAGCGCCGTAACATCGGCTAGGGTAAGCAGGCCGTTGGCGATGCCGTTGGTCATGCGGGTGCACCACGCCTCGGCCGCCTGTTCCACCGGCACGCCCATGAACTGGGCAGCTCCGGCCGGATTATCGCCGATGCCCTGCTCGACGCAGGTTGCGATGGCCGACAGCCGCTCGGGATCGTTAGCCTTAAGTGCCGCCGCCAGTTGCTGAAACTCCTGCTCGTCGGCAGCCACCTGTTGCGCCCCGGCCGGTGCAACCGGCAGCAAGCCGAGAAACACGGTCGCGGCGACAATCAATTTCATGTGCATGCTATTCTCCTCTTTTATGAAAGAAATTCCGGCGCCACCGCCACCGCCGTCATCCCATCATTCTCCCCTCGTCAGGTTGCCGTCGAAGCCGCAAGCTGCACCGTGATAGAAGGTGCAAGGCCCGGCTACCTCTGTCTTCAGCGTGCCCTTGTCGAGTGACAGTTCCACCCGACAAACGGGTGCGGTCGGCTCGTTGGGGTCGTAGCTTTCGCCGAATACTGTGGAACCTTTCGGCTTGCCGTAGAGCGTGACGGCGCCCGAACAGCCGGGCACCCCGGTCACAAGCTCGATTACCAGATAGTCCGGTTTGGCCGTACCGCGCCTTATGGTGGCCGACAAATTGCCCTCGCCACTGCCTTCCCATCTTCCGACCCACGGGTCGCCGGCGGGGACCGTCTCCGGCTTTGTCGAAACCGTGTCGGCGACGGGTTTGGACGCCGGCTCGCTGACAGGCGGCAGCGTAGCCAGGCAAATGCGTTTGGAGCCGTCGTCCTTGCCGGTGTCCTGATCGCCATCTTCGCCTGCATCGCGCGTGCAGGACCCGGTCGCGGCGTAGACCAGGATTTCGCCATCGGCCGACATATTGATCGGCTTGTTTTCAGGCGACTTGCCATGCGTACCCTTCAACCGGTGCGTGATCGAGGTGGCCGGGTCGGTGACGACGAGCCCTTCCTCGCCATTGTAGAACAAGCGTGTCCCGCTCGGGTCGAACAAAAAATCCCTCAATTCCCAGCCGCCGGAAGCGATGAGGCGCGGTTCCTCGTCGCCGGCGCGTGCGGCCAGCAGATCGAAGGAGCCATGCCCCTTGTTCTGGGCCCAGGCGGTGAATGCGCCGCCTTCCTGCTCGTCGTAACTGTCGTCGTCGAAGCCCGGCGGTGTTTCTCCCTCAGGCGCTTTCCCGTCGTAGAATACGGCGTTCGAGACGGCGTCGGCTGCGGCGATCTTTTCGGCGACGTCGGATGGCGGGTCCCTGATTTCCGAATAACCAGTCATGTCGGCACCGAACATGCCGTCTTGACCTAGCGGCCGGCGCGCCCGCAGGTAGAAGCGGCCGTCTTCGCCAAATACCCATGAATTGAGTTCGGAAATGTGCTCCGGATTCTCCGCTTTTCCCTTATCCGTTTGCGGTGAGGCGACGACCAGTTGCCCGCTCGCCGGCTGGTAGAGCCAGACCTGCCTGACGTATCCGGCGCTGTCCTCGACACCCAGAGCCATCAATGCCTTGTCCGGTGAAAACAGCGCCTGATAGCCCGACGGCTGGTCGTCGGCGGGATAGGCTGCACGAAGCGGGTCGGTAGGCAGCGTGACAACCGAAACGGGCACTAGCGGCGGCACCATGTCTTCGAGATGGGCGATCTGCGAGCCGTACATATCCTGAAGGCAAAGAAGCTGGCCGAATTCCTGCGGGCTGAGGCCCTCTTCGCTTCCCGGATCCGGTTTTACGGCATCGAGGGCGCATTGTGCGTCGCGCGCGGCCAGCCAGCGCTGTTGATCCTGCTCGACCAGTGTCCGTTCGCCCTCATCGGGCTGCACGGTCAGGGCGGCGCGATAGGCCGCCGCCATCTCGCCATCCAGCGACCCGACCGTATCCCAGGCGCAGATCGCCTTGTCGATCTGGCGCGTGGCCTTGGCGCAATCGAAGCTGGGGCCAGAGGCGAGAGCCGGCGCTGTCGGGAGTACGAAAAACAAGGCCGCTGCCACGATCGGATACCGGGCCATGTTTGTCCTCGTCATTCCTGTTCGCCGGTAGAAGCGGCTTCTGTATTCATGAAGAACAGGACGCCGATTTGGCTGCCAGGGGTGAAGTCGGCAGCCGTCCATTCGAATGTCGTGGGTGAAATCTTCCTTGCCGCCCGCGGGCAGAACGCGACCAGATCGGTGGTCCGTTTCTTGTCGACCACCAGCCGATAATGACCGACCGGCCCGCCCCACCTGCCCGCAGGCGCGGCGAGATGCGTGACGGTGTAAATGTCGTAGGAAAAAGGCTTGCGAAAGAAGGCCCGGCGCAGCGCATCGTCGATGCAATAGGCCCGCGTCGCCGGGCCGCCGGGTGCGATTTCGGGAAACTGATCGACGGTGATGTCGCTCCAGTAGTCGGCGAGCGTGGCATAGCTGACCTCGACGCGCGTTTCGCCTGGCTCGAAGGTCTGGTCCCATTCGAAATCGGCCTGATAGGTCCATTGCGCCGTGTCACCACTGATCAAGCCGCTCTCTTCGAGCTTCGTCTGCACCGGAGGCGTGAAATGCCGCCATGGCTCGTCATCGGGACCGGAGAGCAAGGGAATGCCGGCATCGAGCAGTTGCCGTGTCACGTCCCTTCCGTCGAGCAACGCCCGGCCATGGCCGCCGGGCGTCAGCTTCTTTCCGTCTACACGGACGGACAGGTCCATATAATTGGCTGGCTGCGTATCGGCGGCGAGCCCCGCGGCTTCGGAGTTTTTGTCGAGCGCCGCAATATCCTCGCCGGCATCCACCGGCATCTCGGGCAGAGCGAAGCTGAAATGCACCGTCTGATGCTGGTGGGATTTGAAGACATAGGCGAGCCGGATGGAATAGAACGAGATATGCACCTCCAGCCGCTCGACACTCATGCCGGCAGGCAAGTCGAAAACCGGGCCGGTGGCGACATAGCCGATGCCGCGCCCTTCATCCTGTGCCTGCACCGGGGTGGCCGCGAGGGCGGCGACAAGGCAGATTGCAGGCAGCCAATCGTGCATCATTTGCCAGCCTCCTGTTTGCGCAAATGCGCGAGGCAAAAGCGTTCCGGCACACTCTCGTCCTGTTCCGCCAGGAATTCGTCGCCGCAGGCGTTGCGGGTCGACCAGACGAACAGGCCTAGATCGGCGGAGAGCGCATAGGGCCGGTCGCCGCGCGAGGTGCCTGCGATGCGCCGGACTTTGTTCGGTCCCATATCGACCGCGACGAGGCCCGTATCGGCCGGATAGACGAGCAGCGAATTCTCGGTATCGAAGAGATAGCTCGCCAGTTCCCATCCGCCCCACGCGACAAGAGTGGTAGGCGTGCCGGGTGCCCGTTTGCGGAGCCTGAGTTCAATCGTACCGTGGCCGAGATCGTAGGCCCAGACGAGGAAATCGCGATTGCTCCTTATGGTGTCGAGGATGTCCCAATCGCTTTCCGGCACCTCATCTTGCCCGACGACGCCGGGCTGGCCCGCTTCGTCGAGCAATGCGGTGATATCGGCGGGAACCTCATCCAACCGGTTGCTGCCGGCAATCGTCGCTGCATAGACGACGGAGGTGCCTTCCTCGCCCTCGCCTTCCGTGCTCCACACCGTGACGCGCGCGTAAAGCGTGTCGCCTTGCCAGGCCAGCGCCTTGATCGCCGCCGGCGCACCATCGGGATGGGGCGGGGGCGTCAGGCTGGGGGGGCGGGGTCGCAGCAACCAGCTTGCGGTCGGCAACCCGGTAGAGCCATATCTGGTCGGGAAAATCCAATTCTAGGCTGGGCAGCAGGATCGCCAGAATCGAGCCATCGGGCGAGGCCTCGATCCGGGAGATGCGTGGTCCGGTTTCCTCGACGATCTCGGGGCGGGCGGCCGCTATCGGCTTGAGGTCGATCTCCTCGACACCGAGCGGCGCCAGGGGGGCGACGGCAAGATCCTGCAATTGGCGGCGGCGATCGAGATAGACGCTTTGCATGCAGTCATAGGCCTGCTTGCCCAGTTCGGCCGAAGTATCGGCCAGTTCCTTGAATGTCCGGTCGGCGATGCAGCGCCGGTCGCGTTCGCGTACCCAGTCGCGCTGTCCAAGCACGAGGTCGTCGCGAGCCGGGCCGACCGCCTCGGCCTTTGCGGCCGCATAGGCGCGCGACAGGGCAAGGTCCTGCCAACGCAGAACGGCCTGCGAGCAGATGAATTTTTCCACTGCGCCTTCCGCCTTGGCGCAATCGAAACTTGCCGGAACGCTCTGCGCTTTTGCAGGCATGACCGTTCCGACGACCACAACAAGGAGGAAGACCGCCGCTACCACAAACCGGCCAGCAACAAGCCTAATCATGGACGACGAACTCGGCATTTTCGCACAGATTCTGCGTGCCGGCCGGCTCGCCCATGCTGCAGCATTCCTCATCGTCTTCCGCCACGAAAATCACGGATATGTCGAAGGTGCAGATGTCGCGGCCGCCGGGAATGGTGAACTCCCGGCTGGCGCCCGGCGCGAGTGTCTCGTAGCCGAATGCGTCGCTGTTGAGTTCGTTCACTCCGGCCTGCGAATAGGCAAAGCTCTCCAGCGCTTTCGTGGCCTTGTTCGTCACCGTCACGTCGAGATCGCTGGCCGGCTTCGGCGTATCGCAGGCGGCGATCATCGCGGCCGCCGGTTCGGCCGCGCCGGCGAGCGCGTAGCGCTGGGTATGTCCGTCGACGACGATCTCCAGCGTGCCCGTCGCGGTCAGGATGCGCCGCAGCGTATCGTCGAGCGGCAGGCTGGCCTTGACGTCCTTTCCGCCTGAATCCTCGTTGGGGATAGCCTTTTCCGAGAACTCGACCTTTTCCCCGCCGGCCGAAAGGCGCACCTGCATCGCGGCGCCTTCCTCGGCGCGGCTCTCTTCGTCCTGCACGTTGACGCTCACCATGGGCTTGCCGACGGTGCAGGAGAAATAAAGCATCACATAGTCGCTGTCAGGCACGCCGTAGAGGAGCATCGTAGAACGGCCGTCGGTGCTGCCGAACCAGCGCGGCTGCTCCTCTCCCTCCTGCGCGGTGACAGGCAGGATCGCCGCCGGCATCAGCGCGATCAGGACCGTCGCGAGGACGGTTCGGCACATAGCCTTTGCGAAGCGGATTGCCGGCTTGGTCTGGTTCATATCGGTTCCCTGTGTCCGTCAGCCGCCGATCGGGCGGAAGAAAGTGATGACCGGCCGGAAATTCCAGCCGGCATGGCGGATGATCTCGATCATCGGCTGCTTCAGTTCGCCGAGGTCGAACGTGTAGGCGTAGCTCAGGTCGAAGGTCGGCTTGCCGTCCTTGAATTGCAGCCCGAAGACCCGCTCGTGCTGGTATTCGTAGAAGGTGATGCCGAGAGACATGTTCCAGTTCAGGCTGAGGAGGTCCGGACCGCGCCCCGCAGACCAGTCGAAGGAAGCGTATCGGTCCTGCGCCCGGACATTGTGCGCGTCTTCGTCGAAGCGCAGCACCAGCCGGTAGCCTTTGCTCATGCCGTGGATGCGCATCAGGTCGAGCCATTTGGCGTCGGCGTAGCGCCAGTCGACGACGAGTTCGTTGGCATGGCTGCCGCGCTTGATCGTATAGGGAACGTCCTGTTCGTTGATGCTAAGCAGGCGCTGCATCAGCGTTTCCACCGCTACCGGTGCGACGCCGGGAACAGCCGGTTCGCCGCCGGCCCATGAGGCGATCCGGCCGAAGATGAAGAACTGCAAGCCGGCCCAGACGAAAATGCCGTATTTGGCGATCGTCTTGACCTGCTCGCCGAAAGGATCGGTCGGATAGGAAGGAGGGCCGTCGATCAAGCCGTATTTCGACTGAACGACAGCCACGACGATTCCCGGCAAGGCGATGGCGAAGCCGAAGAAGTAGAGGAAAAAGAAAAGCACCCGGACAGACTTCCTCGGACGCGGGCGCGGTACGCCCGAAAGATCCTGCTCCCCTGCCGTTGCCGTCGCCTCCGGCGAGCCCATGCGTCCGCCCCCGGTCCGCCGTATTGCAAAACGGCAGGCTGCCACGGCGGGCGCCTCCATGTCTCGGACCAGGCGGCACCGGGCACGGACCAGACGGCACCGAATTGACGCTGAAGACCCCGTCATGCATGATCGCCCATGTCTTGCGGGGGGCAAGTGAGCGAGCCAGGGTCACTCTATTCGGCGCAACGTCTTTCGACCGCCGCCCTGCCGGCGGCGGACCGGTTGCCGACGTGGCGCGAAGTGTTCGGGCAGACGATGGTCCGCCTCGACATCGAGCCGGCAAAAGGCCAGCCGTTTCATGCCGAAGGCACGCTTTGCGCGCTTCCGGGCGCGGCCCTCTCGTCGGTGGCCGTCACGCCCGTTTGCGTATCGCGCACGCGGCGGCTGATCGCCGGCGACGGCGCCGACATGCTCTTTCTCATCACCGCCAACGCGCCGCTCCACGTTGCCCAGAATGGCCGCGAGCAGACGCTCGAAGCGGGGGATGCGCTTTTCCTGCGTGGCGGCGAATGCAGCATCATCCAGTGGGAGCGGGGGGCGCGTTTGACCAACATCGCTGTCCCCGTGGACAGTCTGACGCCGCTGCTTCCCGGCTGCGAAGACCTGTCGATGACCGTGGTGCCGAAAAGAAGCGAGATGCTGCGCCTGCTGCTTGGCTATGTCGATCTGGTGCAGACCTGGCAGGGAGCAGCCACGAACGGTTTTGGCCGGATCGCCGCCGATCATGTTCGCGATCTCATGATAGCGACGGCCGCCGCCATGCCCACGCTGCCGGCGGCGGAGCGGGCCGGCATCCGCGCCGCCCGGCTTAGCGGCGTCAAGGCCGACATCGAATTGCAGCTATGCGAGCCGGGGCTCTCGATCCAGGGGATCGCGGCAAGCAACCGGATATCGCCGCGCTATGTGCGAAGGCTGTTCCAGGATGAAGGGACGACGTTTTCCGATTTCGTCCTCGGCCGGCGGCTGGAACAGGCCTATCGCCTGTTGCTGAGCCGGACCCAGCCGGCGACGACGATCGGCGCCATCGCCTATGCCTGCGGCTTTTGTGACCTGTCCTATTTCAACCGCACCTTTCGCCGCCGTTTCGGCATGACGCCGAGCGACCTCCGCAACGGAACGCAATTGCGTTAGCCGCCGCGCGGCTTGGCGCGACTGGTCGCGGCGGCGAGAAGCGGATTTTCCGGCCAGACATGTTTGGGATAGCGGCCGCGCAACTCTGTGCGTACGTCGGCCCACGAACCGCGCCAGAAACCGGGCAGGTCGCGCGTCGTCTGGATCGGCCGATGCGCGGGCGACAAGAGTTCCAGCGTCAGCGGCACGGTGCCGCCGGCAATCGAGGGATGCCGGTCGAGGCCGAACAGTTCCTGTACGCGGATCGCCAGCACCGGACCTTCCTCGTCATAGCGGATCGGCACGCGGCTGCCGGAAGGCGCATCGAAATGCGTCGGCGCCAGCGCGTCGATGCGGCGTTGCAGATCGTGCGGCACCAGCGAGACGAGGCCGGCGGAAAGCGTGCCTGCGTCGACGGCGGCAAAGCTGGCTGCCCCGGTCAGGAACGGTTCGAGCCACTCGTCCAGCCGCGCGGTCAGCGCCGCATCCGAAACGTCCGGCCACGGCGCGCCAAGGCCGCGATTGAGCCAATCCAGCCGCCGGCGCAGGCTTTCGGCCTCCTTGCTCCACGGCAGTAGCGCCAGCCCGTGTTCGCGCAGCGCATCGAGGATGGCGCGGTTGGCGTCCTCGCCCGATGGCGCCGGCAGCATGCGCTCGGAAAGCGTGATCGCGCCGAGCCGCACGGTCTCGCGCACGCGCACGGCGCGGCGGTCGGGATCGAAAGCGGCTTCGCGGCGCGTCTCGATCCTGTCGCCCATGATGGTGCGGATATCGCCTTCGCCGATGGCGGCCGCAGCCGTGATGCGGGCGTTCTGCGCCTTGCCGGTCAGGTCGGCGACGACGAGGAAGG
>JBARYG010000081.1:0-5368 GCA_049647745.1 Mesorhizobium sp.
GTCCATGCGCTCGCCGGAAAGCGGGTTGATGATGAAGAGATGCGCGGTCGCCGGATTGCGCTCGGCATCCGGGTTGGGAATGCGTTCGGCTCCGCGCGCGATCTTGTCAAGGGCCGAAGCCAGCCAAAGCGGATTGCCGCAGATTTCCGCGCCACGTCGGTCGGCCGAATATTCGCGCGTGCGGCTGACCGCCATCTGCACGATCATGGCGGCGAACGGCGCTACGATCATCGCCACCAGCACGCCGACGAAGCCCAACGGATTGTTGTTGTCGCGGTTGCCACCGAAGAAGAAGGCGAAATTGCCGAGCATCGAGATAGCACCTGCCCGCGTGGCGACGATGGGCATTGTCAGCGTATCGCGATGCTGGACATGGGCCAGTTCATGCGCCATCACCGCCGCGACTTCTTCATGCGAAAGGCGGCGCAGCAGCCCCGTGGTAGCGGCAACCGCCGCGTTCTGGGGATTGCGGCCGGTGGCGAAGGCGTTGGGCTGGTCGTTGTCGATCAGGTAGATTTTCGGCATCGGCAGGCCGGCGCGCTGGACGAGGCCGCGCACGATGGCAAAATATTCCGGCGCGTTTTGCTCGTCCACCTCGACGGCCCGGTGCATGGAAAGCACCATCTTGTCGGCGTTCCAGTAGCTGAACAGGTTCATGCCGGCGGCGATGACCAGCGCGATCATCATGCCGCCCGATCCTCCGATCAGGAAGCCGACGCCCATGAACAAAGCCGTCATAGCGGCGAGAAGCATGGCGGTGCGAAGCGTATTCATCGTCTGCTCCATGTCTGTGCGGGGTCGATCTCCGCGGCGGATTCCGTTATAGGATGGGGAATACCCGGCCTCGTTTCAATCCAGGGAAAGGTCGAATGACCGACGAAAAAGACACCGCTGCCGATACCGCAACGCCCGCAAGGCCGCTGACGCCTGCGGCAAAGAGGGCATTGGCCGAAGCCGAGGCCCGCCGGCAGGCTTACCGCCTGAAGGAAGCCGCCATGCCGAAGGAACTCGGCGGCCGCGGCGGCAAGGAGCCCGGCCGCTACGGCGACTGGGAGATAAAAGGCCTGACCAGCGACTTCTGAGAGACCGGAGTCGGCGCAAGGCGCTTGCTTGTCGCTTGAATTAGGAATAAATACCTTGTCATGGAATCGTTTTCCGGCAAGGTATTTTCCACGTGCGTCGGCATCGCCGCTGCCGTCTCGCCCGGCGTAGCCCAAGCGGGGCAGGATTTTCGCGGCCCGGTCGCGGCTATCGTTTTGAACATCATCGACGGCGACACCTTTCTTGCGGACGCGCAGGTCTGGCCGGGCCAGTTCGTGCGTGTGAATGTGCGCATTCGAGGCATCGACGCGCCGGAGATGAAAAGCCGCTGCGCCAGCGAGCACGACGCGGCCTTGCGTGCACGCGACGCCCTTGCCGAACTGATCGGGGGCGGCGCCGTGTCGATCTCCAATATCGGCGGGGCCAAATATTACGGCCGCGTGCTGGCCGACGTCGAGACTGAGCAGGGCGTGCCGGTGGCCGAGGAGATGCTTGGCCGAAGCCTGGTGCGGCCTTACGAGGGCGGACGGCGGGCAGGCTGGTGCGGGTGACCTCTTTTGAGACAAAGAGCGTACCGGATCGGGACCCGGGTCTTGCCCACGGCCTTGCCGGCCTGCGCCATGGTTAGCATTTCCTGAATATATCTGCGGAAGCGCTTGATCGTTTACGCTTCCTTCATCATGGGTCGCTGCAGGACCCATATAAAACAACAGCTTGCCTGCCCCACCCATATCGGGACACCGTTTTTGCGCCGTTCGGCCGAAATCCTGCATCGCAGCCGTCACACGGGTTCGAGGACCGTGGCAACGGAGGCAGGATCATGCGGCATTTTGGGGGTTTCAACCGGGCGATCGGCAATTTCGCCAGGGACAGCAGGGGCAATTTCGCTATCGTTTTCGGCCTCGCCGCTTCCGTGCTGGCGCTCGCCGTCGGCTTCGCGGTCGATACGGCGCAACTGATGAACGCCAGATCGGCCCTGCGGGAGGCGGTCGATTCGGCCGTCACGTCGACGGCGCGCAGCATCACGCTGGGCGATATCAGCGAAAAGGACGCACCCGAGATGGTGAAGGCCTTCCTGACCGCCAACAGCACCGGCGGCGTGCTGTCCTACGACCAGATCGTCCTCGACAAGTTGACGATCGACCGGACGGCCAGGACCGTCGAGGTAGCGGCCTATGTCGATGTTCCGCTTTATTTCCCGCTGTTCGGCATGGAGAAAAACCGCCGCGTCGCCGATGTCGGCGCCGCCCTCTATTCCGACAAGCAGATCGAAGTAGCGATGATGCTCGACATCACCGGATCGATGAAGGGGCAGAAGATCGAGGATCTGAAGACGGCGGCCGAGAACGCCGTGAAAGCCTTGCTGAAGGGAAACAAGGACCCCGACAAACCCCGCGTGCGCGTGGCGATCGTGCCTTATGCGGAAGCGGTCAACACCGGCAAGCTGGCAGATACGGTCTTCGTCGAGCAGAAAGGCGGCCCCGACCTGCCGCCCGCAATCGACGCACCCCTGCTGGTGTCAGCGACAACGCGCCCGGACAAATGCGCCACGGAGCGCAAGATGCAGGACGGCAGTGCCGATTTCTCGGACGATGCTCCCGATTTGATCCGAACCGTTCGCCGTAACAACAAGGACGAGCGATACTACGCCAAGGTCAACCGAGACGATCGCATCAGCGTGGTCACGGACAAATGGGGGACGGTAATCGGCACGAAATGTCCTGCGGCCGAACTCGTCGCCCTGACCGCCGACCAGCAGAAACTGCTCGATACCATCAGCGACTTCAAGGCCGACGGCGTAACCGCAGGCGGCATCGCCGCCCAGTGGGGCTACTATATGCTGTCGCCCAAATGGCGCCAGACGATCAGCGATGCCGGAGCCGGGGCCGGTCCGGCCGATTTCAACGCCAGCAAGGTGGGCAAGGTGGCGATCCTGATGACGGACGGCGCCTTCAACACGGCGTTTGCAGGCGTGCCGGTCAGCAACGACCGGAACAACCAGCCGCAGAACGACCAGGACGATAAATCGCGCAGCAACGCCGAAAGCATCTGCGCCAACATGAAGAAGGACGGCATCGCCGTCTTCACCATCGGCTTCGCCCTGCCCTCGGCCGAATCCAGCCAGGCCCGCGCCGTGCTGAAGGACTGCGCCAGCGACGACACTTCCTCCATGAAGCACTTCTATGACGTCTCGACCGGCCCGGAACTGGATGCCGCCTTCAAGGAAATCATCGCCAACACCGAGCGCCTGGCACTGACCAAATAGAGATTTCTTCGCGCCGCATCCGGCTCCATTGCCGACCCGAAAAAGCAAGGGCCGCCCCAAAAGGGCGGCCCCCGTGCTTTCGCTGCTGGCGCGGCTCATGGCAACTGCCTTGGGCGACGGCCCTAAGGCGTCAGCCGCGCATCACGCCGTTTCAGGAAGGCTGCTTCCCGAAAGGACGATCCGCCGAGACCACGCAACGCAAAACGAAATCACTCGACATCGGATCACCTCCTTTCGATTGGTTGAACACAAGGCTTATGATGGGGTCTCGCCAACCGGTTGGCAAGGGCCTGCCTTCAGATGAATCGCACCGGCGCGGCGAGCCCGATCTCGCCCGGCCGGTCGACCGTGCAATAGACGCCGAGATTGTGCGCATTGTGGCGGACCAGCGTGCGCAATATGCCGGGGTCGTTCTCGATCCCTTCCTGCGCGATGATGGTGAAGCCGCAGCGGCGGCATGGTTCCGTCACCGTCAGTTCGATCTCGCCGATGGCGATGCGCCGACCGAGCCACGCCGATTCCGGAAACGCGCCCTCTACCTCCGGCATATCGACCAGGATACTCGGGCGGAATCGTCGTGGATCGGGGTCGCCCGCCGGATGCAGCGCCTTCAGGCGCGCCAGCGAAGCGGTGGTGAGGAGATGCACCGGCGCTTTTTCGTAGCGCGCCGCCGTGAAAGCGCCGTCATAGTCCGGCGGTCCCTCGCCGGCAAAAGGCCGGATCGCGGCCTCGAAACCGAGAAACGCACTGATCGCCTGATCGCATTGCAGGCTGGGCGCCACGATCCACGCGCCGCCGGGCACAGCAATCTCCAGCCTGCGGTCGCTGCCCAGCCGGGTCCGGATGCGCGGCACGAGATGCCATTTCGCAACGGTATCGGGCCGGGCGATCTCGCCGCTCGCCGCATCGACCAGCCCGTACATGCGGTCGCCGTCGCTTCCCTGCCTCACCACGGAAAGGGCGGACATGGGCTCTCCGGCAAGCGAGCTTACCGGATAGCGCCACAGCTTGATAACCTGCCCGAGAGCGTCCATCGGTCCTCCCGGGCGGGCGCGCTTCACGCCCTTTTGTTCTGGCGGTTGGCGATGAGATCGTCGACGACGGACGGATCGGCCAGCGTCGAGGTGTCGCCCAGCGAACCGTACTCGTCCTCGGCGATCTTGCGCAGGATACGGCGCATGATCTTGGCCGAACGCGTCTTGGGCAGGCCCGGCGCGAACTGGATCTTGTCAGGGGCAGCAATCGCCCCGATCTCCTTGCGCACATGCGCGATCAGTTCCTTGCGCAAGGTGTCGGTACCGCTGACGCCTTCGGCCAGCGTGACATAGCAGTAGATGCCCTGCCCCTTGATGTCGTGCGGGTAGCCGACCACGGCGGCCTCGGCCACCTTGTCGTGCGCGACCAGCGCCGATTCCACTTCCGCCGTACCCATGCGGTGGCCCGACACGTTGATAACGTCGTCGACGCGGCCGGTGATCCAGTAGTAGCCGTCGGCATCGCGCCGGCAGCCGTCGCCGCTGAAGTACTTGCCCTTGTAGGCGGAGAAGTAGGTCTTCACGTAGCGGTCGTGATCACCGAACACGGTGCGCGTCATGCCCGGCCACGCCTGTTGCATGCACAGATTGCCGCTGCCCTCGCCCTCGATGATGTTGCCGTCGCCGTCCAGCAGTTCGGGAACGATGCCGAAGAAAGGCTTCGTGGCCGAACCCGCCTTGAGGTCGATGGCGCCCGGCAAGGGGGAGATCATGATGCCGCCGGTCTCGGTCTGCCACCAGGTGTCGATGACCGGACACTTCTTCTCGCCGACGACGTTGAAGTACCATTCCCAGGCTTCCGGATTGATCGGCTCGCCGACCGAACCCAGGATGCGCAACGTCTTGCGCGAGGTCTTTTCGACCCACTCGTCGCCGACGCCGCGAAGCGCGCGGATCGCCGTCGGCGCGGTGTAGAAGATGTTGACCTTGTGCTTGTCGACCACCTCCCACATGCGCGACGGCGTCGGGTAGTTCGGCACGCCCTCGAACATCAGCGTCGTCGCGCCGTTGGCGAGCGGCCCGTAGA
>JBARYG010000082.1:0-11848 GCA_049647745.1 Mesorhizobium sp.
CCTGCCCGCCGACCTGGAACACGCCTTGCGCCAACCCCTGCCGGCCGCCGGAAGCCTGGCGCGCGAGCCGGGTCGCCTCGGGGTGGAAGATCGCCGAGCCGGTGCCGATGCAAGCGACGGAAACGAGAATGATGCCGTAGCTCGGGGCAAAGCCGAGGCTGGCCAACCCGATAAAGGTGAAGGTCATGCCGACCAGCGTCGAATAAGGCATCGGGCGCCGGTCGGTGACATAGCCGACCACCGGCTGCAACAGCGAGCCCGCGATCTGGAAGGTGAGGGTGATGAGCCCGATCTGGACGAAATCGAGCGCATAGCTGTCCTTGATGATCGGATAGACGGCCGGGATGAGTGACTGGATCAGGTCGTTGAGCAGATGCGTCAGAGCAAGAACGATCAGCACGGCCATATAGGTACGCGGCTGCGTGAACGAGGTCAGGGATGGATTCAAGTCCTGGTTCATTTCATGAGGATTATACTGGCGGGAAGGCTACCTGATCGTGCCGCATCCTATCCTCGTGCGGGCGCCGGGGAAATGGCCAACGAGCGCCCCTTAAAATAGTCCAGCCGGCAATATGACGCCCTGCCGGCAGGCGAAGGGATACTTCACTGGCCCGCCCGCGAGAACCACGTTTCTCCGCATCGCTTCTCAATACGCGGGCAATTCCCATGAAGGCCGCTTCATTTCCCGGTTCCTCGGCCGGGCAGCCGATAGGTTCCCGGTACCGTTCGGAATGCGACGTTGATACGGTTCCATCCGTTGATGGCGATGATCGCCATGGTGAGTTCCACCAGTTCCTGTTCGCTGAACTGCGCGCGCACCTGCGCGAAGACCTCGTCGGACACGCTGTCATCCGCCAACCGGGTCACGGCTTCGGTCCAGGCGAGGGCCGCCTGCTCGCGCTCGGTGTAGAATGGGCACTCACGCCATGCGCTGAGAAGATAGAGCCGCTGCTCCGTCTCGCCGGCGGCTCGGGCATCCTTGGTGTGCATGTCCATACACCAGGCACAGCCATTGAGTTGAGAGGCACGGTATTTGACCAGTTCGAGCAGCCCGTGTTCCAGTCCGCAGCCATTGACATGGGCCTGAAGTCCCAACAGCGCCTTCATCGCCCCGGGCGCTGCCATATTTGCATTAAGCCGTGCTTTCATGAGGGTCATCCTTTCGATTGAAAGAGCTTCTGTGCATCGGGATGATCGAAGGAGCCGCTCAACAGATCGAAACTGCCGGTCGAACGGAGACCCGCCGCAAGCTTGCGGATAGCTCCCATCGTCATCAAGGTCGGCACCGAGGCGATCGTAATCCGCGCCACGCCCATGCGCTCGAATTCCGCCGTGTCCGGCATACCGGGCCGCCCCGTTATATTGATGGGCGCGCCAATGGCTCTGGCAAAAGCCGCGATGAGACCAAGGTCGCGCAGGCCGAACGGATAGACACAATCCGCGCCGGCGGCGAGATAGGCTTGGCAACGGGCGACAGTCGAGTCGAAGCGTGTGCTTTCCGCCCTGTACTTCCGGTGGAAGATATCGCAACGGGCATTGATGACGATCGGCACGCCCTCATCGAGCGCGGCTTTGCGTGCGGCTTGCAGCCGCGCCGTCGCATCCTCAACGCTGCGGATCGAGCCGTTCAGGCTGTCCTCAAGGTTGATCCCCACCACACCGGTACGAATGATGTCGGCGACATGCCCGCCAACGATCTCAGGAGTTTCTCCATAGCCGCATTCAATATCCGCCGTGACCGGTACTCCTGCAGCCCGTACTATGCGGGCCGTCGCGCCGACCACTTCGGCCCACGGAGCGATCTCGCCGTCAGGATAACCTAGCGCCCAAGCGACGCCGGCACTGGTTGTTGCCAGGCTATCGAATCCGGCTGCCGCGAAAATCCTCGCACTCATCGCGTCCCAAACGTTCGGCAGTAGGAGCACGGGCGGAGCGTGATGGCGTGCAAGAAAGGTTTTTGCCGCATTCGATTGTCTTTCCTTATCCATGTCACACCCGCTATCCAAGATATGTTCAATTTTGTCTGAGATGATCGGATTCGCGTATGCCTCGCGCTTGGAAGATCGCGGCCTTTCGACAGATGTGCGCCGTTCCGTGATTTCTTGTAGGCCGGGTCAGGGTGTGTCGCGGACGAAAAAAACATCGGAATCGGTCAAGGCCGGCTCTCCTTGATGCGACAGTGGGCGTGGATCAAAGCGCACTGCGCTTCGCATCAGGCCAAGCAGGACCTCCGGCGGCGGCGCGTCCACCACAGCAGCGGCCAGGAAATCGCGCAGTGGCTGCAACTGCCGCATGCCGCTCATGACCGCATGACGCAGTGGCTGTGTGAGAGGTCGATCGTCGGTATAGAGCCCGACGATCATGCCGGTCCCAAGAAACAAGGGCAGTGCACCGGCACGGTGTTTACGCTGATAACGCGCCAGCGCTGCAGAATCGGCAACGCCGCGCTGGCGGGCCAGCGCATCGCCCAGAGCGGCGGCGAGGCGATCGGCGCTGGCAAGGCCGAGATTGAAACCGTGAGCGGTGACGGGATGCATTCCAACCGCTGCATCACCCACCAGTGCAAAGCCGGGACCGACGAATTGCTTGGCCCAGGTCGCAACCAGTGGGTATGCGTTGCGCGTGCTGATAAGCCGCATCGTGCCGAGCCGCCGCTCCAGCCGCGCCTGGATATCGCGCGCGAATGCATCCTCGTCCAACTCCTGCAATTTCGCAGCTTCATGCCCAGTCACCGTCAGCACAAGCGAGACAGTGTGCTCGTCCAGCGGCAGCAGCGCGCGGGTCTGACCATGGCCGAACCACTCGCGCGCAACGCTCTCATGTGGGATTTCGTGATGCATCCGGCAGACCAGCATGGTCTTGCCGAAATCGTGCATGGCGACCGGAACGCCCAACAGCCGCCGCGTCTGCGAAAAACGGCTGTCGGCGGCAACCAACAATGGCGTGGTCAGTTGGCGGCCGTCCGCCAGATGGACCAAAAAGGTTTCGCCTTTGCGCTCGACCGCCTTGACCTCGGCGTCAGTATGAACCCGCACGGCGCGTGTGTCACGTACCGCCTGCCAGGCGGCGACACGGATCACATGGTTGGACACAAAGTTACCGAGGCGATCCTTGCCAAAGATACCGGCGTCGATATCGAACCCCTCGAGAGCGCCGTCACTGACATGCGCGCGGCGCAGCGGATGGATTTCCGACGCCGGAATCCGCCGCCATATATCCAGCCGCTCCAGGATATTCATCGAGCCGTGGGAAAGGGCAATCTCACGCCCATCGAAGACCGGTTCGGCCAGAGCTTTTTCAGGCTGACGCTCGATAATGTCGACTTCAAGCCCACGGTCAGTCAGAGCGCGGGCAAGACATAGGCCTGCCGGCCCCGCCCCGACAATCAGCACGCTCCGAGGGTTTGTGCTGCCCACGCCTTGCTCTCCAGTTCCGCGGCCAAGGCCGCATGTTGTTAACACGTTCTTCCGGTGTGACAATTTTTCCCGGGTTTGCGTGCGGGGATTGCGAGCCTCGCTTTTGCGGCGTAATATGCATTTATAATACCTATTATGCAATGGGTGTGAGGGTTCGCGCATGTCAAGATCCACAGGACCGAACAAGCACCAGATTCCGGAACCGACAGACGAGGCGAGCATAGTCCGGTCGGACGATGAAAACTGGGATGCAGTGTCGCAGGCATCGTGGGAGTCGTTCCCGGCCAGCGATCTACCCGCATGGATTAGCCGGTCACGCAACGAATGGGCGGAAAGGGCCTGAACAGCCATATCAGGTCCCACAATACGAATAATCTATAATGTGACAGGCAGCAGTCGGGCTGCGATTTTCCGTCTACCCTCAAGGAGAAAGCGCTTTGCAACAGTCCATCGTGCAAAAGTACGGCGAGGCGCGCCTGCCGCGCTATACGAGCTATCCGACCGCGCCGCATTTCTCGCCCGAGATCGGCCCGATCGTTTACGCCGACTGGCTCTCGGACCTGCCCGCACATGAGCCCGTCTCGCTCTATCTGCACATCCCCTTCTGCCGTGCCATGTGCTGGTATTGCGGCTGCCACACTACCATCACGGTCAGGGACCAGCCCATCGTCGACTATCTCGGCATGCTGCGCGCCGAGATCGATACAGTTGCTGCCAGAATCCCGCAGCCACTTCCCGTCGAGAAGGTGCATTTCGGTGGCGGCACGCCGACCATCGTGGAGCCGAAGGATTTTATCGCGCTGGTCGACCTGCTGCGAGGCCGTTTCAACTTCACCGCGACGGCGGAACTGGCGGTCGAGATCGATCCGCGCACGCTGACCATCGAGATGGCCGGCGCGCTTGCCGGCGCTGGCATACGCCGTGCCAGTCTCGGCGTGCAGAGCTTCGATCCCGTCGTACAGAGGGCGGTCAACCGCATCCAGAGCGAAGAGCAGACGTTCGAAACCGTGAGGAGTCTCCGCGGATGCGGGGTCGATCGCATCAATTTCGACCTGATCTACGGGCTGCCGCACCAGACCGTCCGTTCCTGCGTGGAAACGGCCATGACCGCGGCCGCCATGCGCCCCGACCGCCTCGCCGTGTTCGGCTACGCCCATGTGCCGTCCTTCAAGAGACACCAGCGCATGATCGACGAGGCGGCTCTTCCCGACGGCACGGCCCGTAGCGAACAGGCCCTGGCCATCGCTGAAACGCTCGTTGCCGCCGGCTACCAACAGATCGGCCTCGACCATTTCGCGCTTCCCGACGACGATCTCACGCTATCGCAGAGCGCCGGAAGATTGCGGCGCAACTTCCAAGGCTACACGACCGACGATTGCCGCACGCTCATCGGTTTCGGCGCCTCGGCCATCGGCCGCACCGCGCAGGGCTATGTGCAGAACGAGGTGCCGCTTGGCCGCTATGCCGGGCAGATCGGCGCCGGCCAACTGGCCACTGCAAAGGGCTACTCGCTGACCGCCGAAGACCGCATCAGGGCGGACGTCATCGAGCGTCTGATGTGCGATTTCGAGGCCGACATCCCGGCGATCTCGGCTCGCCATGCCTTCGATCCGGCGCGGCTTCTGGACGGGAACGAGCAGCTTGACGCACTGGTACAGGATGGTGTGCTGGATGCCGCTGGCGGCATCGTCCGCTTACGTGGTGACCATCGTTTCCTTGTCCGCGCGGCGGCAGCTGCTTTCGATGCCTACCTGAGCGCCTCGCCGCGTGTCCACGGAAAAGCTGCATGATCGGGCCGGTTACCGTACCTCATTTGCGCCGGCGCAAAGGAGCGATGAATGGATCGGCTATAATGCGCGCCAACGAGGGAAGGTGAAAATGAAGAATACCAATCCCTACCAGAGCCCCGATGGGTCGAGGCTTCTCACCGAAATGGCAATCGTCGCAAGGCTGACGGCCGAGATCAAGGAAGCGCCATTGGATTGCGAGTGCAAACCCAAACTCGATGAGACGTTGACGCACTTCACCGTGCACGAGCGCCAGCGCACCGTACTTAAGCATTTTCTTGACGCCCGCTACCGCCGCGAGCAGATCGAGACGATGCTTTACTACCTGAACGATCTGGATGAGTTGGGACCGACGGAGCAGGACCGCAGCGTCTATGTGGACATCGCGCTTCTGTTCGATGATATCGCCAAGATCGCTCATGAAGGCGCCTATTCGATGCGGCAACTGTCCGAAGCCGCAGAGAGTGGCCAGGAGACGACGTAACCCAGTCGTCCAAGTCGGTTCCCAATCACCAATCTGTGCGTGATATCGGGAGAAGAATATGCGTAGCCGTGATTGCCGTTCTCGGTCAGAGGGCGAAATGCCCGTGCCCGCGGAAAAGGTTGAACCAGGCCTGCTGCGTCTGATGGCCTGTCATCCGACACTGGTTCATACCATCCTGTATCCAGCCCGGTCGAATGCGCTGCCGAGGTGCGCTACGAGCTACTGCGAGCTCTCCTTGTTTTGTCGCGCACGGCAAAGTCTTTGCCGTATAAGCAGCAGGGTGTAGAGCCTACGCTTACACAGCCGAACCCTCGCCCCAACGCGTCATGCAGTGGCCGGGATCGATGCCGGCCCATTGCACCAGCCGGGCTGCGATTTCACGCACCAGATCGTCCATGGTCGCTGGTCGGGCGTAGAACGGCGGCACCGGTGGGGCAATGATGGCGCCCAAGCGGGCCAGTCGTAGCATGGCTTCGAGATGAACTTCGTGCAGCGGCGCCTCACGCGGAGCCACCACCAGCCGGCGCCTTTCCTTCAGCACGACATCGGCGGCCCTCGTCAAAAGATTGTCGCCCAGCCCGTGTGCCATAGCCGCCAGGCTGCGCATCGAGCACGGCACCACGATCATGCCTGCGGTGCGGAACGAGCCGCTGGCTATGGGCGCGGCGAGATTGCGTGGCGAATGGACATGAGTAGCCGCCTCGTTCAATCGGCTCAGGCCTTCGCGGCCCAGTTCGTGAGAAATAGTCATACGCGCCCCACTCGTCACCACGAGATGCGTCTCGACACCGGCTCCGCCAAGCTGGCGCAGCGTCTCCAACGCCAGCACCGAACCCGAAGCGCCGGTAACGCCGACGATCAATCGCGCCGCCGTCATGGCGTGCTCCCTTGTCTTGCCGGAAAGAACTCCCACCAACGCGCAGCGATACGTTCCGTAATTCCAATGTCCATTGCCAGCTTGACGCCCCATTCCCGACTGGTCTCGGAACCGATCTTGCGCGTCGCATCGAGGCCCATCTTGCCGCCCAGCCCTTCCAGAGGCGAAGCGAAGTCAAGCGAGTCGACCGGCGTTCGTTCCACCAGAAGCAGATCGCGTGACGGGTCCATCCGAGTTGAGAGCGCCCACATCACATCGTCCCATGAACGGATATCGATATCGTCATCCACCACGATGATCGTCTTGGTCATCGAGAACTGCGGCAGCAGCGACCAGAAACCCATCATCACGCGCCGCGCCTGCCCGGCATATCTCTTGGCGATGGCAATCACGGCGATTCGGTAGGAGCAGGCCTCCGGCGGCATCCACACGTCCACGATCTCGGGGATCGCCTGGCGTAGCAACGGTTTGAACACATCCAGCAGCGCAGCGCCCAGAACGGACGGTTCGTCCGGCGCACGGCCGGTGAATGTGGTGAGGTAGCTTGCACCATCGCGCAGGCAAAGCCGCTTCAGCGTGAAGACCGGATAGTGCTCGGGCGCATTGTAATAGCCGGTATGGTCGCCGAAAGGCCCCTCGAGCGCCGTCTCCGTCGGCGAGACTGTGCCCTCCAGCACGATCTCGGCGCTTGCGGGCACATGGAGCGGGATGGTTGCGCAGGCGGCTACCGCTGCGCGCCGGTTGCCGATCATACCGGCCAGCGCCAGCTCCGACACGCCTTCAGGAGCCGGCATGACCGCGCCGAGCAGCGTTGCTGGATCCGCGCCGATCACGACTGCCACCGGCATATCTTCTCCTTGCTCCCGCCATAGCCGATGGTGCGCCGCGCCGCCTCGCATCGGCAGCCAGCGCAGGATGGCGCGATCACGGCCGATAACCTGCATGCGGTAGATGCCGAGGTTGTAAGCCGCCGGGTCGTCCGAACCTGGCGGACGGGTAACGACCACCGGCCAGGTGATCAGCGGCCCGGCATCGCCCGGCCAGCAGGTCTGCACCGGCAGGAGCGAGAAGTCCGGGTCTGCCTCCCGCCATTCCCAAGGCGCGGCGACTTTCTTTGGCCGCGCACGCAATGCGCCTTGGGCCGCCGGCAGCATCGTGCGCGCCTGGCGCAGAGTCTGCGGCGGCTGTGGCGAACGCATGAACGCCAACATCTCGCCCAGCGCCTCAAGGCCTTCGACATCGGTACCAAGCCCCCAGGCGACCCGCCTCGCGGACCCGAACAGGTTCGTTATCACGGGCATTCCAGCTGGATTGCCATCCCGATCGAGTGCGCCAGCCAGATTCAGGGCCGGGCCGTCGGCAAGGATCACCCGGCGATGCAGTTCAGTGATCTCCAGATGCATGGAGATGGGTGCAGCAATGGTCTCGAGTTCGTCCCGCTCCTTCAGATGGGCAAGGAAGGCGCCGAGGGTCGGAAAAAGAGGAAGAGTACGCTGATGCATGAAGGGCGCTCCCTAGCCGCTGACACCGCCCGTATCATGCAGCCAGAGGCTCGGCGTTGCGCCCGGTCAAAGACCGCTGCAGTAAATGCGACCCCTAAACTTCAGCTGTTGCGCTTCGTGCTCCGGATTTTTCTGGGCCAGCGTTACCGGCATTGGTCGAAAAAGCCGGCATTGGGGCAGAAAGCCATGATTGCGTCCGCTTCGTCATGCTCCAGCAGGGACCGACACCGCTTCTGGTGGAGGCAGACGAGACAGATATTGCGTGCCTGGGCGATGGCCGCACCCGCTTCCTTACGCGCGGCGAGAACGGGATCTACCTGAGTGCCTTCCATGACAAGATCGAACTGGCCGAACTGGCGCCAGACCTGATCCGTCAGCGGCCAGCGTCGTGCATCGCAAGACATGACTGCCTCCCTGTGCGGGGCCGGACGATTGTGCAGCAAGTGTAGATCGCGGCGGAGCGGGATGCGATGTGCCCGTTGGCCGCAATTGCGGACGACAACCTGCACCGAATGTTGCTTTTGTTGATCCAGCGCAAGTCATTTTACCGTCGTCCCCCCTATAGTCAGCCTATCCTGCCGCACTCCCGAGGAGCCGAAGGTGCTCGACCCCAACGAAGATGCCAGCCTGCCTGAACCGATCCGGCGCTTCCTGCCGGCCTTTTCCGGCCGGCCGCTCGGCCCGCTGCTGACGCAGGCACTGCGGTCACTTGCCCGGCGGCGGCCGGAAGCCTTCGAACGGCTGGGCGAATTCGGCAAGGCGCATTTCCTCATCGACCCGACCGACCTACCCTTTAGCTTCCATGTCGTGCCCGATGGCCGCGCCGCCCTGGTGCGCACCACCGGCAAAAGCGGCGCGACGCCTTGCGATGTCGTCATCCGAGGCCCGATCCTGCTTCTGCTCGGTATTCTCGACGGCTCGCTGGATGGCGATGCGCTGTTCTTCCACCGCGCCATCTCCGTCAGCGGGCGCACCGAGGCAGTGGTGGCGTTACGCAACGCCATAGAGGATGCCGAATTGCGCCCCTCCGACCTGCTCGGTCTTAAAGGCGCGGTCGCCCGCTTCGCCGATTCGGGCATATTGGGCGGGCTGTCGCTCGTCCGCCAGATCGCTACCGGCGCCCATCGCCGTGAAAGGATGCAACCATGACAACAAGCAGCAGGATGGAGCTTGTCTGCCCTGCCGGCACGCCTTCCGCACTACGAGCGGCCGTCCAGGCAGGCGCCGATTCCGTCTATTGCGGGTTTCGCGACGAGACCAATGCACGCAATTTTCCTGGCCTCAACTTCTCGCCGCAGGAATTGGCCGAAGGCGTCCGCTTCGCCCATGCCCATGGCTCCAAGGTGCTTGTCGCCATCAACACATTCGCGCGCGCCGGCGACACGGATCCATGGCGCCGGGCCGCCGATACGGCCGCTTCCTGCGGGGCCGATGCGGTGATCGCCGCCGATATCGCCGTGCTCGATCACATGGTCACCCAGCACCCCGGCACCCGCCTGCATTTGTCCGTGCAGGCCGCGGCGGCAACACCGGAATCGATCGGTTTTTATGCCGACGCCTTCAACGTGCGCCGTGTTGTTCTGCCGCGCGTGCTGACGGTACAGGAAATCGCCGCCCTCAACCGCGCCATCGCGGTGGAAACCGAGGCTTTTGTGTTCGGCGGGTTGTGCGTGATGATTGAGGGCCGGTGTTATCTTTCTTCCTACGCCGCCGGCCGCTCGCCCAATCTCAACGGTGTCTGCTCGCCGCCCGAAATGGTGAGCTATGACGAGGACCGCGACGGCACAGCGGCGCGGCTCGCTGACTTCACCATCGACCGCTATGCGCCGGGCGAACCTGCCGGCTATCCGACCTTGTGCAAGGGCAGGTTCAAGGCAGGAGACAAGGCCGGCTACCTGTTCGAGGATCCGGTCAGCCTCAATGCCGGCAGCATGATCGTGGCGTTCAAGGCGGCAGGCGTCACTGCACTCAAGATCGAGGGGCGCCAGCGTGGCAAGGGTTATGTCACCGAGGTCGTGCGCGCCTTCCGGAAGGCCATCGATGCGGCCGAACAGGGCGAGGACGCGACCGAGATCGACAGCATCCTCGCCAGTCTGACCGAAGGCGGACGTCAGACCACCGGCGCCTACCGCAAGATCTGGAGGTAGACCATGACACAGGTCGCCCTGACGCTTGGTCCGCTGTTCTTCCACTGGCCGGCGGAGCGGCTGCGCAATTTCTATTTCCGCATCGCCGACGAGGCGCCAGTGGACCGTGTCCATGTCGGCGAGGTCGTGTGCGGCAAGCGCATGCCGTTTTCCGATCCCGTCTGGCCCGACATCATCGAAAGGCTGGAACGTGGCGGCAAGCAGGTGGTGCTTTCCACACTTGCCGCGCCGGCTACGGTTCGCGAGCGCAAGGCGATCGCCGAACTTTGCGAGGACGGTCGGCTGGTCGAGATCAACGACATCACCGCCCTGCCCGCCCGCAGCGGCAGGCCCTTCGTCACCGGCCCGTTTGTCAACGTCTACAACGAGGCGACGGCGCGCTTCCTCGCGCGTCATGGGGCCCACACCATCTGCCCGCCGGTCGAACTGTCGCTGGACTCGGTGGGAACCATCGCCTCTGCCTGCCCGGAGATTGAGTTCGAGCTTTTCGCCTTCGGCCGCCTGCCGCTGGCTCTGTCCGGCCGCTGCTATCACGCCAGGCTGCACGGGCTGCATAAGGATTCATGCCAGTTCACCTGCGAGCAGGATCCCGACGGACTGGCTGTTGACACGCTGGACGATCAGTCCTTCCTGGCAATTAACGGCGTACAGACGCTGTCGGCCGAGGTACATGCCGCGCTGTTCGAACCGGCCACGCTCCTGCGCCACGGCATAAGGCGGCTAAGGCTTTCCCCACATAACTGCGACATGGTGGAGGTGGCACGCACCTACCGCTCCGTGCTCGACGAAACACAGGCACCAGACACCGCCCGTTTCGTGCTTTCCTGCCTTGAGCTGCCGGGGCACCTCGTGGACGGCTACGCTCGAGGTGAGGCCGGGTCGCAGCCCCCCGTCATCACGTGAGGAAAACAGTAAATGACGCTTGTCGCCATCTTGACTGTATCGGATCGCGCCAGCCGTGGCGACTATGAGGATCTGGGTGGTCCAGCCACGGAAAGTTGGCTGCGTGCCGCCATCGCAAGCCCATTCGAATGCCTCCGTCGCACCGTATCCGACGGCATCGAAAGCGTCGGAGACGCTGTGGTGGCGTTATGTGACCATGACAACGCCGATCTCGTGCTGACGACGGGCGGCACCGGTCCTTCCCCGCGTGACCTTACCCCCGAGGCGATGCGCAAGGTCGTCACCAAGGAACTTCCTGGCTTTGGCGAACTAATGCGGCGGGCAAGCCTGCTCCAGGTTCCAACCGCAATCCTTTCCAGGCAGACTGCCGGCATACGTGGCCGCACGCTGGTCATCAACTTGCCCGGAAAGCCCTCGGCTATCGACGTGTGTCTTCACGCCGTCTTCCCCGCCGTGCCCTATTGTCTCGATCTGATAGGTGCAGGGAGGATCGAAACCGATCCCGCCATCTGTCCTTCGTTCAGGCCCGCTTAACAGATGTACACTGTTTTAGCGCAGGTAAAGCCTCCAGCCATGCGGGTGGTTAGCATAGTGGCGATATTCCCCAGCCGCCGCCCTAACGCTGGATTTCATCAGGTCGTAGTGAGGATCGACGATAGCCATGGACCCATTGACGAACAAGCCGAAAGTCGATTGGGATCCCCGATCCGAAGACGTACTTTCCAACCAGAT
>JBARYG010000083.1:0-37172 GCA_049647745.1 Mesorhizobium sp.
GACGTCAGGTTGGCAACGGCTGCCGCCCAGGCGGATCGATCTGACCGGCGAGATCGAAGAGCCCTTCACGATCCAGTGGGCGGGAGACCTTTCTGCAATTCGACAGGATTTGCTGAGCAAGGGATGGCGTCTGCCCGCGCCATGGGCGTCATCCAGGATACTGGGTTGGCTCTCCGCGAAGACAACTCCTGTCGAATTGCCGGTTACCCCTCATCTCGCCAGCGGAAGGCTGCCGAGCTTGACGCTCGTCCTGCAAAACGGAGCTGCACCGAACAACACTCGGTTCGTGCTCCGGCTTTGGGATGCAGATCTCAACCTCATGGGAGAAAAACTCGCACCGGTCTGGATCGGTTCGGTCGTGCAGGAACAGATCGAGCGGCCGCTGTCGCTATACTCTGCTGTCTCAACCCAGGCCGATGCCAACACGCCGCGCGACATTCTGGCACAAATGCTTGGATCAGGGCGTATTGCGGTACGCCCCGACGCTGAAGCGAACACGGATTGGGACGGAGGGGTTCTGCTGCTGCGAACAGGATTTTAACGCCGAGGCGCTTAAGGGAGTGGCGGCCCCAAGCTAAGCCAAGAACCCACCATCGACCGCACATCCCTTTCCCCATGACCATAGTCTACACGGGAACTCAGAGGTCAAGGAAGCGTGTCCTCAGATTGGCCTAAGCTTTCGCTGGCATGCCCAGGTCAGAGCTCCGAAGCCGAGACAGACGTACAAGGACAACCATAGCCACCATTCAAGTACAGGCTGATAATCGGGCAAGGAACCTTCTTGCCATTCGATCAGTGCCAGATTGGGAGCCAAACCGCACACCGCCATAATCGTCGCGGCAATCACCACCCCGACGATTGTTGGTGTGGTCGCCCGCATGACGGCACCATCGATGCTGCCAGCCTTCAAAGGTGTGCCGATCATTTTTGCAGGCAGGCGATGGCGGGGCAGATCCATCGACGCCTCGCGCTCGTTCAAGGGAAAGCCAAATCGCGCAAAAACAATCTGGATAATGGGAACGACAACGACGGCGATGATCGAGGACGCCACCACGTCACTGATGTAGTGCGCAGTCGTGATGAAGCGCGTGCATGCCAGAATGGCTGCGCCAGCAAGCGCCAGGCTGCGGTAACGCGGGAAGATCAGGGCCAAAGCGACGCCTGCCGCCATCGCACAGGCGGTGTGTCCCGACGGGAATGAATTATATTCGTGCCCGAATCTGAAAAAAAAGAACTGAAAAATATCCTGATTGAACAACAATTCTGGCCGAGCGCGACCAAATACGACTTTGAGAACATCGACGATAATGCCAGTCGATGCCACGCTCGTTAAAACGAAAAGTGACCTGGAAGCATAAAGTGGATTCTTCCACATGAACCGAAACAGTATGAACAGAGCGGCAGCCGGGACGATGAACCAGTAGGCTTTGCCGAAGTCTGTCAAAAATCGCGCAATATGCACCAGTGTCGCGTCACGCTGACTTGCAAAGAACAACGCAACAGGACGATCAACCAGCTCCTCCAGCGCATGGAGCTGGACTACCGTTGCCAGAAGAGCTGATAAGGCTGCGCCGGCCAATACCCATTTTTCTAGAGTTCGGGAAAGTGCTTGTGCTGCCGCCTGCATTCGGACTGTCCTCGGCGATATTGGTGTTGAAGCTGGCAGACGATCACTCAAGGCCGGGCGGCTCCTCAAAGTCCTTCCTCGGCAATAGCAAGCTTCTCGCCTTCGCCGGGGGCTGCCATCTTTTTATCCTCATCAACGTCAGCGAGTTCCTCGCCCTCGTGCCGAACGCTCATGAAGATGACGATTGCAACAATTGCGGCGAGGAAGATCGCGCTGGTGATGTTCGTGCCGAGGCCGAAACCGCCATACTGCGCGGGCTGGGACATCAGGTCGCCGAAGGAGGCGCCGAGAGGCCGGGTCAGGATATAGACCAGCCAGAAGCCGAGGATCGCGTCGAGGCCGAGGAAAAAATATCCGATGCTGAGCGAGAGGATGATCATCCCGAACAGGACGCCGGTCGACAGATAGCCCAGCGCGAATTTTTCGGCCACCAGATCGCCGGCGGCCGTCCCAAGCGCGAAGGTGAACAGGATGGCCAGCCAGTAGAAGGCCTCGCGCCGCCCGGTGTAGATGGAGTGGATCGAAAGCGTCCCTTCGGCTCTGAACCAGAGCAGGAACGTCAGCGCCAGGGCGACCGAGAACGCAATCGTCGTATCCAGCAGCGGAACATGGAAATTGTCGACCAGATTGTCGGTGATCAACGTGCCAACGATGCTGATCAGCACCACGGACAGCCAGTAGGCGGCGGGAACATATTTCTTCTGCGCAAACTGCCAGACCAGGGCGAGCGCCAGAACTGCGGACATGATCAGTGACGTCGCCGTCAAGCCGAGGCCCATCTGTACGTTGAGATAATCGGCCGCCGTTTCCCCCATGGTGACGGCCATCAGTTTTATGAGCCAGAAGTCGGTTGTGACGCGGGGAACGCGATTGTAAACAGCAGCTTTGGTGGCCGGTGCAGACATTGTGGGTATCCTTGAAAGGGCGTCGAAGTTTCGGGCGGCGGTTTGCAGAGTGACGGTGTTTGTCGCCCGCCTACTGAGCAGGCTGTGCCGGATTGTTGAGAACCGCCATCAGGGCGGCGAGTGTTTTGTTGACCTTGTCCGCCGACGGGCTCGATTGACGAAGGGCCTTCAATGCAGCGTCAGAGGCCGCGTCGATGTTGTTCCAATCGTTCTGGTTAAGTGGACGGATCGCGGTCTCGGCCTGGTCCCATGCCGTTTCATAATCGGTGATGCGCTTGGCAGCGCCGGGGAGATCGCCCTTGGAAGCGAGGGTCTGGACGTCAGCAATGATGGCCTTGAACGACGACAGATCGCCGAGGCCCGCTGTTTTGGCTGGTGCAGTACTGGCGTAGAGCTCAAAGCCGGTGAAAGCCGCTACCGGAGCGGTAATGAGTGCGATGGCAAGAAAAATCTGTTTCATCCGTTGATTTCCCTGAATTGTGGCACTGCAAGGTATGCTTGACTTCCGCATCGCTCCTCCAAGGTTGAATGGCACTCCTGCAGCGATAGCTCGATACGCCCACCGCTCTAGTTGGCGCGCTCGGTCGGCCCACTGTGACTACGCAGGTTCAATTAGCTGAGAATTAGAGCGGGTGTCGGCCTGGCGCCGGACATGGTCGACGGCTGCCAATCGCGTGCGAAAGCAGCGGCCGGCAATGACGCCGGCCGCTGCAATTTTCATTTCTGCGGAACCAGATGGGAGACAACCGCCTTACCGCCCTTGTCCGCATAGGTTAGCTGGACCTTTTCGCCGACACGGAGTTTGGTGTCTTCGATCCCTTCGGGCAGGGCGTAAGTCTTGCCGTCCGACAGCGTGATCGTATCGGCATTCTTGCTGATTGCGGTGATCGTGCCGGATGTCTGGGCAGCGAATGCGGCGCTGATCGGCGCCAGCACCAGCATCGCGGCCATGATCATTTGCGGTTTCATTTGCTTTATCCTTTTAAGGTCTCGGCCGCCGATCTCTATCCTTTCCCGCAATGGCGGCCTGGGTTGCGAGAAAACAGGTTCTCACTCGCCTCTGAGCTTCTCCGTGACGTGTTTCCGGCTGCGCATTGCTTCACCTGTCGCGGCTACCAGAGCGGCGCCCGCCGCCGTGACGACGAGAGCAACGAGGTAGAGCCACGGCACCGAAAGCACCTCAGGTGGAGGGTCGAACACTCCGGTCAGCAGCTTGACGAGCACATAGGCAATCAGCGTGCCTGCCCCGAGGCCCAGGACCATGCCGCTGCCGGTAACCAATGCCGCTTCGCTCCAGACGAAGGCGCCGAGTTGCCGTGGTCGGGCTCCCAGAGCCACGAGAACCGCGAACGAGCGTTCGCGGTCGGCAAAGCCAAGGCCAAGGACCAGTCCGCCCGAAGCAGCAAGCATGACAAGCGCGAAGATCAACTCTAGTCGCGTCAGGCCGGCGAGATCAACTGCGGTGAGGCTCGACCCGATCAGGGCTACGGTATCGCCGATCTGGCTGACCTTGACTCCGGGGAGGCCCGAAGTCGCATTTCGGGCGGACAAAGCGACGCGGGCGGGATCACCGTTCGATCGAGTGAGAACAATCTCGTTTGCCGCGGAACCGGTTTGCCGGGCGATGTAAGCCGCGTTGGCGACCAAGAACGAATCCTTGGGGGCAGTCGGGAATTCGCGCACCACACCCACGATGTGAAAGGGCACGACATGATATTGGTGATCGGCCGCGTTTTGCAGGCGAAGGTTGATGCTGTCGCCGCGGCGGAGCTGATAGTCGTTCACGGTTTCCTGAGAGACCAGCACACCATCGGGCGTTTGCGCGAGGTCGGCGAGTGTCGCCCTCGCATCGCCATTGGCAAAATAAGCGTCGGACATGGCCGTGGCTGTCCCGATGCGTGCCGGATCGATGCCGTAGAGATCCTGAAGGTCGGTTCCGACATACGCGTATCGGTGTTGCATCGGCTGGGCCGCCGCGACGCCCGGTAGCCTGGAAAGGGTGTCGAGCGCCTGAGACGCAGGTGCGGCGGATGTGCCCGTGACGGTGACGTCGGCGCCGTTGGTGAGTTCAGCGTCGACCCGCGCCTGGGCCTCATAGGTTGCGTTGAAAATCGCGGTAGACGATGCAAAGGCGAAAGCAAGCGCAGCCAGGCCGATGCCAGCAGTCAATCGGCGGCCTTGGCGCCCAAATGTTGCCGCCACAACATCCGCCAGACGCCCGGCGACAGGTCGCAAGCCCTTGGCAATCAGCGGTCGGCCTTGCCGCAGCCCGGCCCCGACGAACCGCATGGCCAACAGTGCCAGACCGGTCCATAGCATCATAGGCGCAAGGAAGGCGGTGTAGTCGACGGCCGCGGCCGTCACACCCTCCGGCGCGAGAACGACCTGATATCCGCTCGCTGCCGAACGCCAGTAGAACGCCGCAGCGAGCGCAAGCAGCACAAGGTCCAGATAACCGCGAGCCCACAAGGGTGTCCAATGCTCGCCGATCGGTCGCCGGCCCGCCGCAATGGTAGAGCTGCGAGCGTCTCGCCAAGCGGGAAGCAGGATCGCGACGAGCGACAGCGCGAGCCCAGCCACAGTACTGAGCAAAGGAACCGCCGTGCTGCGCAAGAGTGCCGCCCCGAGAACGAAATGTGCCGCGAGAGCACCGAGGAGAATACCAAGGATCGCACCGCCGACCCCCGCGACGATAGCTTCAGCCGCGGCCAGACGAAGGACGGCATCGACTGTTGCTCCCCGCAAACGCAGCAACGCCTGCTCGCGACGGCGTTTGTCCCGCCCAGCTCCTGCAACGGCAAGCGTCAGCAGAATTGCCAGGATCGTTCCTGGAGCGCCGAGGAACAGAAAAACCAGTCGGGCGTAGAGGGCATCCTCGCGCACCGCTCCCAGTCGAGCCGCCAGATTGTTGGCAAGCAGCGCGGTTCCAGCAACGCGTGCCTCGAAATTGTGACCTTGCTCAGTCGCCCAGATGCTCGCAGCGACCGGATCGGCGGATAGACCGCGGTGATCGAGCTTGACGTGGAACTCAGTCTTGACGGTATCGGGCCGGCTTGCGCCCTGCTGTGCGAATACTTGCTGCCACTGGGACATCGGCAACAACAGGACGTTGTCGGGCGGGGCTTGTGGTGCAACGCCGGGGGCGACGCCGATCGCCTGAAACATCGCGTCAGCGTTGGGCAAATCGACGATGCCGGCAATCGTCACTTTGAAGTCGGGCGCCTGGAAGCGGTGGATGACAATCTGATCCCCAACCGTGACATGCAGGTTGGCGGCAGTCTGCTGTGCTATCAGGACGCCATCGACCGACCCGACCAGCCGTCGAACTTGCCCCGGGAACTGGTCGAAATAGTCCGGTCCAATGCCAAGCACCGTGCCGCCACCCGTGGTCTGCACGGTGCCTCCAATGTTCGCCTCAAAGCCAGGAACATCGGCATAGTTGATTGGTTGCAGGCCGGTCACCGGCGCAGCGGAGCGGATCGCAGCCTCGACCACACCATGATCTGCCCCCGGCAGCGACTGGACCTGCCAATCGACGGGCACCTGGGCGATCGACCGCGCCGTCATCTCAGCCGCGCTGGATTGCAAGAACGCACCCAGGCACGCAATAAAGGCGACTGTCAGCGCCACACCGCCGATGGTGCCGCCCAGGCGGCCGGAACGGGTTCGGATAAGTCCGATCAACCAGCGCCCGTACATGCGAACCTCTCAATCATGCTCTCGATTCTGCCGTGACGCATCCGCCAGACTTGGTTCATCTTTGCCGCCACACGCTCATCATGCGTGGCGATGACGATGGCGCTTCCGGTCTGCCGCCCCCAGGCGAGGAGCCGGTCTACCAGCACCGCAGCGCCGGCTTGATCGAGTTGGCCCGTCGGCTCATCGGCAACAATCAATTCCGGATCCGTCACTATGGCTCGAGCTACGGCGATCCGTTCAGCCTGGCCGCCGGAAAGCTGCTCGGGAAGCTTCTGAGCCAGGGAATCGACCCCGAAGGTGGCAAGCGCTGTCAGAGCACGAGCGTTGGCTTCGGACCCGTTACCGAGAAGGATCGGCAGCTCGACGTTTTCGAGCGCGGTGAGTGCAGGAATCAAATTCGCCGATTGGAAGACGACGCCGATCCGTTCGGGGCGCAACGTGTCGGGCGAACCAGACCCGGGCCGTTCCAGCTGCCCCGAGCTTGGCATGTCCAATCCCGCGATCAGATTCAGAAGCGTCGTCTTTCCGCACCCCGAAGGTCCCATGATGGCGATGGTTTCGCCGGCGCTAATCCTGAAAGAGCAGCCTTGAACGGCCGCCACGACGCCTCGCTCGCGCTGGAAGCTGCGCCAAAGGTCGGTGGCCACAAGCAAAGTTCTAGCCATGCACAATGCCTCCATCACGGATGTCGATAATGCGATCGGCCCGTGCTGCGAGCGCGGGGCTGTGCGTGACGATCAGGAGGGCGGCACCGCCACGGCAAGTTTCGATGAGACGATCGATGACGAGTTGCTCCGTCGCTGCATCGACCTCGGCGGTCGGCTCATCGCAGAGCAGGATCGACGGTTTTGCCGTGAGCGCCACGGCCAGGCCGGCACGCGCCGCCTCGCCGCCTGAAAGGTGTGCGGGCAAGACACCTGCGAGGCCATCAAGACCCAGGCTGTCGAGAAGGAGATCGATCTCATCCGATCGACCTTGACCGGAGATCTCCATCTGCAGACGGATGTTGTCTCGTACCGTCAGGTGATCGAAAAGATTTCCGGACTGCATGAGCATTCCGAAATGGCGAGCCCTAAGCCGAGCCCGCTCCGGCTCGGGGCGTCGGGTCATGCGCTCTCCCAGAACTGACACCACGCCGCCGTCCGGCTCATCAATCCCGGCAAGGCAGGCCAGCAGCGTCGACTTCCCGCTGCCCGATGGTCCCCTCAATGCGGTGAATTCCTCCGCATTGAGGGTGAGGGCAACGCCACGTAAGGCGACGACTTCGTCGTCGCCGGCATGAAAGAAGCGGTAAAGTTCGGTCGCCTCGAGTGCGGGCATAAACTCACCTCCAATGCAACGAATTGGAGATCAGCTGCCATTGGTCGACGTTGTCCGCGCCAGCCGGAGCGGCAAGATCAAGGGTGAGCGTCCTGCCATCCTTGAACAGTATGAAGCGCTCGTGTTCGAGGCGGATCTGCTTGTTCGTGACCGGATTTGGCGCGGAATTCGACAGATAGCTGATGCGGACGGCGGGCCCGGCTGCGAGCTTTACATTCTTGACCGCAGTGATTTTGACTGCATGTCCGGCTGCCTTGAGGTCCGGGATTTCGTGGGCCTTGGCTGAGGAAGCAGTTGGAGCAGCGCTCGCAGTGCCAACGGTGGCATCCATCTCATCATATTTATCGAAGAACCGAACGCCATGATCGATCGGGGCCCGTGACCATCCCTCTGGGACCTTCAGGTCAAATCCGTCGGGAGAGTTGTAGGTAATGAAGACCTGATTGTCCGGGATGTCACCCGGCGGGTTCGTCTCAGGTGCAACGAGCTTTTCCTGTGCCAGAGCTGGAGGAAACGCTCCGGGTGACATCAACAACAGCACGGCCAATGCGGCGGATATTCGATAGCGGACAGGCATGATTAATGCTCCTCTGCGGGACGGGAGAGGGCATGTGACGCCGGCAGAATTAGGAGGGTCTTAGATTACCCAATGGAGTGCAGCTGGCCCGCACCAAAATCTGTGCAGGTGTCCGCGTTTCAGATACTTTGAAGCATGCGTGTTCTTGTGATCGAAGATGATGTCATGCTCGGTCGGGCCCTCGTGCAAGCCCTGGACGATGCCGGCATGTCGGTAGACTGGGTACGTGACGGGCAGCTCGGGGACGAGGCCGTCGCCCTTGGCGGTCACGGTTTGGTGTTGCTCGACCTAGGCTTGCCCGGCCGTTCGGGCCTGGAAATCCTGCGCTCGTTTCGGACGGCCGGCGACAAGAGGCCGATCCTGGTGATCACCGCCCGTGACGAGCTCGACGATCGCGTCGTGGGGCTCGACCTCGGGGCCGACGACTATTTGGTGAAACCGTTCGAGGTCAAAGAACTGCTCGCGCGCATGCGCGCGGTTCTGCGCCGGCACGGCGGCCAGGCGGTTTCGGTCCTTGTCACGAGCGAAATCGAGCTCGATTTATCGAGTCATGAAGTAAAATATCGTGGGTGCACCGAAATGTTACCCGCGCGAGAATTCGCGCTGGTTCAGGCATTGCTGGAGCGTCCCGGAACAATTCTATCCCGCAGCCAGCTTGAGGAAAAACTCTATGGCTGGGGCGAAGAGGTGGAAAGCAACGCAATCGACGTCCTCATCCACTATGTCCGACGCAAGTTCGACAAGGACATCATACGTAACATCCGGGGGGCCGGCTGGATGGTTCCCAAGTGAAAGGCGCGATTTCAATCCGACGCACGGCTTTCATATGGCTCGCCGGGTTAATGGCGGCCATCGGCGTCTGCGCAGCGATAACATCGTTCTTCCTCGTCAGGAACGAAGCATCCGACTTCCTCGACAATCAGCTGCGGCAGATCGCGCTCTATATAGGGGACGCGCCTTCCATGCCAGCTGGCCGGGTTGGTGATGTGCCGCATGATCCCGAGGACGACTTCGTCATCCAGGTCTGGGATGCGGCCGGCAAGCCGTTGCGACTTTCGCACCCAGCCGTTGATATCCCCCGCCAATCAGCGACTGGGTTTGCCGCCATTTCGACCGACAATAACAATTGGCGCGTCTACACACTGGCAGTGCCGGACCGAACTGTTCAGATTTCCCAGGATACGAGGGTCCGACAGGAACTGGCGACCAATGCGGCGCTCCAGGCGGCGCTTCCGATCATCGTTCTGATTCCACTGTCATTGCTGACACTGAGCTGGATCATCGATCGGATTATGGCGCGGCTCAATCGCCTGGCCGTCACGGTCGCTTCCCGAGACGCCGGGGCGGACGACCCCGTTCCGATCGACGACGTGCCCGCCGAAGTCGTTCCCTTTGTGAGCTCAATCAACCTGATGCTCGCGCGGCTTCGCGCACTGCTGGAGCGCCAGCGGCGGTTTATCTCAGATGCAGCCCATGAACTGCGCACGCCGCTTTCCGCACTGCAAATTCAAATCGACAACCTTCGGCACCATGACCGGGACGGCCGGTTTTCGCAGCGTTTGACTGAGCTCGAAGCTGGAATCGGCAGGGCCACCAGCCTTGTGAACAAGCTCTTGCGCCTAGCGCGCTACGACGCCCAAGAGCCTGCGCCAGCTACGCAGTCGATCGACCTCGTCCAACTTGCATTTGACATCGTTGCGCGTCTGACCCCACTCGCGGAGAGCCGCCAGATTGACTTGGGCATCACGCGCCAGGACAAGGCGACTGTGGTCGGTTCGCTTAGCGATTTCGAGATCATCCTCGGCAATCTGATGGAAAACGCTGTACGGTACACACCATTGGGCGGAACCGTCGACGTCGCGGTGGCCGTCTGCGGGCAGGAGGCGTGCGTAGACGTCCGCGATACCGGCCCAGGCATTGATGAAGAAGAGATGCCACGAGTCTTTGAGCGGTTCTTCAGGGCGAGCCCTCAAGACAGCGAGGGAAGTGGCCTGGGGCTGGCGATCGCAAAGGCGGCAGCCGAAAGGCAAGGAGTGGGACTCACACTCGCCATGCGAGAAGACGGGCCTGGCCTTGTCGCAAGTCTCGTTGTACGAGCGGCCTTACTGAGAGCTTAAGCTTTTGTTCCCGCTTAACGACGTCGAGGGGTGAAGCTCGGCCGAAAGGTGTAGCTGCCCGACTGAGCGAGGGCGTTGCACGGGTGAGCCTATTGTGGCTGACCTTGAGCGAGCTGACAATCCTTTCTGCTGGGCGGACTTCGCCTCAACACGCTGCTCAGCGGGCTCTTGCTTAGCGTAGGATTTCGCCCCCTTCCGCAAACGACCCCTACAAACGCCTTGTGCCAGCGGTTCGACAGCGGGGCCGAAGCGAGAATCCGGGCGACGGTACGGTCGATCTCCTCGTCGAACGCGGCGGGTTCCACAACGCGGCTGACAAGACCGAACCGCAACGCTTCGTCCGCGCCGAAAGTTCGCCCCTCCAGCAGAATCTCGAGCGCCTTGCTTCGCCCCACCACATCGCAAAGCACCGATAGCTCGGCAAAATCGAGCGTCAGGCCAAGCCGGTTTGGCGGGATCCCGAACCGGCTGTCGGACGAGCATATCCGGATGTCGCACATGATTGCGAGCTCAAGCCCCCCTCCCATACAGATGCCGCGAATGGCCGCGACGGTTGGATGTCGGCAGGCGTGGAGGTGCCGAAACGGCCCGGATGTCCTTTCGGCATATTCGCGCGCCTGGGCGGAGCCCATGCGGTCGGAGCCGAACCCGCTGATATCGCTGCCCGCGCAAAAGGCGCGCTCGCCAGCTCCGCGCAGAACAATGCAGCGAACCGCATCGTCATTGGAAAGGCTTTGCACCGTCTCCGCCAGTTTGGCGTACATGCCAACCGTAAAGGCATTGTGCTTTTCGGGTCGGTTGAAGGTGATGGTCGCGAGCGCATCGCGACGGTCCAACTGGATTTCTTCTGACATGCGCCCCTCCCAGTGCCGCCGTCTCCGGCGGGTTCACCAGCCTTGCTCTTGCTTCTTGATTACATAATTATAGAATTACCGCAAGCAGGATTTTGGTATCACGGCTTGGTTGCTCCGGGCGGGATTCAGTGCGAGATAGACAACCTATGCGACAACGCCAGCCAAAATATCTGCATCTAGACGGGCGACCGACCCTCGTCCGGCGTTCATTGCATGACGAGGTCACCGAACTGCTGCGAGACCGGATCGTCGGTGGCTCGATGGCTCCGGGAACATTCGTCAACGAGTTGGAACTCGTGGAACAACTCGGCGTCTCGCGAACCCCGATTCGAGAGGCCCTGAAGGTCCTCGCGGTTGAAGGGCTGGTGACCATTATCCCCGACCGAGGCAGTTATATTGCCAGCCTCACCCCGGAAGAAGCGCGCGACCTGATTGAGGTCCTGGCCGAGCTCGAGGGATTTGCTGTTGGTCTCGCCTGCGAACGGGCCAGTCGCGACGACGTGGTCGCCCTGAAACGCCTTCAGGAGGATGCGGCAACCGCGTTCGCTGCGAGCGACAAGTTGGCCTATTCCAAATTCAACCAGGACCTGCACGCACGAATCGTCGAAAGCGCCCACAATTTATTCCTGAGCGACACCCATCGGGCCTACACCGCACGGCTTCGTCGCGTGCGTTACCTGGGAACGCCGACTCACCCCGAATGGCAGGAAGCCGTCCGCGAGCACGCAGAGATTGTTGCGGCGATCGAAGAAGGAAATGCGCCAAAGGCAAGGCAACTCCTCACAGGCCACATATCACGAATCTGGCCGACGGTGCGGAGCGTGCTTGCCGCGGCGAGCCCGGCCTAAGGGCCGGGTTTTAACGGCGCACTCTTTTCCTGGGCAATACTGACTGACAAAGGGTGGTGACAAAAAGGGGCCGGTTCAGGCTCCAGAAAGCATCACGTGGAAAGGGCGCATCGACGCTCTCCTCGACGGCCGTGAAGGAGAGCCGGCAGATGGCTCCTCCCGACACCTCGTGACCGTAGCGCTGTCGTACGGTCACGCCGGTCTGAAGTCCGTCATGCAAATAGATGACTGGTTTGCGGGCAATAATTCTAGACTGGCCGCCTGAAAACGTTGTCCCACCAGTTCGCAGAAATATGCGGGAGCGTCACTTCCGCCTCCCGTCCCAACATCATGCCCAGCACCCTTGGCGGGGTCAGCGGTGTCTGTTGTACCCGGCATCCGGTGGCGTTGGCGACGGCGCAGGCGATTGCCGCCGGCGGGTTCAGGATGGGCACTTCGCCAGCGCCCTTGACGCCCAGCGGTCCAATGGAAGGCGCGCCCTCATACAGCTCGATCTCGATGGGCAGGGTGTCCTGCGCCAACGGCACGCGGTAGGTTTCGAGACTGTTCTGTCGAATGCAGCCATCCTCGCCGATCGTGTGCTCCTCGTGCAGCGCATAGCCGATCCCTTGAGTTACACCGCCCTGTATCTGACCATGAATGGCGCGAGGGTTGAGCGCGCGGCCGACATCCTGCACGACCTTGTAGCTCAGTATATCGACATGGCCGGTTTCGGGATCGACCGCCACCTCGCAGTCGTGGACGTTGAAAACGGGAATGTCGATAGCGTCGATGAAGTGGCCCGCCGCGCAGCCGGGGATCGACGGCACGCCGGGATTGGTGAAGGAACCGGAGCCGACGACCGGGCCGGTCGTCCTGTGTATATGCTGGACGAGCTGGGCAACGGTCATGCCCGACCCCTCCTTTCCCTCGATTTCCACCCGACCGTTGCGAAGCGCCAGCTTTTCCGGCGCACTCTGCAACAGTTCGGCGGCTGCCTTTAGCAGCTTGTTGCGGATGTCTTCGGCGGCAGCGCGGCTCGCAGCACCGACCGAGACGGTCGTTCGCCCGCCGCCAACGCCAAGGTCGAAGCCGGCCGCATCGGTATCGGCGGGACGCACGATGACGTCGTTTGGATGGAGACCGAGTTCGTGCGCAACGATCTGCGGCAGTGCCTGCACCATCGTGCCCTGCCCCAGTTCGACGCCGGCGGTAATGAGCGTCGCGCTGCCGTCGGCATTCAGGTTGATCGTTGCGGTCGAGGGCCCGACGAAGATGAACCAGGTGCCTACCACGGTGGCATGGCCATAGAGACGGTTGCCCGCCAGATGCTTCCTCGAAGGCGAGGCATCACGCATCCGGGCCATGCGGTCCAGCATCGGGCCGAGCACGTCACCCTCGAAGATCTGCCCGGTCGCGCCGATATCGCCGTCGCCCAGCACGTTCCTGCGCCTGAACTCGAACGGGTCCATGCTGATCGCCTGGCAGATCTCGTCCGTATGCCGCTCCAGCGCAAAGGTGTTGTAGACGCCGTTGCAGGCGCGGAACGCGCCGTTGGGAGCGGTGTTGGTATAAACGGCGCGGCTCGCCAGCTTGACTGCACCGAGCCTGTAGTTACCCATCAGCGTATGGGCCGTCATCGTGGTGAGAAAAATCTGCTCGCCGCCATAGGCACCACAATCCATCAGGACGACCGCTTCGCGCCCGACGATTTCGCCCGTGTGTGTCACCGCCGACCGGATTTTGATTTCGGCGTTCTCACGGCACAGGCAAGTCAGCATCTCTTCCTGCCGTGAATAGACGAGACGCACCGGCTGGCCGGATTTCCGCGCCAGGATCGCCGCATAGGGCTCCAGCGTGCAGTCGAATTTCTGACCGAATCCCCCTCCCACCGGAGGCACCGTGACACGTACCTGCGAGGGGGGAACACCTAGCAGCTTGGACGTCTGGTTGCGGACCGTCCAGGGAACCTGTGTGGACGTTTCGAGGTGGTAGCGCCCGTCCTCATAGCTGGCGATCACGGCGCGCGGTTCCAGCGAGACGTGGTTCTGGCGGCCGACCCGGAAGCAGCTCTCCACCACCACGACATCCTCGCGGGCGAAAGCGGCGTCGGTGTCGCCGCGTACCACCGTCGCCTCCCAGGCAACGTTACCACCCCGCGCCCCGCCCTCGAACAGGACTTCATAGTTCTTCCAGTCGGGGTGGACCAGCGGCGCGCCGGACGCCAGCGCCCCGGCCATGGTCAGTACGGCCGGCAGCGGTTCCAGCTCGACCTCGATGGCGCGGGCAGCCGCCTGGGCCTGCTCGTAGGTATCAGCGGCTACGGCGGCGATTTGCTCGCCATGAAAACGGATAACGCCGGAGGCGAACAGCGGATGGTCGGCGATACCGATGCCGTGCATGCCGGGCGCGTCCTCGGCCAGCGCAATGGCGCGTACGCCCGGCATCTGCCTGGCGCGGGTGGTATCGATCTTCACGATCCGTGCCGAGGCTATTTCGGAGCGGAGGATGGCCGCATGCAGCATGCGCGGCAAGGCGCGGTCGATCGTATAGCGCGTGCGGCCGAGCAACTTGTCGTGCGCATCGCGACGCGGCAGGTTCATGGTGACGGTCGACGGATCGGGTCGTGGCATCGGCTCAACTCCGCCTGGCGAGTTCGGCGGCCGCATCGACCAGCCGCTCATAGCCGGTGCAGCGGCAGATGTTGCCCGCCAGCGCGGCCTTGATTTCGTCGCGGCCAGCGCGCGGATGCTCACGTAGAAAACCGGTCAGCACCATCAGGATGCCGGGAAAGCACATGCCGCACTGGACCACGTCGTGTTCTTCCATGGTCTGCTGCAGGGGGGAAAGCTTGCCCGCGGTTTCCAGTGATTCCACGGTGCGTATCTCCCGGTCTCCGACCGTGCCAATCGGCACCAGACAGGAAACGACCGGCTGGCCATCGATATGGACAGTGCAGGCCCCGCAAAAACCCTCGCGGCACACCGCCTTAGCACCGGTGAGGAAAAATTCATCGCGCAGCACATCGATGAGCGGCGTCATCGAACCGCTGGAAGACACGCGTTGCTCTCCATTGATAGTCAGTGTCGTCGGCATGCGCGCCCTTCGCTTTCAACAATTCTCATGAATGGCTGCTTAGGGCGGCCTGCACCGCGCGGCGGACCAAGGCCGGCAATACCTGTACTCGATACCATCCCGGAGCCTCGACCCCGTCGCGACCGGTAAAGACACCAAGCTCTGCTTCGGCCAGCGTGCCAGCCTTATGGGCATCGAGTGCAAGCCCTTTCAACCGCTGCTCCAGTTGCGGCCACCGCCGGGCCGAAGATTCCACGGAACCCACGGCGACCATGGCGTCCTCGACCGATCCATCTCGCCCAATGGTGGCAGCAATGCTGACGATGGCGACAGGATAATCTCCTGCCTTGCGCAGTGGCAGCCTCGCATGGCCGGTCAGAACCGGCTGGCGGGAGACGGTAATGCCGGTCACCAGCGTTCCAGGTTCGAGATTCTTGCGTGTCGCGAGAAACCGTTCGATCGGCAGACGCTGCATTCCGCCGCCGTTCACACCAACCTCAACTTCCGCGTCGAGACACAGCAGCGCAGGCGGCAGATCGGCAGCTGGGAAATCGCAAGCCGACAGGTTTCCACCCACGGTCGCCATACCCCTTATTGCAGGATTCGCGGCACTTCCGGCTGCGGTGACCAAGCCATTGCATGACGCGATACCGACCAGCCGTGCCACCAGCTGGCTATGTGTGACGCAGGCGCCGATACGGATGCGGTCTGCAGCGACATCGATGGCATTCAGCTCGGGAATCCGGCCGATCCCGACATGGAATTGCGCCGAAGACTCGCGCCTGATCGGCGCACGCATGATCCATGTCCCACCGGCGAGGGCCGCGCCTTCGGACCCCCGGTCGGCGAGCGCGGAGAGCGCCTCGGCAACGGTGCCGGCCATAAACAGGCTTTCGTCGCGGAGGGCCGGCACGACTTTTCCTCCTGCTCCTGCGTGGATGGATGACAAGACCTCGTCCTATCGGGAGGAAGAGCGGCCAGCGATCAGTTTCCACGTCATCGGCAAGACAGCCGCGGCCAGCGCCAGCTTGATGAGATCGCCAAGCAGGAACGGCGTCAGTCCCCAGGCGAACACCGGCTTGTCCCAGCCGACGACCATGCCGAGCCAGCCAATGCCAAAGGCATAGATGACAGCGGTGCCGGCCAGCATCGACAGGATGGTGGTTGACACCCGACGATCCCAACCCAGTCCGGCTAGCGCGCCGGTAACGGCGGCAGCAGCAACGTAGCCGATAAGATAACCGCCGGTCGGGCCGACCATATATGCCAGGCCGATGCCCTTCTCGGGCGTGCCGGCGAAGACGGGCATGCCGAGCGCGCCTTGCAGCAAATAGAGGGCAACGGTGGCCGCGCCCAGCCGCCAGCCATAGGCCGCGCCGATCATCAGCACGACGAAGGTCTGCATGGTCATCGGAACCGGATAGAACGGCACCTGGAGTCGGGCCGATGCCCACAAAAGCAGCGAGCCGCCGACCGCCAGCATGACGTTGCGCGTCAGGCCGGCGCTGCCGGGAATGATTTTCTGGGCAAGGGTCGGATAGTTCGAATACATGGTTGATCCTCCGCTATGGTTTCTGGTTTGGCCGGCTCAACGGTTGCCCACGAGCATGCGGTAGCGCACCTGGTCGAAGATGACGGCGAGGATCAGCAGCGAACCGAGCAAGATCATCTGCAGGTACGATCCGATCTGCGCCATGTTCATGCCGTTCTGGAGCAAGGTGATGAAGAAGGCGCCGAGTACCACATTCTCCACCCTGCCTATGCCGCCACGCAGGGAAACGCCGGCAATGACACAGGCGGCAATCGATTCCAGCGCGATGGTGCCACCGAGATTGGTTTCGCCCGATTCAACCCGCGCCGTCATCAACACGCCGGCGATGGAAGCCAGCAGCGCGCAGGCGACGTAGGCGAAGAACAGCGTCTTCTTGGTGTGGACCCCCGACAGGTTTGCCGCTTTGATGTTGCCGCCGACTGCATAAAGGTGAGCGCCAAAGCGGGTCCGATTCATCAGCAGCCAGACGACCACGATTGCAACGAGCGCAAAGAGGACCGGAACCGGTATGCCGAATACGCGGCCGAAACCGAAGAAGTTGCCGAATTCGAAGGGTAGGTTGGCAATCGGAACACCGCCGGTCAGGAACAACGCGATACCGGCACCGACAGACTGCACACCGAGCGTCATGATAAAGGGTGAGACGCCAAACTGGGCGACACCGATGCCGTTCAGGGCGCCGATCAGAAACGCGGCGCCGAAACCGGCAAGAGCACCGAGCAGGATCGCCAGCCAGACCATGTCCGGCATCGACGCCGCCAGCGTCACCATCGCCATGGCCGATACGACCGACGTCAGGGCTATCGCCGTCCCGACCGCGAGGTCGAAACCGCCAGAAATGAGCACCAGCATCTGCCCGAGCGACACCAGCACAAGATAGACGGACTGCCTGGCGACATTGGTGAGGTTCTGCAGCGACAGGAACTGAGTCGACACCAGTGCGAACACGATCAACGCTGCCGCAAGGAAGAACGGCAGCACGCCTAACCGCAGGAACAAGGCTTTCAACACGCCGCCAATGCCGCCGGTCCTGCCCGTCGCTCCGTTTACCAAGGCTCCACCCCCCGAAACCGTCATGCCGAAACCCTCGCGTCAGTGAAGAAGTGCTTGAGCACGTTCTCCTCGGTTATCGATGACCCTTCGAGTTCTGCTGAAATGCGCCCTTGCGAGAAGACCAGCAGGCGATGGGCGAGATTCATTACTTCGGGCAGGTCCGACGATATCAGGACGACGGCCTTGCCCGCCTCGGCGATTTCCTTGACGAGCCGGTAGAGCGCCGCTCGTGTCCCCATATCGACGCCGACCGTGGGTTCGTCGAATATGTAAACTTCGCGGTCACGGCCGAAGCCCTTGCCGAAGAGGACCTTCTGCTGATTGCCGCCGGACAGGTTGACCACCGCACGCTTCATGTAATCGGGAGAAATGTCGACACGCTGGCCGATTTCAGCCGCCAACCGTCTCACCCGCCCAGGGGAAACGAAGCCCATCGGGCCGGATACGTCCGCGCGGTCGAGCAGCGTCAACGCGATGTTGTCGCGCGCCGACGCGGTCATTTGCAGGCCCTCGTTCTTGCGGTCGGGCGGAAGATAGAAGATGCCTTCGTCAAGCAGCTTTCGCGTCAGTTGCCCGGTAACGTCGCGCCCCTTGACGACTACCCGGCCGGCAAGAAGCGGCTGTAATCCCAGTACGCCACGCCACAGGCGGGATTTTCCGCTGCCGACCAATCCGGCGACGCCAAGCACTTCGCCAGCCCTGACATCGAGCGAGATGCCATGCGCGCCCCAGGTTCGTACGTCGTGTAGCGACATTACCGTTTCGCCATCCTGCTTGCGGGCGATTTCCGGGTAAATCTTGTCGATCGAGCGGCCGGTCATCAGTTCGACCAGTTCGCGCTCGCTGGTGTCGCGCGCCGAAACGGTACCGATCAACCGGCCGTCCCGCAACACGCTGATCTGGTCAGCGATCTGGGCGAACTCCTGAATGCGATGCGAGATATAGACGATGCCGACGCCATCGGCCTTCGCCTTGGCAATGAAGTCGAAGAGCTTTCGCGTCTCCTTTTCCGTCAGCGATGCTGTCGGCTCATCGAGAATGAGCACGCGCGCCTTCGCCAGAAAAGCCTTCGAAATCTCCACCATCTGTTGTTCGGCGCGCGACAGATCGGATACACGCCGATTGATGTCGATGTTGAAACCAAGGTCGCCAAAGACGCGGCGCGCGCCTTCGCGCATGGCGGCGCGATCGATGAACGGGCCTTTTCGAGGCTCACGCCCGAGGTAGAGGTTTTCGAATACGCGCAGCGTGGGAACGAGCGAGAATTCCTGGAACACGGTACCAATGCCGCGTGCGGCAGCATCATGGACCGAACTCAGTTCAGCCTCCTCGCCATCTATCCGCAACGTACCCGAAGTTTGCCTGAACACACCGGAGAGGATGGAGGTCAACGTCGACTTGCCGGCGCCGTTCTCACCGAACAGTACATGCACTTCGCCGGATTCGAGGCGGAAATCGACGCCCGAAAGCGCCTTCACGCCAGCGAATTCCTTGGTGATGCCGGTCATTTCGACCAGAGGCGCCATTGCCTGGGTTCCATCCCTTGAGAGCGGCGCCGGCTCCATGCGAAGCCGGCGCCATACGATGCTAGTTGACCTTGAAGACCGGCTTGTAGCCATCCGGCGGCAGGATGGTGTCGTGGTCTACCGTGTTGACGTTGCTCGGATCGACGACGAAGATCTTCGGACCGACATGCTTGATGTAGTCCTTGCCTTCCAGGATGCGGACGGCCTGGTCGACAGCGATACGGCCCTGGATGACCATCGAGTCGGCTGGCGAGGCGAGGATGAAGCCACGCTTGATGCCTTCGAATACGCCCGGCGTCATGTAGAATGCGAGAAGATCGACCTTGCCCTGCAAGTCACGCTCGCGGATCAGCCCTTGTGCGGCCTCGGCCGTTACGGCAGTGCCGACGACATAGCGCATATCGGGATTAGCCTGTAGCTCGTCCTCGACCAGCTTCAATTGTACTTCCTTGCCGGTGTCGCCGTATTTGGGCTCGAGCACTTTCACAGCGGAGTCCTTCACGGCATCCAGGAAGCCCTTGTTGGCCGCCTCGACCCAACCGGCGCCGGCCGGTCCGGGGAACCACCCGACTTTCACTTCCTCGCTGCCAGCGGGATGCTTCTTGGCCAGGTACTCGCCGGCCGAATGCCCCATCGTGTAGAAGGAAACCAGCGACTTGGCGGAAACCTCAGGGGAGGAAATGCCGTTGATGACGTCGATGACCGGAATGTTCTTCTTCCGGATTTCTGCCACCAGATTGTTCAGGCCATCAAAGGAGATGGCGCCGATAACCACTGCCTGCGCACCGTTGGCCACGCAATCTTCGATCTGGGAGATCTGCGTATTGAGTTCGGTATAGCCACCGGCATCGAGCAGGTTCATCGATACGCCGAGGCGCTTGGCCTCTTCTGCCACACCATAGTCGACGCCCAGCCAGTAGGCATCCTTCATATGCGGGAAGGATACGCAGATTTTCCACGGCTTGCTGGCCTTTTCGAGCGGCACGTAAGATACGTCCACCGACTTTCCGTCCGCCGAGAATGGCGGCTCGATCTTTGCGGCGTCGTAAGGAAACCAGTCTTTCGCCTGCACATTGCTGGCCACGATCAGGGCCGAACCGGCAAGCAGCAGTTTTGCTATCGTTTTCATCTCACTCCCCATTTGTTGTTGAATGCACTACCGGAAGCCGCTTCGGCGCCATCTGTCCGCGCTAGTGAAGCGCCTCCCGGATTCTGTCGAGCAGGGCCGCACGATCGGCACGGGCCTGCAACGCGGCAGCCATGTCCACCTTGACGAATTGCGTCGGGGTATTGGGCTGAAGCTGACCGATGAGGTCCATGTCGGCGGAAACCACCGTACCCACCATGAAGTAGCCGCCACCCGAAACCGCATCGCGATGCAGGATGATCGGCTCGGTACCTCCCGGAATCTGAACCGAACCGTACGGATAACAGCTGTCGACTATGTTGGATGGGTCCGAGCCCGCACCGAAAGGCTGCTGGCGCTCGACGAACTTCATGGGAGAGCCGCCGCGGAAGCGATAGCCCATGCGGTCCGCCTCAGGCGCGACCTTCCAGGTGTCATCGAAGAAGGAGCGATGCGAATCCTCGACGATGCGGTGCCAATAGAGTCCCGGCAAAACACGCAGCTCCGCCGGCATGTCGGGACGACGGCGCAACGGTTGCGGCAGGCTTTTGCCCTCGCGGGCGGAGGCCGCCTTGCCGACGGGAAGCTCATCGCCTTTCGCTATCGCGCGGCCCTTGAAGCCTCCGAGCGCGCCGATGGGGTAGGTGGAGCGGCTGCCCAGCGCCTGCGGAACATCGATGCCGCCCGAAATCGAAATGTAAATGCGTGCGCCGGTCTTGAGGAAACCGAAACTGAGCACCTGACCGGCTTTCATCCTGAATGCCGTCCACGAAGGCTGTTCCTCGCCATCAACCTTGATCGGCATCTCCGCACCAGTAACGGCAACGAGCGCGTCGGCGGTGAACTCCAGTTCGGGACCGATGAAAACCGCTTCCAGGCCGGCGGCACCTTCTTCATTACCGACCAGCAGGTTGGCCGCGCGCAGCGCCAGATTGTCCATGGCGCCGCCAACAGGAATGCCGAGATGGAAGTAACCCGGCCGGCCGAGATCCTGCACGGTCGTGGAAAGCCCGGGATTGAGAACCTTAACGGCCATTGAGCTTGTCCTCCAGGCTGCGGTTGTAACCGTCCATGTCCTTGGTGAAGTCGCGCAGGTCGAAGGTCACGTCACGTATGCGTGGCGAAAAGCGACCGGCATCGACATCGGCGACGGTAGCGTCGTATTCGTCACGGCCCACGGGCTTGAACTTCACGATGTCGCCCGGTCGGAAGAACACCATGAAATCGCGCAGGTAGCTGGTCGTCTGGGTCGGATCGAAGATTGGCATCGGAGTGATGCCGAACATCTGGTAGCCGCCAGCGCCGCGCACGGAATAGATGCAACCGAAGCAGCCGCCGTGGCCGACGGTGAGGCGCGGCGTGTCGGTGCGCGGGCGCAGATATTTCGGCACCTGTAACTGCCGCGACCGATCGACCATCTGATACATGAAGGGCAGGCCGGCGACGAAACCCACCATCGAGACGAACCAGGGCGAGCCGCTATGCGCGGCGATGAAGGCGTCGACGCCGTCGAGGTTGTTAATCCGCGCTGCGTATTCGATATCCGTGGTGGAAGGGTCCTGATGCCGCTCGCGAAAGCGCATAAGCGTCTCATGCGTCCACGGGTCCTGGTAGAAGACGGGAATTTCCACGACTCGCGTGCCGATGACCGGATCGGATTTCTCCGCATCACGCTCGATAGCCCTCACTTCACGCAGGATGTCGTCGGGCGAAATGACATCGGGGTCGAACTTCACCTGGAGGGAGGCGTTGGCCGGGCAAATCTCAGTCACGCCGGCGATCCTGCTCTCGCGGATCGCGGTAGTCATGGACAGGCTCTTGAAAAAGGCCTCGAGTGACATGCTCTCGTCGCACTCGACGAACAGATGTTCGTCGCCACCGAATGTGTAGCGGTTCATCGCGCCTCCTCCCTGCCGTCTTGCGCCGGCGCAAAGACGGTCTGAAGCCAGTGTTCCAGGAAACGGGTGTGGTAGCGGCTGGCCGCCACCTCGGGATCGGCCGCCAGCGCCTGGTGCAGCGGCACAGTGGTCGCGATGCCGACGATCTTCAGCGCTGCCAGCGCGCCGCGCAGCCTCTTAAGGCAATCGGCCCTGTCCTTGCCGTGCACGACAAGCTTGCCGAGCAGCGAATCGTAGAACGGCGAAACCTCGTAGCCGGCATAGAGCAGCGTATCGAAGCGGATCTGGTCGCCGCTCGACACTTCCAGTTCGCTGACGAGACCCGGAGCCGGCATGAAATCGCGGTAGGGATCCTCGGCATTGATCCGGCATTCGATGGCATGGCCGGAAACGTGAATTTCCTCCTGCTTCACCGACAGCGGTTCACCACCGGCAATGCGCAGCATTTCCTGCACGAGATCGATGCCCGTGATCATCTCAGTGACGGGATGCTCGACCTGGATACGGGTATTGACCTCTATGAAATAGAACTCTTCGCTGGCATCGTCGTAGAGATATTCCACCGTGCCGGCGCCGCGATACGCAACCGCCTTTGCCAAAGCAACGGCGCTGGCGCAAAGCTGCTGGCGGATATGCGGCTTGAGGGTAACCGACGGCGCTTCTTCCCAAACCTTCTGCCGCCGCCGCTGCAGCGAGCATTCGCGCTCGAAGCAGTGCACGAAGTTCTTGCCGTCGCCCAGGATCTGCACCTCCACATGACGGGCCCGTTCGATCACCTTCTCGATGTAGAGACCGCCATCGCCGAAAGCCGCCGCCGCTTCGGCAGACGCCTGCGGGAACTGGCGTTCGAATTCTTCCATGGAAGAGACAATGCGGATGCCGCGACCGCCGCCACCGGCAGCGGCCTTGATCATCAGCGGAAAGCCGATGCGGGCGGCGATCGCGCGCGCCTCCTCGACATTGCCAACGCGTCCATCGCTACCCGGCACCGTCGGGACGCCTGCCTCGGCGGCGACACGACGGGCCGCGACCTTGTCGCCCAGCAGACGGATCGCCTCGGCGGAAGGGCCGACGAAGGCGATGCCCGCTGCCGTCACCGCATCGGCGAAATCGGCATTCTCGGACAGAAAACCGTAACCGGGATGCACGGCATCGACCTTGGCCGCCTTCGCGGCAGCAATGACCGCATCGATGTTGAGATATGACTTTCTCGCCGCCGGCGGTCCGATCTCGCTCGCCTCGTCGGCCAGTCTGACCGCAAGCGAACTGGCGTCCGCCTGGCTGTAGACCTGGACGGTACGCATCCCCAAGGCCTTCGCGGCGCGATTGATGCGCACGGCGATCTCGCCGCGATTGGCGATAAGCAGCGAGCGAATGGTCACTGCTCGGCCTCCGCCAGCACCTGCCCGGCCATGACGGGATCGCCATCATCGACCACGAAGGTGATGCTGCCTCCATCAAGACCGGCCTTGATTTCGTGGAAGGATTTCATCACCTCGATCAGGCCGATCACATCGGAGGCGGCAACCGCATCTCCATCCTGCTTGAAAGGCGGGCTGTCGGGAGCAGGCTTGCGGTAGAATGTGCCCGGAAGCGGTGACCTGATTTCTGCCTTGCTCATCTTCTTCGCCTCTCGCTTGACTTCGCCGACTAGAGCTGGATTTCCGACAGGGGTGCGATGCGGATTCCATGCGCGATCAGTTCGGATCGCATTCGCTGCACCAAATCCGCGGCGCCGGGCGTGTCGGAATGAAAGCAGATCGACTCGAACTCGATGTCGATGCTCTCGCCCTCGGCGGTATCCACCTTGCCTTCGAGGCAAGCACGTAGCACCCTGTCCGCCACGGCCTGCGGGTCGAGTTTTTGCGCGCGCCGGGTGAAGACGATGGAGCCGCTGCTGTTGTAGTCGCGATCGGCGTAGAACTCCCGCGCCACAGGCTGCCCCGCCTCTTTCGCTATCCGATAGGTTTCGGAAGACCCCATGCACAACAGCAAGGCGTCGGGAGCGATGGTTCGCATTGCCTGCACCAGTGAGCGCGACAACGGCTCGCTGACGGCAATGTCCATGTACATGGCACCATGCGGCTTCACATGCTGGATACGGGCGGCGTGACGGCGCGCGAATTCGCGCAAGGCTCCGACCTGATAGACGATATCATTGACCACTTCCTCGCTGCTGGCGCTGATCCTGCGTCGCCCGAAGCCCTGCAGGTCACGATAGCCAGGGTGGGCGCCGATGCCGACACCGCGTTCAGCGGCAAGACGCACCGTCAGGTCCATGAGATTGGGGTCGCCGGCGTGGAATCCCGTGGCGATATTGGCGGAACTGATGAACTCCAGGAGATGGCTGTCCTCGGCATCAGCAAGGCGCCATTGGCCGAAGCCCTCTCCCATGTCACAGTTTATATCGACGATGGAAATCGCCACGCCACTCCCCTGCGCTTGTTCCCTTCAGGCTGTTGGCCAGCCATTTACCAACATGCTAGCGTGGCGTTTCGGCATTGGATAATTCAATTACCAGAATCTCAAATTCTGTTTTCCAGATATTACTTCGGGCGATTGCATCGAACCCGGATGTCCCGAATATGTAAGAGTGCTTGGAATTTCTTACGACGCGACCCCAAAGCTGCGCCAGGCTCCATCGGGTTGCACTATTCTGATATTGCTTTTTCCGATGTGGGGTGCGACCTTTCGCAGAAAATGAGAGGGGACCGAAATTGATCCCGACCATTCGCCAAATCCGCTACTTCGTCTCGACGGCCGAGCACGGGCAGATTTCCCAGGCCGCTATCGACCTGTCGATCTCGCAGTCGGCCATCACCACCGCTATCAAGGAGCTGGAAAGCGCGACAGGAGTGGACCTGTTCACCCGCACCGCGCACGGCATGGAGCTGACGCCGGCGGGGCGCGAGTTCCTTTTCCATGCCTACGACATCCTGAACAAACTTTCGGAAGCCATGACAGTCAAGGTGCCGTCGTGCGACATCGAAGGCCAGCTTAACGTTGCCGCTACCTATACGGTGCTCGGTTACTTCCTGCCGCATCACATCGACCGGCTGTCGCGCAGCTATCCCAAGCTGCAAATCCAGCTTTTCGAATTGACACGCGACGCCATCGAGGAAGGGCTGCTGTCGAACCGCTACGATATGGCCGTCATCCTGACGTCGAACACCGTCAACCCCGAAATTTCGACCGAAACGTTGCTCAGTTCCCGGCGCCGGCTATGGCTTCCTTCCAGGCATCCTCTGTTGTCGCTCGACAGCGTCGGGCTGAAGGAGATCGCCGAGGAACCCTATATCATGCTCACGGTCGACGAGGCTGCGCACACGGCGCTTCGATACTGGAGTCAGACGCCCTACCGCCCGCAGGTCAAGCTGAGGACTGCCTCGACAGAGGCCGTCCGCTCCATGGTTGCCAATGGTCACGGCGTGGCAATCCTTTCAGACATGGTACACAGGCCATGGTCCCTGGAAGGAAAGCGCATCGAAACCATCATCCCGCGCGACCCGGTTCCATCCATGGATATCGGGTTGGCGTGGCGTCGCAATGTCGGCTTCTCGCCGGCAATGGATGCCTTCCGGGATTATTTCCGGCGCGCCTTCTCGATCGGGCAGCACGCGCCGGCATAGGTCGGCACTGCAGCGAGTTTCAGGCCCTGTCGTTCTGCGAAACGGGCACGATACGGATACCGTTCTCTTCCAGCGCGCGCCGGACGGCCTGCAGCAGTACGGGGGCGCCGGGCGTATCGGAATGGATGCAGATGGACTCGAATCCGATATCGATGTCGCCGCCCTCGACAGTCAGCACTTTGCCTTCCTTGCATGCGCGCACGACCTTGTCCGCAACAGCCTTGTTGTCGAAACGATCTACCTTCCTGGCAAACACGATCTTGCCATCGCGGTGGTAGTCGCGGTCGGCATAGAATTCGCGCACGACCGGCTGCCCCATCTCCCTGGCTATCCGATAGGTTTCCGATGCGCCCATGCAATAGATGAAGGCATCGGGCGCGATCACCCGCATGACATCGACGAAAGCGCGTGACAACGCCTCGTTATCGGCCAGTTCCATATAGAGCGCACCATGCGGCTTGACGTGCTGTAGACTGCCGCCATGCCGGCGCGCGAATTCACGCACCGCGCCGACCTGATAGACGATATCGTTGATGAGTTCCTCGTTGCTGCCTGCGATCCGCCGCCTGCCGAAACCCTGCAAATCACGATAGCCGGGATGTACGCCGATACCGACCTTGTTGGCGACGGCAAGCCGTATGGTCTGGTCAATGAGGTTGGGATCGCCCGCATGGAAGCCAGCCGCTATATTGGCGGAGCTGATCATTGTCATCAGCCGGGTATCGTCCGTTTCGCCCAGTTTCCATTGACCGAAACCCTCACCCATATCGCAGCTGATATCAATTCGCGACATAGCCATGTATCGTCCTCCCTTGCGACAACGTCACAGAACGATACTGCTCACTCCTGTTCTTGGAAAATTCTATTATCGCTGGCCGCTTTTCTGAAAATCAGATGGGCTAACCGAACGCCAAACCGCCGCCGATATTTCTTCAGGCAACCGGCCGGTTGTCGTAAGGCCGGGTTACAGCGAGTGACGGCCGCGCCGTTTCGCTTTCAAGCCAGCCAGCAAGACGGGGTGCATTGCCGCGCCAGTCGCTGACGGAGCGGAAGTCGATATATTCAAGCACGACCGCGGTCGCCAGCCGATCGATGCGGGCGTCTTTCACACAAATCTCATCCGCCGCCTGCTCCAAGGCCGATATTGCCCTTGCGACGCGCTGGTCATGCCCGGCCACCGCCGCCATGTTCCTCTCGGAGGGCGGCCGCCGCATTTCCATCGTCCGCGCGACGCTCGCCTCCATCAACCCGACAGCCAGGCTCCATCTCGACTGAACCGCCCAGTCGGCCTGCGGGATGAACTCGTCGGCTCCGGCACGTAGCGAAGCAAAATACATGCAGATCACGCGGCTGTCGAAAAGGGCAAGCTTGTCATCGAGAACCAGCGTCGGGATCTGGCGCAGGGGATTGAAGGCGTCGAGAAACTCGGCGTTGTAAACGTCGATTACCCGGTTCTCGACCTCGATCCCCAGTTCCAGCGCCGCCGCCCATGCCAGGCGACCGAAGGGCGTGTTTGGGCCGTTGAGCAACGTCATCATGGAAATGGTCGACCTCCGAAACGCCGGTTGGCAGCTGGCAGAACCAGCCTGCCCAAAACGCTACGGAGCAGCCCTGCCCTTGTCCAATAGATTCGCCGTCGGCCGGCTTATCGAAAATTTCTATCCCCCACGGCACGCCAACGTTCGAGATCGGACAACCGGTGCCTGTTCACCCAAGCTGCCGCTTCTCGAAAGCAGGACGGGGAACCATGCTCCGGCACTACCTGAACACCCGGAAAGCGCGGATCGGTCTTGTGCCACCATTCCTGCTGGGCGCTGGCGATCTGGTTGCCGTCGGTGTCGAAGATGACGGCACGGCCGCTGCCGGTCCCGGCGTCGACGGCCAGCAGGTAGGAAGTGGTCATGGCTCAGCCCTTGATTTCGATGAGGCCTGCGGCCGTCGTCTCGTCGGTGATGAGAATGCCGACGAATTTCCCGCGCAGCGCCGCGTGGATGGCCTGCACCTTGTGAGCGCCACCCGCAGCAGCGACGACCTTTTCGGCCCGCGACAGCGCAACGAGCTTCACACCGATTACCCGGTCATGCAGCGGCAGGTCGAGCGGTTCTCCGCATTCATCGTAGAACTGGCACAGAATATCACCTACCGCACCCTTGCGGCGTAGCGGCTCCATTTCATCGGGGCTGGCACGATCGAGTGACCGGTACCCTAGGCAAGGTACTTTTTGTCGACGGCCGCACCGATCGTATATTTCGGATCAACGAAATTGCCGAGTTTGGCTTTGCCTACCTGGCTGAGCAGCATGTAGGCATCGTAGCGGTCGAACGCGTAGTCCTTCTCCATCCAGTAGACGAGGTCGCGATAGGCAATGCGCATCGCATCTTCCAGTGGCCGCGCCGAACCGATGGTCATGATGAAATCCTCGGCTTCGAGCCGCGGCCACTCGATGGTCCAGTTCTTGATCAGGTCGACGCGGATGGTCACGATCGCCGCATGCTCCACGGCCACGCCGCAGACTTCGCCCTCGCCCTGGCAGGCGTGGCAATCGCCGACGAACAGGCGCGCGCCGGGAACCTTGACCGGCAGGAAGACGATGTTGCCGGGACCGATATCGGGCATGTCCATGTTGCCGCCGTGCTGGTCGGGCGTCAGCGCATTGATCGAATCGATCTCCGGCGAGCAGCTTAGCGTGCCTATATGGGGCCGGTAGGGCAGCGTGACGCGGTCGCTCCAATAGACATGCTTCTCGTCGACATCGATCTTCTTGACGATCTCAGGCAGCGACGGATTGAGCATGGCCGTATAGGTGGTCCCGACAAGGCCGCCGAAATCCTTGATGAGGCAGCAAATGCCGCCAGGCTTGTCGGGGCGCGGCCTGATCGATTCGATATAGACGGCAACGGTGTCGCCCTTTTCGGCCCCGTTGATCATGATCGGCCCGCATTGCGGGTTGATGAACGGCATCTCCAGGATTTCGGACGGCTTGTCCTGCTCGCTCTGGATGCGGCCTTCGAAACAATCTTCCGTCCACAAGACGACGCGATCGCCGGGCTCGACCGTCATCACCGGGTCGGAATAGGGGCCGATCGTGTAATTATACTTGCCCTGGACTTTCTGGTCGAGTTCGTGGCGTGTTCCCTGCCGGCCCTGGCCGACCCCGCGCTGGAACATGATCGAATTCGATAGCCATTGCGGATACATGCTCATGGAAACTCCTGCTTCTCGGTTGCAGATGCCTGTGGCAGAGCCGAGGGTGCGGCCGGCTTTCTTCGGGTCAGCCATCCGCCCAGGCTCAGTTCGCGCCGCTCCAGAAAGCCTCCCGGCCGCAGGATCAACACGGCGATGAGGATGAGCGCGAGGCCCGTATCCGTCAGGCCTGCGACATTGCCCGAGAAGACCTGATGAATGTTCAATGTGTTCTCCAACCAGCGCAGCGACTGGTAGATGACCGTAACGAGCAGGGTTCCGATCACGGCACCGGAAACCGTTGCCGGCCCGCCAATGACCAGCATCGCCAGGATGACGAAGGTTTCGGTCAGGAAGAATGCCTTAGGCGTGAACGAGGTGATGAAATGCGCAAAGAGCCCGCCGCCAAGGCCGGCGATGAAGGCGCTGAGCACCAGCGCGAGCCAGCGCACCTTTATGAGGTCAATGCCGATGGCGCCGGCCGAGATCGAATCGTCGCGAGAGGCGCGCAACTGGAGCCCGACCTTGGATTCCCGGAACACGCAGGCGATCACCACCACGATCGCTGCCCAGACCGCCGCCGTCTTCAGATCCGTAAACTGGTCGACGCCGAAGAAGGTCTGCGGGCCGTTCGTCAAGGCATGCCAGTTGGTCATGACGACGTGCAGGATGATCAGCAGCGCGAAACTGGTGATCACGACCGGGAAATCCGAAAGCCGCATGAGAGGCAGGCCGAGAATGCCCGCGACGATCGCCGCCACCAGGGCTCCGACCAGAAGCGACGGCAGGAAGGGCAGATGGATATCGGCCAGAAACGGATAAAGGCTCGTCAGCGAGATGGATTTCTGGAACGGCTCCATCGAGCAGATGGAACTGATATAGGCGCCGATACCCATGAAGGCGACATGGGGAAACCACAGTATGTTCGAATTGCCCATGAAGATCTGCAGGCCGACAACCAGGATCAGATAGATATACATCCGGATGACGAACTGGCTGAGGACCGGCGAGCCGATCATTTCCGTGACCGCGTAGATGACGCCCAGAACGAGCAGGAGCAGAGTCGCGGTCGGCAGGCTGCTGCGCAAGGAATGGAAGGTGCCGCTGTTCATGGCCGGTTACCGGTCCCCGTCTTCGATGAAATGAGGCCTTCCGGACGAAACAGCAGGACGAGGATGACCAGCGCGAAGGTAAACGCCTGCCGGTAATCGACGAAATCCTGGGGAAGGAAGGTATTGATGCCTACCGTCATGAGCGCGAGCACGTAGCCTCCCACCACGGCGCCGACGAGGCTGTTCAAACCGCCGAGCACGGTGGCCACGAAGGCGACGATAAGCGGTTCCAGGCCGATGCCCGGCGTAACCGAAGCGGTGCGACCGAGCCAGAACAGGGCCACCGTTCCGGCCAGCAGCCCGCTGATCGCGAACGCCATCGAAATCAGAAGATTGGCCGGCACGCCCAGCATACGGGTCATGCGCATATTGTCGGCGGCAGCGCGCAGCGCGATGCCGAGGACCGTGCGATTGAGGAGAAGGGTGAGCGCGCCCAACAGCACGAACGTCACCACCACCGCTATGATGTCACGCATCTGGATCAGTACGTTTCCGACCGCGATGCTCTGGCTGAAAAGGTCGGGAAGCGGCACGACGCGCGAACGCGGCGAAATCAGGAGCAGTGCGGCGTTCTGGAACAACGTGCTAACGGCGAACGAGGTGATCAGCATGGCGGTCAGCGACTTGTCGCGGATGGGGCGGAAGGCGATGTATTCCGTCGCCACACTGGCGACGACGGCCGCCAGGATCGCGCAAAGCCCCATGACCAGCCAGGGCAGCGGTGAGCCGTTGAGCAAATAAAGCGTGTATCCGGCCACCATGATCAACTCGCCGTAGGCGAAGTTCACCAGTTTCAGGATGCCGTAGATGAGCACCAGCCCGAGCGCCATCAGCGCGTACATGCTGCCGAGGCTGAGCGCACTGACGATGAAACCGAAGGCTTCGCTCATTTCATAGCTCCCTGCCGCTTGCGGCCTGCGCCGTCGCCGCGCCGAGATAGGCGCTTTCGACATCGACGGTCTGGCGCAATTCCTGCGGCGTTCCTGCAGCCTCCACCCTGCCCATGCGGATGAGGTAGGCGCGATCGGCGATGTTGAGTGCCTGCGCCACGTTCTGTTCCACCAGCAATATCGTCATCCCCTCCTTGTGCAGCTTCTGCACCAGGGCAAAGACCTGATCGACAAGCTTGGGCGACAGGCCGAGCGAAGGCTCGTCGAAGATGAGCAACTGCGGATACGACATCAGTGCGCGCGCAATCGCCAGCTGCTGCTGCTCGCCGCCCGACATGGTGCCGGCCGCCTGGCCGCGACGGTCGGCGAGGATCGGGAAAAGCTCGAACATCTGGTCTAGATCGCGCAGATATTCCGCCCGGTCGCCACGGATATAGGCACCAAGTCGCAGGTTCTGCTCCACCGTCAGCGCCGAGAAAATATCCCGGTTCTCCGGAACCATCGCGATGCCCTTGCGCACGATGGTCTCCGGCGTCTGGCCGGTAATCGCCTCGCCCTTGAAGACGATCTCGCCGGCGCTCGGCCTGACGACGCCGGCGATGGTGGACAGCGTCGTGCTCTTGCCGGCACCGTTGGCGCCGACGACGGCAACGAGTTCGCCCTGCTGCACCTTGAGCGATATGCCGTGCAGCACCCGCACCGCCCCATAGCGGGCGTGAATGTCACGCAGTTCAAGCATGGACCGTCTCCGCGGAAGAACCGAGATAGGCTTCGATCACTTCGGGGATGCGCCGTACCTCCTGGGGCGTGCCTTGTGCGATGGTGCGGCCATAATTCAGGACATGCAGGCGGTGGCACAGGCGCATGATGAGATGCATGTCGTGGTCGACGATCAGCATGCCGAGGTTCTGGCTTTTCGGCAGCGGCGCGAGGCGGCCGAGCAGTTCGGCGCTTTCGTGCTCGTTGAGGCCTGCCGCCGGCTCGTCCAGGAAAAGATAATGCGGACGCATCGCGATCGCGCGAGCGACCTCGACCAGCCGCTGATGGCCATAGGGAAGAGCCGCCGCCGGCATGGACAGCCAGTTTTCGGCGCCCATCGTCGCCAACGCCTGATGCGCCCGCTCAAGCGCTTCCGCCCTGCCGAAGCCGACGCTCAGTGCGGCGACCAGCACGTTTTCCAGCACGCTCATGCCACCGAACAGGCGCACGCGCTGGAACGAACGGCCAATGCCCACCTTGGCGACCCGGTGCGCCTTCCAGCCGGAAATATCAGTACCATCCAGGACGACGCTGCCTCCGGTCGGCGGCAAGACGCCGCTGACGACATTGATCAGCGTACTCTTTCCCGATCCATTCGGGCCGATGAGCCCCAGGATTTCCCCTCGGTTCAGGGTGAGACTGACTTGGTCAAGCGCCTTCAGGGCAAGGAAGTGCTTGGAGAGGCGCTCGACCCGCAGGCACTCGGCGTCCGTCGATCGTGAGGTGGAGGCAGTCATCTTATGTCATGTCCGAATGGGGGACTGCGCGCCGGAAACCCGGCTGGGTGCCGGCGCGCTTGTCTTTGCGCCTACTTGTTCTTTTCCATGTATTTGATCAGGTAGGCGGGCTTGGCCACGTCGGTCGGCCTCACCCATCCGATGAAGGAGGGCTTGCCGTCCTTCAGTTCCACCAGCGGCGCTTCTATGTCGGGCTCGTGGCCGGTCTTGGCGCTCGACCATTTCAGCTTGCCGGTCAGCAGGTTGAATTCCATATCCTCCATCGTCTTGGCCAGAGCCGCGCCTTCCGTGGTGCCGGCCTTCGTCGCGGCTTGGGCGAACACCTGCACCGCATCCCAACCGGTGGCGACCATGGACGTGTCGGGGGCCTTGCCGTATTCGGCTTCATAGAGCTTGAGGAAGTCGGCCATTTCCGGCGTGACGTCCGGCGCCATGAAACTGTGCGTTACAAAGAAGATATTGCTGCCGAATTTTTCACCCAGGGCGTCGAATAGCCCCTGATCGTCGTAGGAGTCGCCGCCCAGGATCGGCGCGTCGATCCCGGCTTCGCGGATCGTGCGAATGATCGTGCCGAGATCGGGCATATAGGAGGAGATGAAGATCACGTCGGGTTTTTCGGCACGCTGCAGGCGTGCAAGCTGGGCGGAAAAATCCTGCGCGCCCTGCGTGTACTTGTCCTCGGCGATGACGGTCCCGCCGAGCTTCTTGTAGTGATCGATGAAATATTCGCTGAGGCTGGTCGTGTAGTCGATGAAGGTGTCCGTCACCACATAGGCCTTCTTCCAGCCCTTGGTGTTGAAGGCATATTCGGCCGCCGCCGCACCCATCTCGGTGTTCCACATCGACAGCGTGAACTGCTTGTCGCCAAGCGCCACCGAGCCGGCCAGCGGCGAGGACGCGCAGGTGGAAACGCCGACGATCCCGGCCTTCTGCGCTTCCCGGTTGGCCGGTCCGCCCATGTCGAAATCGCAAGGCGCGATCATGTACTGAACGCCTTCGGCCACAAGCTGGGCGGCGTTGCTGCCTACCGTGACGGGATCGCTCTTGCCGTCAAGGTTGACGAAGCGGAGCTTCTTGCCCAGCACGCCGCCCTTCGCGTTGATTGTCTTGACCGCAAGCTCCGCACCGCGCAGGCCCGGCTCGTCGAGCGGAGCCTGGATGCCGGTCAGGCACAGGCTGCCGCCGATGAGAATGTCGTCGTCAGCGGCATAGGTGTGCGATCCCGCGCCTGCGACAAGCGCGAGGCCGAGCGCCATCCCGGTGATCAAGCGGCCGGCGGATATTCTGAAATTTCGATGGCTCCAGTTCAGTGGCGTCTTCATGATGGTTCCTCCCTTTTATCCGCTCCGGCCTTGCTCAGGGCTTGGAGACGGTATTCGCGAACAAATTTTCCGTTGCCGACTTCATCGAGGCGCCTTCAGACAGGCAAACCGAAAGAAGTCTCGGCTCCTCGTCACTGAGGGCGACGTAGCAATGCTTCATGATGCTGTCGAAATAGACGCTCTCGCCGGCAGCGATCTGCACCGGCGCGTAGTGTTCGGTATGCAGCTCGACCAGCCCGCTGACTACGAAGGCGAATTCTTCCCCCGGATGGGTGCTCCATTCGTCAACCGGCGGCGGCTTCCGTGCCTTGATCGCCATATAGAGCGGCGCCATCCGCTTTCCGATCAGGCCGGCGGCATGAAGCTGATAGTCGTAATGCTCAATGGCGAGCCTTTCGCCTCCGTCGCGGCGCGTCACAAGCAGGCGTCCGTTGGTCAGCTCCGTCGGGGCAAAGGGAAAGATATTGTCGACCAGCACCTGCATGGCGCGCGCGATCTTGAAGATCGTTTCGACGGACCCGGTGGTCTGCCCGTTTTCGAGCTTGCTCAGCGTGGAAACCGCGACGCCGGAGCGCTGGCTGAGTTCGGCGAGCGTCAGCCCTTCCTTCTTGCGCTGCGTGCGAATGCGCGCGCCCAGTTCTTCAGGATCGAACACCGGCAACCAACCTCCCACGGTAAGCGCCACTGTAGCCAAGCTTATCGCGATAGCAACAAAAATTATCGTTTCGGAAAATTATAGCGCATCGGAAAGAAAGTTGCTGAGCGTCTTACATCGGCCAGAATTCGGAAAGGCGGTTTAAGGCGTATCCAGCGTCCGAGAGACCTCACCAGCAAGACCTATGGCGCTTCGGGAGTGACTGCGAGAATGCGTTGATCGGCACAGCAACCCCTTTAGGCCCGAAACCGGCCGCAAGAGTTCGATGGAGTTCTCGCTCTGTCGTCCCGGCCCGATTGCCGGGCAATTATGCTTACACCCGCTTCAGGCAAGCCAGTTTGCCGGCGGCAGGTTATTGCCGCCGAACATCGGGTTGCCGGGAACCTCCACACGGGCCGTCATCACGCAGCCGCTTTCGGCTTCGGTGATGAAAAGGGTCCGCCCGTCAGGTCCTCCATAGGCGAGGTTGGTCGGTGAGCGTCCTTCGGGCATGTTGATCCGCAGCATCGGTTCCCCGACCGCGTTGAACACCCAGACCGCGCCCAGGCCGATATGGGCAACCGCCAGGCCATCGGCCGAATCCAGGGCGATGCCGTCAGGCCCCACGCCGCCGCTCATGCGGATGAACGCACCGACCTTCGACACCGAACCGTCCAGAAGGCGGGGTAGCCGCCAGATGGCGTTGTCGCGGGTCACCGCGACGTAGAGGCAGGATTCGTCACGGTTCATGGTAAGCCCGTTCGGGCTAGGGATTCCGTCCAGGACGAGATGCAGGGCGCCGGCGGCGTCGAGGCAGAAAACACGCCCGGACGGGTCCTGCTGGCCCGTCTGGCCCTGATCGGTGAAATAGAGGTCGCCGTTGGAGGCGAAGAAGAGATCGTTCACCCCCTTGAATGGACCGTCCGGGGCTTGCTCGACCAGCGGCGCGACCTGCCCGGAATCGGGATCGAGCAGCATCAGGCCACGAAGGTGATCGGCAATGAAGATGCGCCCGTCGCGATGAATCTTGAGGCCGTTGGGCTGGCCGTCATATTCGGCCACGACGCTGAATTCGCCGTCAGGGGTCACCCGCAACACGCGCCCGAAGGGCACATCCACCAGATACAGGCGGCCGGCGGCATCGAAGGAAGGACCTTCCAGAAGCGAATGACGGTTGGCGCCGCGCAGGTGGAGATCAAGCCAGGCGGAGCGCTGGCCCGCGCGGCGCAGATGATCGGGAAGGCGCGCGAAGCATTCCGCGACGATGACAGGGGGCGAAGCGAACATTCGAACTCCTGGATGCTGAAACCTTGAAGACGCCGGGTGCCAAATGGCCGGGCGTCAGGTGGTGGAACGCCGCGCCGGAGGCGGGGCGGTGCTGCCGCGCACGATCAGGCTGACGTCGATTTCGGCCACGGCGGCGACGGGCTCGCCCTGCAGGCTGGACACGATATAATCACCTGCCATCGCTCCCATCTGTTCAACCGGAACGCGCAACGTCGTAAGGGGTGGGTCGAGATGGGCGGCGTAGTCGAGATCGTTGAAGCCGGTAATGGAAATCTCGCCGGGAACGTCCACCCCGAGCGAAGCCGCCTCGATGAGCGCGCCGAACGCAAGTTGATCGTTGCCGCATACCACTGCCGTAGGCCGGTCCTTGGAGGAAAGCAGCGAGCGCATGGCAAGCCTCCCGTCGAGAATGCGGTAGGGGTGCTCCACCAGCCGTTCCGAATGCAGCTTGAGGCCGCGCTGATTGAGGAAGGCTTCCATGCTGGCGATACGAGAGGCCGAGCGATCGTTGAACTGGGTGCGGCCGGCGATGGTGCTGATCGAGGTATGGCCGAGGCCGACCAGATATTCGGTGATCTGGCGCGCCGCTTTCTCGTTGTCGAAACCGACGCAGGGTCTGTCGCTGGCCAGTGTCCATGTCTCGACGAACACGACGCCCATGCGCTTCAGCATGGGCATGAGGCGCGGATCGTGACGATGGCCGACCAGGACCAGCCCGTCGACGCCTTGCGTAAGCAGCGCTGTCACCATCCGCAACTCGACCTCGGGATCGTAGCCGCTATTTGCCAGAAGAAGCGTGTAGCCCGCCTGTTCGAGGCGGCTCTGCAAGGCGCCGATGGTGATCGCGAAACCGCTGTTCTCGATAGCGGGAACCACGGCGCCGACGGCACGGGTGCGGCGGGAGGAAAGCGCCCGGGCAGCGCCGTTGGGCACGTAGCCGAGTTCGGAACAAGCGCGCTCGACGCGCTGGCGGACGACCTCGCTGACCTTCGCCGTGCCGTTGATAACCCGCGAAACGCTGGCGATCGAGACATTGGCCGCGCGCGCGACATCCTGCAACCCGACTACGCCTTCCGGTCGCCTCGGTGACCTGCCCGAAACCGCTTTCATCGTCCGCGCACCCATAAAAAGCAGAACCTTAGCCGGGTCTCCGTGCTTCCACAACCAGGAGGACACCTTCGCCGCGACACCGGATATACCCTCCCGGAGCCGCGGTCTGGATCACGAAACGGCTGCTCAGTTGATCGGCACATCCGGCCGCGCCAGGCACATGAAGCCGATCAGAACCGCCGTGGTGTCGCCGATGTTGCGCAACGAATGGCGAGGCCCTGCCGGCACCCACATCGAACTGTTCACGGTGAGCGCATATTCGAAATCATAGAGGAAATCGTGGGTCAGGACCTTCGCGACCACATAGCCGCTGGACAGAACGTAAACGCATTCGCGGTCGAGCAGCGTCAACG